>JBEVDH010000165.1:0-5796 GCA_040514115.1 Comamonas sp. | reverse complement strand
CTGCGCGAGCAATTCAAGGGGCATCGCCTCAGCACCGACCCCGCCTGAGCAGGCCTCACAAACCGTTCGTGGTGAGCCTGCCTGCGCGGCCCGGTCGAACCATGAACGTCCTTCGACAAGCTCAGGACGAACGGGTCTGTAGTTTCTAGACAGTCAGTGTGTTGCGCATTCCATAACTACCAGGAGACAGACATGAACGCTTTCCCTTCGATTCCCCGTATGTCCGCGCTGGCCGTGCTCGCCGGCAGCGCCTTGCTTGCCGCGCTGCCCGCGCAGGCGCAGATCAGCGACGACGTGGTGCGCATAGGCGTGATGGCCGACCAGACCGGCACCTATTCGGGCAATGGCGGGCCGGGCTCGTCGCTGGCGGTGCGCATGGCGGTGGAGGACTTCGGCGGCAAGGTGCTGGGCAAGCCGATCGAAGTCACCGTGGCCGACGACCAGAACAAGCCCAATGTGGGCATCAACATGGCGCGCCAGTGGATAGAGAACGACAAGTTCGACACCATTGTCGGCGGCTCGGCCTCGTCGATTGCGTTTGGCGTGTCGAGCATGATGAAGGAGAAGAAGAAGCCGTATCTGGTGGCCGGCACGGTCTCTTCCGACCTCACGGGCAAGATGTGCTCGCCGATGACGGTGCAGTTCATTGTCGACACCTACCAGCTGGCCAACGCCGGCGTGACGGCGCTGCTCAAGCAGGGCGTCAAATCGTTCTTCTTCATCACCGTCGACTACGCTTTCGGCGCCGCGATGCAGGCCGATGCGACCAAGTTCATCGAAGCCGGCGGCGGCAAGGTGGTGGGCTCGGTGCGCCATCCTCTGGGCGCGTCCGACTATTCGTCGTATCTGCTGCAGGCCCAGGCCAGCAAGGCCCAGGCCATCGTCGTGCTCAACGCCGGCCTGGACCTGACGAATGCGCTCAAGCAGGCCGCGGAATACAAGCTGGCGCGCAACGGCCAGAAGGTCGGCGTGTTCGGCATGACCATCAACAGCGTCTCGGCCATGGGCCTGGACGTGGCCCAGGGCCTGCAAATCACCGCGCCATATTACTGGGACCGCAACGACGAGTCGCGCGCCTGGGCCAAGCGCTTCATGGCCAAGAACAACGGCGTGGTGCCGACCTATATCCATGCGGGCGCCTACAGCGCGACGCTGCACTACCTCAAGGCGGTGCAGGCCGCGGGCACGGACGAGGGCGTGGCGGTGATGGCCAAGATGAAGGCCACGCCGGTCAACGACTTCTCGATGAAGAACGCGATGATCCGCGAGGACGGCCAGCTGATCCGCCCGACCTATGCGATCCAGGTCAAGACACCGGCCGAATCCAAGGGCAAGGACGACCTCTACAAGGTCGGCGAGGAAATTCCCGGCGACAAGGTCTTCCGTGCGCTGGCCGATGGCGGCTGCGACTTCGTCAAGAAATAAGCCGGTGCGCCCCGGCCTGCGCGCCGGGGCGGTGTTCATTGCTTCCCAGGTATTGCCATGACCCGTATCGACATCGTCACCGCCACGCGTGACCAGCTGGGCGAATGCCCGCTCTGGGACGACCAGGCCCAGGCCCTGTATTGGATCGACGCGCACGCGCAGCTGGTACGCCGCCTCGTGCCCGCCAGCGGGGCCTGCCGCGAATGGGCGCTGCCCAGCGCCATTGGCTCGATCGCGCTGTGCGAAAGCGGCCGGCTGCTGGTGGCGCTGGCCCATGGCTTCAGCTATCTCGACCTGGCTTCGGGCGAACTCACGGCGCTGGCTGAAGTCACCCATGCCGCCGAGCGCATCCGCCTCAACGACGGCCGCACCGACCGCGCCGGGCGCTTTGTCGCCGGCTCGCTGGTGATGGGCCGCAACGAGCCGCTGGCAGTGCTCTACCAGGTGGATGCGAACGCCCGCGTGCAGGTGCTGGACACAGGCTTTGCGATCTCCAACGCCATCTGCTTCAGCCCCGAGGGGCAGTGGCTCTATTACACCGACAGCCGCACACGCAAGATCATGCGCTACCCCTACGACCTCGCGACGGGACAGGTTCAGGCGCCCACGGTCTGGGTGGATACCGCAGCGCTGAACTCGGCCGCCGATGGCGCGACCGTCGACAGCGAAGGGTGCCTCTGGACCGCGCTGGTGGAAACCGGGCAGCTGGCACGCTTCACAGCGGACGGTCAGCTCGAGCGCCTGATCGACATGCCGGTGCGCCATGTGACCTGCCCGAGCTTTGGCGGCCCCGATCTCGACATTCTCTATGTGACCAGCATCAGCGACAGCGGCAACGCCCTCAAGGACGACCACCCCGATGCGGGCGCGCTGTTCGCGGTGCATGGCACGGGCGTGCGCGGGCTGCGCGAAGTGCGCTTTGCCGATTCAAAACAATGAAGGAGACAGCCATGAACAAGAAACTCGAGGGCAAGGTGGCCCTGGTCACAGGCGGCGCGCGCGGCATCGGCCGGGCAATAGCCAACGCGATGGCCGAGGCCGGCGCCGTGGTCGGCGTGCTCGATCTGCGCGAAGACCTGGCCCAGGCGGCGGCCGAGGAAATCCGCGCCCAGGGCGGCCAGGCGATGGCCTTTGGCGGCAACGTCGCCGAGCGCGAGACCTTTGTCGACGCGGTGCAGGCAATGAAGCAGGCGCACGGCCGCTTCGACATCCTGGTCAACAATGCGATCTGGGTGCGCTATGGCGCGATCTCCGCGATCACGCCGGAAATGCTCACGCGCATGGTCGGCACGGGCTTCAACTCGGTGGTCTGGGGCATCCAGGTCGGCTCGGAGGCGATGGAGCAGGGCGGCAGCATCATCAATATCGCCTCGGCCGCGGCGTTTCTCGGTGTGCCCGAAGCCATGGTCTATGGCGGCGTCAAGGCCGGCGTGCTGGGCCTGACGCGCTCCTCGGCGGTGGACCTGGGGCCGCGCGGCATCCGCGTCAATGCGGTCTGCCCGGGCTCGGTGCCGACCGAAGGCATGAAGGGCAATGTGGACGCCGACAAGATCGCGGTGCGCATCGCGCGCACGCCGCTGCGCCGGCTCGGGGAGGTGGAGGACATCGCCAACGCCGCGATGTTCCTGGCCTCGTGCGACAGCAGCTGGGTCACGGGCACCTCGATCCTGGTCGATGGCGGCGTGACGCACGCGATGCTCTGAAGGCGCTGCCATGGAGTCCTACATTCTCGAGGCCACCGGCCTGAGCAAGCAGTTTCGCGGCTTCTATGCCGTCAAGGACGTGAACCTGCGCGTGCGCCGCCACAGCATCCACGCGCTGATCGGCCCGAACGGCGCGGGCAAGACGACCTGCTTCAATCTGCTGAGCACCTTCCTGCGCTCGACCACGGGAAGCATCCAATTCAATGGCAAGGACATCTCGGCCAGCGACCCGGCCACGGTGTCGTCGATGGGCCTGGTGCGCTCGTTCCAGATCTCGGCGGTGTTCGGCCAGATGACGGTGCTGGAGAACGTGCGCGTGGCGCTGCAGCGCAAGGCCGGCATGACCTGGGCGTTCTGGCGCCGCGACAGCGCGCTCAAGGTGCTGGACGCGCGCGCGCTCGAGCTCATCGAGCTGGTCGGCCTGACGCGCTGGGTGCATACGCCCGCGGTGGAGCTGCCCTACGGCCGCAAGCGCGTGCTGGAGCTCGCCACGACGATCGCGCTGGAGCCGGAGATGATCCTGCTGGACGAGCCGATGGCGGGCCTGGGCCACGAGGACATCGGGCCGGTGATGGAGATCATCCGCAATGTCGCCAAGGGCCGCACCATCCTGATGGTCGAGCACAACATGAAGGTCATTGCCGAGCTCTGCGACCGCGTCACGGTGCTGCAGTCGGGCCAGATCCTGGCCGAAGGCAGCTATGACGAGGTCTCGCGCGACCCGGCGGTGATCGAAGCCTATGTGGGAGGCGCCAATGACTGAAGCCAACAACGCGCCGCTGTGCCTGTCGGTCAAGGGGCTGGTCGGCCACTATGGCGAGAACCTGGCCTTGCACGGCATCGACCTCGAAGTGCGCCAGGGCGAGGTGGTGTGCCTGCTCGGGCGCAACGGCGCGGGCAAGACCACGACGCTGCGCGCGGTCGTGGGTCTGCTGGAAAAGCGCCGCGGCAGCATCGAGATCAACGGCCAGCAGACCATCGCCATGCTGCCCGAGGCGATCGCGCGGCTGGGCGTGGCGTATTGCCCCGAGGAGCGCGGCATCTTCTCGAGCCTGAGCACGCAGGAGAACCTGCTGCTGCCGCCGGTGCTGCGCCCCGGGGGCCTGAGCGTGGAAGAAATCTACACGCTGTTTCCGAATCTCAAGGAGCGCCGCCACAGCCAGGGCACCAAGCTCTCCGGCGGCGAGCAGCAGATGCTGGCGATTGCGCGCATCCTGCGCACCGGCGCGAAGTTCCTGCTGCTCGACGAATGCACCGAGGGGCTGGCGCCCGTGATCGTCTCGAAGATCGGCCAGACCATCGGCATCCTCAAGCAGCGCGGCTTCACGGTGCTGATGGTCGAGCAGAACTTCCGCTTTGCCTCGAAGGTCGCGGACCGCTTCTATGTGATCGACGAGGGCGTGGTGGTCGACCACTTCCACCGCGACGACATCGCCCGCGACCGGGCACGCATCGAGGGGCTGCTGGGACTATGAAGCGCACACCTTCCACTTTCGCGCGCCGCGCGGCGCCCCTTTCGGGAGTTCACCATGGATGAGATTTTTGGCATACCGACGTCGGCCCTGGTCGGCCAGCTGGTCATCGGGCTGATCAACGGCTCGTTCTATGCGCTGATGAGCCTGGGGCTGGCGATCATTTTCGGGCTGCTGCATGTGGTGAACTTCGCGCATGGCGCGCAGTACATGCTGGGCGCATTCGTCGCCTGGGGCCTGCTCGAGTACTTTGGCATCAGCTACTGGTATGCGCTGGTCATCACACCGGTGATCGTCGGCGGCTTCGGGCTGGTGATCGAGCGGCTGATGCTGCGGCGCCTGTACCGCGTCGACCATGTCTATGCATTGCTTTTGACCTTCGGGCTGGCGATGCTGATGGAAGGCGCGTTTCGCTGGAAGTTCGGCGCCACGGGCCAGCCCTATCCCAACCCGATCGCCGGCGGCTTCGATATCGGCGTGAGCTATATCCCGGCCTACCGGGTCTGGGTGATCGCCGCCTCGCTGGTGCTGTGCCTGGGCACCTGGCTGGTGATCGAGCGCACCAAGCTCGGCGCCTACCTGCGCGCGGCCAACGAGAACGCGGCGCTGGTGCGCACCTTCGGCATCAACGTGCCGCGCATGCTGATGCTGACCTACGGCCTGGGCGTGGGCCTGGCGGGGCTGAGCGGGGCGATGGCCGCGCCCATCTACCAGGTCAACCCGCTGATGGGCAACAGCCTGATCGTGGTGGTGTTCGCGGTGGTGGTCATTGGCGGCATGGGCTCGATCATCGGCTCGATCATCACCGGCTTCGGCTTGGGGGTAGTCGAAGGCCTCACCAAGCTGATCTACCCGGACGCCGCGGGCGTCGTCATCTTCATCGTGATGATCATCACGCTGGCAATCCGTCCCAACGGCCTGTTTGGCCAGGAGGCCCGATGAAACATTTCTCTCCAGGCACCGTGCGGCTGCTGCTGGCCCTGTCCCTCGCGCTGCTGCTGGCCGCACCCTTCGTGCTCTACCCGCAGTTCCTGATCGAGGTCATGTGCTTTGCGCTGCTCGCGGCCGCGCTCAATTTGCTGGTCAGCTACTGCGGCCTGCTGTCCTTTGGCCATGCGATGTTCTTTGGCGCCGCGGGCTACGTGACGGCGCAGGCGATCAAGGTCTGGGGGTTGGACCCGGCGCTGGGCATCCTG
>JBEVDH010000139.1:0-10120 GCA_040514115.1 Comamonas sp. | reverse complement strand
AGATGGTCGAAAGAGTCGCCGGGCTCGGCCGGAGGCAGCAATACGGCGATACGTCGGGAAGTCGTCATGCGGGTTCTCCAGAGGCCAAAAGCAAGGTGGCGAGCGCGCGGGCCTGGGCGGCAGCGTCGCCGTCCAGCATGCGGCAGGCGGTGGTGCGCTGCGGCGCGGCCACCGGGTGCGCGCCGGTCAGCAGCAACGCCGGCGCCGGCGCGGTCTCGGGCAGCGCGATCAGCGCGAATGCCATCTTCTTCGCCGCCATCACGTTCTTGAGCAGTGGATGGCGCAGGCGGTTGCGTGCGTGATTGGTGATCCCCGCCACCACCGGCAGTGGCTGGCGCAGGCGCTCCTGCACGGCTCCCTGCTGGCGCAGCAAATCCACACCGCCGTCCACCGCGGCCACTTCCAGCACCAGCGCGGAGAATGCGCAGCCCAGCGCACTGGCCAGGGCCGGCGCCAGGCTGCCGTCGTCCAGGTCGCCGAACTCCCGCCCGATCAGCACCAGATCCGGCGCCGGCCCGGTCGAGCGCACCTGGGCCGCCAGGGCCGACGCCAGGGCCGCGCTGTTCCACGCCGGCCAGCACGCGCCGTCGAACGCGCTCAGTTGATCGATCCGGAAACTGGCCACATGCCGCAGCAGCGGGTCCTGGGCGGACGCCGCGGCCACCAGGGCGCTGATGCGCAGCGCGGGGTCGGCATCGCGCAGTTTCAGCGCAAGCTCCAGCGCGGCTTCGTCGAAGGGACTCAGCAATGGATAGCTCGCCCGGTGGGTGTCCAGCGTGCCTGCCGCAAGACTTGTGGGCAGCGGCCACTTGGGGTCCGCGATGCCCGCCAGAAGAACCAGAACGTTCATGGGTGCAATCAAAGAGTGGGGGGTCTGCGCGCAGTGTGCTTGCCTGCCGTGCACCGGCCAAGACCGCTCCGGCGAATATTCCTTTCGGCCCAGGCGGCCCGCCGATTCGGCATCTCCGAATGGAGCTTTCGCCGCAGATGGCTATCCGGCGAAAAGCGCCGCTCCTAGACTGCAGGCCATACCCATTTGCCACCACAAGGATGCATCCATGGCATTGCCCCACGCCGCGAAATCCCCCTTCTTCCCTGCCATTGCCAGCTCCTGCCTGCGGGGCCGGGCATGAGCGGCGCCGTGCAGCAGGATGCCGGGGACCCCGTGGATGTCCTGGTGGTCGGGGCCGGCAATGCCGCGCTCTGCGCCGCACTGGCGGCCGCCGAACAGGGCGCCCGCGTGATGGTGCTCGAACGCGCGCCCGAAAGCGCGCGCGGCGGCAACTCGGCCTATACGGGCGGCGCTTTCCGCGTCGCCTATGACGGTGCGCAAGACATCTCCCGCCTGGTCGCGGACCTTTCGCCGCAAGAGCTGGAGCAGTCGGATTTCGGCGCCTATCCCGCGTCCCAGTATTTCGACGACCTGATCGAGATGAGCGGCATGCGCGCCGATGCCGACCTCGTCGAAGTGCTGGTGAACAGTAGTTTCGAGACGCTGCAATGGATGCGCAGCCAGGGCGTGCGCTTCATCCCGATCCATGGGCGCCAGTCGTTCCTGGTCGACGGCAAGCACCGGTTCTGGGGCGGGCTGACGATCGAGGTGTCGGGCGGCGGCGCCGGTCTGGTGGACGCCTTGTTCACGCGGGCGCAGCGCCAGGGCGTGCGCGTGGCCTACGACCACAAGATGACCGAGCTGCTGGTCGAGAATGGCGCGATCCGTGGCGTGGTCGCGGTGCACGACGGCCAGGTGCGCACCTTGCGCGCCGGTGCCGTGGTGCTAGCCGCCGGCGGCTATCACGCCAACGCCGAATGGCGCGCGCGCTACCTGGGCACGAACTGGGATCTCGCCAAGGTGCGCGGCTCGCGCTACAACACCGGGCTGGCCATCCAGGCCGCGCTGAACCAGGGCGCGCGCGCCACCGGCCACTGGACGGGTTGCCACAGCGTGTTCTACGACGCCAACGCGCCCGAATTCGGTGACCCGGCGCTGCTCAACCAGCAGAAGAACTATTTCAACCTGGGCGTGGTGGTCAACACCCTCGGCGAGCGCTTCGTCAACGAAGGCGAGAACTTCCGCAATTACACCTATTCGCGCATGGGGGCGGCGCTGCTCAAACAACCAGGCAGCCGCGGCTGGCAGATTTTCGAGGCCCAGGGCGCCGCCCTGCTGCCCGACGAATACCGCGTGCGCCACGCGACGCGCTACCAGTCGGACACGCTCGAAGGCCTGGTCGAGCAGTTCGAAGGCGTCGACAAGCAACGGCTGCTGGGCACGCTGCGCGACTTCAATGCCGCCGTCGACCGCAGCGTGCCCTTCAACCCGGCGGCGCTCGATGGCCGCGGCACGCGCGGCCTGGCCATCGACAAGACCCATTGGGCATTGCCGCTCGAACAGGGCCCGTTCGTGGCCTTCGAGGTCGGCTGCGGCATCACCTGCACCTACGCGGGCTTGTCCATCACGCCCCAGGCCGAAGTGCTTGACGAGGAAGGACGTACCATGCCCGGCCTGTACGCAGCGGGCGAGATGGTCGGCGGCCTCTACTACAACAAGTACCCGGGCGGCGCTGGCCTGACTTCGGGTGCGGTGTTCGGGCGGCTTGCCGGCGTCCATGCGGCGCGGCACGCGCGTGCGCTCTAGCAGCGCCCGGTTTGCCCGGCTGCTGACATAGACGCCGGCCCTCGCCTGGGGCGGCGTCTTGTTCCCGCTTTTCTTTTTCCAAAGGTCTGCCATGCGTGCACCGCGTTCCCACCTCTCTCGCCCATCCCCCTGGTCCCTGCCGATCCGGCGCGCGTTGCTGCTCGCGGGTCTGGCCTGGGCCGGCGCAGCCGCCTGGGCACAGGCACCGTCTTACCCGCAACGGCCCGTCAAGCTCGTTGTCGGCTATCCCGCCGGGGGCGCGTCCGATGTCGCGGCACGCATCGTCGGCCACAAGCTGGCGCAGCGGCTGGGCCAGCCCGTCGTGGTGGAAAACCGCCCGGGCAGCGCCGGCAATCTGGGCGCGGACGCGGTGGCGAAAGCGCCGCCCGACGGCTACACGCTGCTGCTGGGAACCATTTCGCTGTCGGTCAACCCCAGCCTCTATCCGAAGATGAGCTATGACCCGGTCAAGGACCTGCGCGCCATCGGCATGATCTCCTCCACGCCGTTCCTGCTGGTCGTCAACCCGCAGTCGCCCTACAAGACCGTGGCCGAACTGCTGGATGCGGCCCGCAAGGCCGGCGAACCCGACACCATCAACTACGCCACGGCCGGCAATGGCTCGGGCTCCCACCTTTTCACGGAACTGCTGGCCAGCACGGCCCATGTCCCGCTGCGTCATATCCCCTACAAGGGCGCGGCCCCCGCGATGAACGATGTGCTTGGCAACCAGGTGCCACTGACCTTCGACAACATCATCACCACCCTGCCGCTGGTCAAGGCCGGAAAGCTGCGCGCTCTTGGCGTGAGCACGCAAAAGCGCTCCCGCGTGGCACCGGACATTCCCACGCTGCACGAAAGCGGTGTCGCCGGGTTCGACGCCACCGCCTGGTTTGGCCTGTTCGCGCCGCAAGGCGTGTCCCCGGAAATCGTTGCCCGGCTCAATGGCGCCGTCAACGAGGCACTGCAAGACCCCCAGGTCGCCGAAAAGCTGCTGCAGCTCGGCGCCGAGCCGGTTCAGACCACGCCAGAGGCATTCGACGCCTTTTTCAAGGGCGAAGTCGCCAAATGGAAGAAGGTGGTGCAGTCGTCGCGGATACGCGTGGAGTGAAAGCGGGCGCTGGTGCGGCGCGCCTGCGCCAGAAACAGCAAAGCCTTCCAATGGAAGGCTTTGTTCGTTGGCTTCATCAAAAAATGCCTGGCTAACCGGCGAGCCGCTGGCTGGCAAAAAACGACTGAGGGCTTAACAGGCCCACGAGTCGCCCCACGATGAAACTGAAACTGTCGGAGCACTGTTCCCACCAGGATATGTGCTGCGTCAGTGGATGAATCATAACCTGGAAATGAGAAGCACTCGCAACTATTTTAAAAAGTAATTGCGCGGCTGCTCTTCAGGGGCCGGCGGCCAGCAGCGCTGCGGGGTCGTCCGCCAGCACCACCTGCCGCGCCCAGGCGCCCAGCTGCGCGGTATCGGCGCGCAATATTTCCTGCTTCACGGCCAGGATCTGCGCCGGATGCATGGAGAAACTGCGCAGGCCCAGGCCCAGCAGCAAGCGCGTCATGGCCACGTCGCCAGCCACCTCGCCGCAGACGCAGATGCTTTTTCCCTGGCGCTTGCCCTCGGCAATGACATTGGCCACCAAGCGCAGCACGGCTGGATGCAGCGGGTCGTACAGATGTGCCACGGCCTCGTCGGCGCGGTCGATGGCCAGCGTGTACTGGATCAGGTCGTTCGTGCCGATCGACAGGTAATCGAAGTAACGCAGGAACATGCGCACCATCAGCGCCGCGGCCGGAATCTCGATCATCGCGCCCAGCTGTACCGCCCCCCGGGCCATGCCGCGCGCATCGAGCTCGGCGCGGGCCAGTTCCACCTGGGCCAGGGTCTGCTCGATTTCGCGCTGGTGCGCCAGCATCGGGAACAGCAGGTTCACGGGCCCGTGCACCGCGGCACGCAGCACGGCGCGCAGCTGGGTGCGGAACATGCTGGGATCGGCCAGGCTCCAGCGGATCGCCCGCAGCCCCAGCGCCGGGTTGAGCGAGTATTCCCGCGCCTGCGCGCGGTCCAGCGGCTTGTCCGCGCCCACATCGATGGTGCGGATGGTCACGGGCCGGCCCTGCATGCCCTCCACGGCCTGCCGATAGGCCAGGTACTGCTCTTCCTCGCCAGGCAGCGGGCCATCGCGCCCCATGAACAGGAACTCGCTGCGAAACAGCCCCACGCCCTGCGCTCCTGCACGCAGCGCGGCCGGGCCGTCGCCGGGCTGCTCGATATTTGCCAGCAGCTCGATCAGTTCCCCATCCAGCGTCACCGCGGGCGTATGCCGCAGCAGCGCCAGGCTCTCGCGCTCGAGTGCGGTCTCGCGCTGGCGGCCTTCATATTCGGCCAGGATCGCCGGCGAGGGATCGACAATCACCACGCCGGCATTGCCATCGATGATCATCCAGTCATCGGGCCGCACCAGCTGGCCCGCGGCGCGCGCGCCCACCACGGCCGGAATGTCCATGCTGCGCGCAACAATGGCCGTGTGCGAGGTCCTGCCGCCCACGGCCGTCACGAAGCCCGCAAACACGCTGGTCTTGAAATGCAGCATGTCGGCCGGCGCGAGATCCTGCGCCACGAGAATCAGCGGCCATTCGGGCGTGGCCCCGGGGCGCGCCGGCGGCACCGGCCCGGCCACGCCCTTGAGATGGCGCAGGATGCGATCCACCACCTGCTCGAGATCGGCCTTGCGCTCGCGCAGGTAATCGTCCTCCATCTCGTCGAACTGGCGCGATATCGCCTCGAGCTGGGTAGTCAACGCCCACTCCGCGTTGTACAGGCGCTCGCGGATCCACTGCTCGACGCCATGGACCAGCGACTCGTCCTGCAGCAGCATCAGATGCACATCCAGCAACGCGTCAAGCTCGGCGGGCGCATCATGCGGCATCTCCGTCTGCAGCCGCTGCAGTTCCTCGATGACCGCATGTCGCGCCGTGCGCGCGCGCGCGATTTCCGCCTGCACTTCGGTGGCGGCAATGAAATAGTGCTGCACCTCGATGCGGCTCGAGCTCACCAGCACCGCCCGCCCGATGGCAATGCCGCGGGAGACGGCCAGGCCGTGAATTGCAAACGTCATCCGGACTGTCCTTCAGTCAATCATGACCGGCCACCGTCGTGGCGAGCCATTCGAATATTCAGGGCGCCTGCCCATACCACAGCCGCTGAAACTGGCGCGGCCCAACACAGGACACCGAACAAGGGCCGCCCGCGTAGGAGGTGCTTCTTATCACTGTCCTTCGCCAAACTTGTCGTTGATCAATGCCTGCAGCACGTCCATTGCCTCCTGCTCGCGTTCGCCCGCGGTTTCCAGCTCCACCTGCGAGCCGATGCCCGCCGCCAGCATCATCACCCCCATGATGCTCTTGGCATTGACGCGCCGCTCCCCCTTGGTCATCCAGACTTCGCAGGGATAGCTCCCCGCGAGTTTGGTGAGCTTGGCCGATGCCCGTGCATGCAGGCCGAGCTTATTGCTGATGGTGATGGTGTTCTTGATCATGAATGGAACGGAAGTTCTGGTTCTGCAACGGAGAGGCGCCCACGGCCATCACCCCTTGGGAGCCACCCACCACTGCCCGGGCCGCCACGGCCTCGAGCGTTTCATGGCGGTAGCCTATGGCGCGCAACAGCATCGGCAGGTTCACGCCCACCACCAGCTGCGCCGCGCGCCCCGCAACCAGGCGCTGGGCCACGTTGCAGGGCGTCGCGCCAAATACATCGGTCAGTACCAATACGGGCGCGTCGCTGTCGCCAAGCAGCTCGCGCGCGCGCGCCAGCGAAACTTCAGGGCTTTCAGTAGCTTCGATATCGAGCGCCAGCACATCGGCGGCGCTGTCGGCAAACACATGCAGTGCACAGGCCCGCAACGCCTGCGCCAACGGGGCATGGGTGACAAGAAGAATGCGCGTGTTCATCCCGGGCATTATCGCGCGAGCTCCGTAGGTACCGGACAAACCAGGGAACAGGCTGCACCCTATCTTCAGGTTCAAGCGCCGACAAAACGGCCGCACAGGCATGAACTTGCGCGCGCGGGGAGCACGCATAACCCCAGACTGCTGGATTCGCGGCTGCTTTGGGCACAATCGACAGATGGCACTCAACAAATGGATAGCAGGCGTGGCGCTTGCCGCCGTCGCTGGCATCGGTGGCTTCATCTACCTGAATGCCGGCACCAGCCCGGCGCCGGAGTCGACCTTCGTGCTGCTTGATGGCAGCCAGAAAACCACCGCCGACCTGCGCGGCAAGGTCACGCTGGTCAATTTCTGGGCCACGAGCTGCACGACCTGCGTGGCTGAAATGCCCGAGATCGTCGCCACCTACAAGAAGTACCAGGCACGGGGCTTCGAGACGGTGGCCGTGGCGATGAGCTACGATCCACCGAGCTATGTGGTCAACTTCGCGCAAAGCCGCCAGCTGCCGTTCAAGGTCGCCATCGACAATACCGGCATGGTGGCCAAGCAATGGGGCGATGTGCAGCTCACGCCCTCGACTTTCATCGTCAACAAGCGCGGCGAGATCGTCAAGCGCTATGTGGGCGCTCCCGACTTTGCCGAACTGCACCAGTTGATAGAGAAGCTGCTGGCCGAAGCCTGAGCTGCTTACCCGATGAAGAAACGCCCGCTGGCTCCGGCCGCGGGCGTTTTTCATTGCAGCGGTGTTGGCGACGCTCACCGGTTGCGGAAACTGTCGTGGCAGGCCTTGCAACTGCCTGCCGTGGCCCCAAACGCGGCTTTGAGGCTGGCCAGATCGCCCTGCTTCGACGCCGCCGCAAGCTTGGCGGCTTGCGCTTGCATCTTGTCCGCATGCTCGCGGAACTTGGCATTTTCTGACCAGACAGTGGCCTTGGCCTTGCCGCCCTCGGTGCCGGGGCCAAAGCCCGCCCAGGGCAAGCGGGACATGAACAGCACGATGTCCGCGTTTTCCTGCGCGGCCCTGGCATCGAAGGGCACATCGCCCTTGGCCATCGCGCCCAGCCGCCCGAAATGGGTGCCCATCACCTTGAGCGCTGACTGGCGGTAGCCAATCGCATCGTCCTTTTTCGCGAACTGCGCCGCGGCAGGCAGGCTCAGGCAGGCAGTACAGGCTGCAGCGGCCAGCAAGCAGATGGCTTTCATCGGGTGCCCTCCCATGGATGTCGTGGATTGACCACTGTGTCAACGCAAAATTATCTCCCCAGCCCCGCTTCGTCGACCCATACCCCTAGCCTATCGAAAACCCGCCCCCCATGCCCGGTGATGCCAACACTACGCTGGGTAGACAATGCCGGCCGCATGGCACCAACCACGATCTTCACCACAACCCGATTCCCATGCACCACACCGTCCGCATCTGGGATCTCCCGACCCGTCTGTTCCATTGGGCTCTGGCGGCCAGCACCGTGGCCATGATCGTGACGGCCAAGATCGGCGGCAACGCCATGCTGTGGCACCTGCGACTCGGCCACGTAGTACTTGCGCTGCTGCTGTTTCGCCTGGTCTGGGGCGTTGTGGGTGGACGCTGGTCGCGGTTTGGCGCGTTCATTTATACACCGCGGGATCTGCTGATCTATCTGCGCGGCAGGAGCCCGCTGGCCCACCACGCCGGCCACAGCCCGCTGGGTGCGCTGTCGGTTTACGCCATGCTGGCCGTGCTGCTGGCCCAGGTGGGGACCGGGCTGCTGAGCGACGACGCGATCTTCTTTGCCGGGCCACTGAGCAGCCGGGTTGACGCGGACACGGCCTCTGCCGCCACGCGCTGGCATGCCGAGTTTGGCCAGTATCTGCTGCTTGCTCTGCTGGGCCTGCATCTGCTGGCTATTGCCTACTACGCGTTGCTGCGCCGCCGCCCCCTGGTGCGCACCATGCTCACCGGGGACCTCGAGCTGCCCGCGCCCCTGCCCTGCGCCGCGGATGGCACGCGCGAGCGCCTGCTGGCACTGGCCATCGCGCTGGCCTGCGCGGCTCTTTCCTGGGGTATTGGTCTCCTGGGCAACAACTGAGACTTTCACTGGGCCAGGCACATGCCGCTACACTGCAGGTTCCGTTGTTTTTGCGCTTCGCCCGTGGACAAGCTTTCTGTGGCCCTGCTGCCAGCAACCTTCCCGCAAGATCTGGATGCCGTGCGCCAGATCCTTGAGGAGTACGCTCAGAGCACGGGCATTGACCTGGAATTTCAGAATTTCGCGGCTGAACTGGCCGACCTGCCCGGCGCCTATGCGCCGCCGCGCGGGCAACTGCTGCTGGCATGGGTGGACGGCACGCTGGCCGGCTGCTGCGCCCTGCGTCCGCTCGATGGCAGCGATTATGCCAATGCGGCCGAAATGAAGCGTCTGTATGTGCGCCGCCCGTTCCGCGGCTTCGGGCTGGGCCGGGAGCTCACTGCGGCCATTCTGGACCTGGCGCGCCAGAGCGGCTACGACCGCGTGCTGCTCGACACCCTCGACGACATGGAAGCCGCCCGGGCGCTCTATAAAGACCTGGGCTTCGAGGACATTCCGCCGTACTACTTCAACCCCATGGCGGGAGCGCACTACCTCAAGGCCGAGCTGTTCTAAGCACGTTGCTGCCCTTCGTCGAACAGCCAAGGACGAACGGCTATCCTTTTGCGCAGCGAAAAAACGCCTGGCACCCACTCTTCCCGTCGAGCTCGGCTGAGCGCGTGCAAAGGTCGGCGCCAGGCGCTTTCAACAGTCCTGACTCCCGGCGCGGCAAATGCGCGCCCGGGCCCGGATACCGTCGATCAGGCGCTGACTTGCTTGAGTAAAGTGGCAGCGTCGCTGACTTCGAACTTGCCGGGGCCTTCATTGTTCAGTTGAACGACCTTGCCGTCCTTGACCAGCATCGAATAGCGGTTGCTGCGCAGGCCCAGGCCCTTGCCATTGAGGTCCAGCGTCAGGCCCGTGGCCTTGGCGAAAACCGCGTCGCCGTCACCGATCATGCGCACCTTGCTGCCGACGTTCTGGTCGCGGCCCCAGGCACCCATCACGAACGCGTCGTTCACCGACAGGCACCAGATTTCGTCGACGCCGGCGGCCTTGAGCGCGTCGGCCTGCTCGACATAGCCGGGCAGATGCTTGGCGGAGCAGGTGGGTGTGAATGCGCCAGGCACGGCAACGATGGCCACCGTCTTGCCTGCTGCGGCTTCCTGCACGTTGACAGGGCTCGGGCCGATGCTGCAGCCATTGCCTTCTACGGCAACGTACTCGGTCAGCGTGACGGCGGGCAGGGTATCTCCAACTTTGATCATCAAAAGCTCCGGTTGACTCAAAAAATGGACTGCACGAAAGCGCAGCCCCAAATGAAAAAACGACCCACATTGTGGGTCGTTTTTATCAGCTTTGCAGCACTAAGGCCTGAGAGGCTTTAGAGCAGGCCAGCCTTTTGCACCAAACGGGTCGCAACCCAGTTCTTGGTCTTGGACAAAGGACGGCTTTCCGTGATTTCGATGGTGTCGCCGAGCTTGTA
>JBEVDH010000083.1:0-16761 GCA_040514115.1 Comamonas sp. | reverse complement strand
ACCCAGCCGCTGATGTACAAGAAGATCGCGGCCCACCCCGGCACGCGCAAGCTCTACGCCGACAAGCTCGCGGCCCAAGGCCTGGGCGATACGCTGGGCGACGACATGGCCAAGGCCTTCCGCGCGGCACTTGACGAAGGCAAGCACACGGCCGACCCGGTGCTCACCAACTTCAAGAGCCAGTACGCTGTCGACTGGAGCCCGTTCCTGGGCAAGCCCTGGACCGACGCTGGCGACACTGCCCTTCCCATGACCGAGTGGAAGCGCCTGGCAGAGAAGATCACGACCATTCCCGAGTCCGTGTCTCCGCACGCGCTGGTCAAGAAGGTGTATGACGACCGCGCAGCCATGGGCCGCGGCGACGTCAACGTCGACTGGGGCATGGGCGAGCACATGGCTTTCGCCTCGCTGGTCGCTTCGGGCTACCCCGTGCGCCTGTCGGGCGAAGACTGCGGCCGCGGCACCTTCACGCACCGCCATGCGGTCATCCATGACCAAAAGCGCGAGAAGTGGGACACCGGCTCGTACGTGCCATTGCAGAACGTGGCCGAGAACCAGGCACCGTTTGTCGTGATCGACTCCCTGCTGTCGGAAGAGGCCGTGCTTGGCTTCGAATACGGCTACGCGTCGAACGATCCCAGCACCATGGTCATCTGGGAAGCCCAGTTCGGCGATTTCGCCAACGGTGCCCAGGTCGTCATCGACCAGTTCATCGCCTCGGGTGAAGTCAAGTGGGGCCGTATCAACGGCCTGACGCTGATGCTGCCCCACGGCTACGAAGGCCAGGGCCCCGAGCACAGCTCGGCGCGTCTGGAGCGCTTCATGCAGCTGGCTGCGGACACCAACATGCAGATCGTGCAGCCGACCACGGCCAGCCAGATCTTCCATGTGCTGCGTCGCCAGATGGTGCGCAACCTGCGCAAGCCGCTGATCATCATGACCCCCAAGTCGCTGCTGCGCAACAAGGACGCGACCTCGCCGCTGTCCGAGTTCACCACCGGCTGCTTCCAGACCGTCATCCCCGAGCAAGACCAGGCGATCGTGAACAACGCGGCCAAGGTCAAGCGCATCATTGCCTGCTCCGGCAAGGTGTACTACGACCTGGTGAAAAAGCGCGCTGAGCGCGAGCAAGACGACGTGGCCATCCTCCGCGTCGAGCAGCTCTATCCGTTCCCGCACAAGGCTTTTGCCGCCGAGCTCAAGAAGTACCCCCAGGCGACCGACATCGCCTGGTGCCAGGACGAGCCGCAAAACCAGGGCGCCTGGTTCTTCATCCAGCACAACATCCACGAGAACATGCTCGACGGACAGAAGCTGGGCTACTCCGGCCGCGCCGCTTCCGCTTCGCCTGCCGTGGGTTACTCGCACCTGCACCAGGAACAGCAGAAGGCCCTGGTCGAAGGCGCGTTCACCAAGCTCAAGGGTTTTGTCCTGACCAAGTAAGGCCAAGAGACCCCTCGTTCAGTACAAATACCTTTTGAAAGAAACACCATGGCTATCGTAGAAGTCAAAGTCCCCCAGCTGTCCGAATCCATCGCCGAAGCCACCATGCTGACGTGGAAGAAGAAGGTCGGCGAAGCCGTTGCGGTCGATGAGATCCTGATCGAGATCGAAACCGACAAGGTCGTGCTCGAAGTGCCTGCGCCTTCGGCTGGCGTGATCACCGAAATCCTGCAGGCCGATGGTGCCACCGTCATCGCCGAGCAGCTGATCGCCAAGATCGATACCGAAGCCGTTGCCGGCGCCTCGGCTGCCGCTCCTGCCGCCGCCGCTCCCGCGGCAGCGCCTGCCGCTGCAGCGCCTGCTGCCGGCGCCGCACCCGCTGCCGGTGGCAACAAGGGCGATGTCGCCATGCCCGCCGCCGCCAAGCTGCTGGCCGAGAACAACCTGTCGGCCGCCAATGTGGCCGGCACGGGCAAGGATGGCCGCGTGACCAAGGGCGACGCCCTGGGCGCAATCAAGGGTGGCGTGCAGTCCACCGCTGCCGTGATCCCCACGGGCGTGCCGACCAAGGCGCTGCCCCAGGTGTCCGCACCTTCGGGCAAGCAAGACCTGGGCGAGCGTCCAGAGCAGCGCGTGCCGATGACGCGTCTGCGTGCCCGCGTGGCCGAGCGCCTGCTGCAGTCGCAGTCGACCAACGCCATCCTGACGACGTTCAACGAAGTCAACATGGCGCCCGTGATGGCCATGCGCAAGAAGTTCCAGGACGACTTCACCAAGGAACACGGCGTCAAGATGGGCTTCATGTCCTTCTTCGTCAAGGCGGCAGTGCACGCACTGAAGAAGTACCCCGTGCTCAATGCATCGGTCGACGGCAACGACATCGTCTACCACGGCTACTTCGACATCGGTATTGCCGTCGGCTCGCCGCGCGGCCTGGTGGTGCCCATCCTGCGCAATGCCGACCAGATGAGCTTTGCCGAGATCGAGAAGAAGATTGCCGAATTCGGCCAGAAGGCCAAGGACGGCAAGCTGGGCCTGGACGACATGACCGGCGGTACGTTCTCCATCTCCAATGGCGGCACCTTCGGCTCGATGATGTCCACCCCCATCATCAACCCGCCCCAGTCGGCCATTCTGGGCGTGCACGCGACCAAGGACCGCGCCGTGGTTGAAAACGGCCAGGTCGTGGTGCGTCCGATGAACTACTTCGCCATGTCCTATGACCACCGCATCATCGACGGCCGCGAAGCCGTGCTGGGCCTGGTGGCCATGAAGGACGCGCTGGAAGATCCTTCGCGCCTGCTGTTCGACCTGTAAACCCCCTGCGGTCAGGTCCACTGTCCTATTGAAACCCACCCCCCAGCAGCCCGCGATCAGCGGCGCAACGCCCGGCGGTGGGTTTTTTCCCAAATGCATTGAGAGAGTATCGAGACATGAGCAAGCAATTTGACGTCATCGTGATTGGCGCCGGCCCCGGCGGCTACATCGCCGCGATCCGCGCCGCCCAGCTGGGCTTCAACGTCGCCTGTATCGACGAATGGAAGAATGAGAAGGGCGGCCCCGCACCTGGCGGCACCTGCACCAACGTCGGCTGCATTCCGTCCAAGGCGCTGCTGCAGTCGTCGGAGCATTTCGAGCACGCCCGCCTGCACTTTGCCGACCATGGCATCTCGACGGGCGAAGTCGCGATGGACGTGGCCAAGATGATCGGCCGCAAGGACGCGATCGTGAAGCAGAACAACGACGGCATCCTGTATCTGTTCAAGAAGAACAAGGTCACGTTCTTCCACGGCCGTGGCTCGTTCGTGAAGGCCGCTGACGGCGGCTATGAAATCCGCGTCGCCGGCAAGGAAGAAGAGACGCTGACGGCCAAGCAGGTCGTGATCGCCACCGGCTCGAACGCGCGTGCGCTGCCCGGCGTGCCTTTCGACGAAGTCAACGTGCTGTCCAACGACGGCGCGCTGACCCTGGGCGCTGCGCCCGCCAAGCTGGCCCTGATCGGCGCCGGCGTGATCGGCCTGGAAATGGGCTCGGTCTGGCGCCGCCTTGGCACGGACGTCACGGTGCTCGAAGGCATGGACAAGTTCCTGCCCGTCGTGGACGAGCAGATCGCCAAGGAAGCCAAGAAGGCTTTCGACAAGCAGGGCCTGAAGATCGAAACCGGCGTCAAGGTCGGTGACATCCAGGTCAGCGACAAGGGCGTGACTGTGGCCTACACCAACGCCAAGGGCGAAGCCCTGACGCTGGCCGTCGACAAGCTGATCGTGTCGATCGGCCGCACCGCCAACACCATCGGCCTGAACGCCGAAGCCGTGGGCCTGGCGCTCGACGAGCGCGGCGCGATCGTGGTGGACGAAGACTGCAAGACCAACCTGCCCGGCGTGTGGGCGGTGGGTGACGTGGTGCGCGGCCCGATGCTGGCGCACAAGGCCGAGGAAGAGGGCGTGGCCGTGGCCGAGCGCATGGCCGGCCAGCATGGCCACGTGAACTTCGCGACGCTGCCCTGGGTCATCTACACCAGCCCCGAGATCGCCTGGGTCGGCCGCACCGAGCAGCAGCTCAAGGCCGACGGCGTCAAGTACAAGGCCGGCACCTTCCCGTTCCTGGCCAACGGCCGCGCGCGCGCACTGGGCGACACGACCGGCATGGTCAAGTTCCTGGCCGATGCCGAGACCGACGAGATCCTGGGCGTGCACATGGTCGGCCCGATGGTCTCCGAGCTGATCTCCGAAGCCGTCGTGGCGATGGAGTTCAAGGCTTCGAGCGAAGACATCGCGCGCATCTGCCACGCGCATCCCTCGCTGTCGGAGTCGACCAAGGAAGCGGCGCTGGCCGTGGACAAGCGCACGCTGAACTTCTGATCGGCCTGCTCCTGCGCGGCGGTAATCGCACCGCCGCATCCGCCGAAAGTGCCTGCCCTGCAGGCGCTTTCGGCTTTTGTCATTTCACCCCGAGCCCGCATGTCCCAGTCTGTCCGTGAGGCCTATGAGGCCGAGTTGCTTGCCAAAGGCTTTCAGAGTGATCCTGCGCAGCTGCGTGCCGTCGAGGCCCTGCAGCGCTGCGCGGATGAATGGGCGGCCTACAAGGGCAAGCGCTCGAACGCGCTGAAGAAACTGATCAACCGCCCCGAGATTCCGAAGGGCGTCTACATGTATGGCGGTGTGGGCCGCGGCAAGAGCTTTCTGATGGAGTGCTTTTTCAACGCCGTGCCGCTCAAGCGCAAGGTGCGCCTGCATTTCCATGAATTCATGCGCGAGGTGCACCGCGAGCTGGCCACGCTGCAGGGCGTGCAGGACCCGCTCGATGTGCTGGGCGCGAACATCGCCAAGAAGTACAAGCTCATCTGTTTCGACGAGTTTCATGTCGCGGACATCACCGACGCGATGATTCTCTACCGGCTGCTGGTGGCCCTGTTCAACAACGGCGTGGGCTTCGTGACGACCTCGAACTTCACGCCCGACGGCCTGTACCCCAACGGCCTGCACCGCGACCGCATCCTGCCGGCGATCGACCTGCTCAACAAGCGCATGGAAATCGTCAATGTCGACAACGGCACCGACTATCGCCGGCGCACGCTGGAGATGGTCAAGCTCTATCACACGCCCCTGGGCGCCGAAGCCGATGCGGCCATGGAAGAAGCTTTCACCCGCCTCGCGGAAGTGCATGACGAAGACCCGGTGCTGCATATCGAAGCGCGCGAAATCCGCGCGCGCCGGCGCGCCGGCGGTGTCGTGTGGTTTGACTTCAGGACCCTGTGCGGCGGCCCGCGCTCGCAAAACGACTATCTCGAGATCGCCACCCAGTTCCATACGGTGCTGCTGTCGGATGTGCCTTTCATGCCGGTCAACATGGCATCGCCCGCGCGCCGCTTCACCTGGCTGATCGATGTGCTGTACGACCGCCGGGTCAAGCTGATCCTGTCAGCGCAGGTGCTTCCCGAGCAGCTTTACACTGAAGGGCCGCTGGCGCATGAATTTCCGCGCACCGTCTCGCGCCTCAACGAGATGCAGTCGCAGGAATTTCTGTCGCTTGAGCACCGTCTGGTGGATACCAGCCTGACCTGAGGCCCATGCCCATGCACTGCCTGTCTTTCCTTTCCTCTGCTGCAGCGCTGTGGCTGCGTGCCGGCGTACTGGCATTGGCGTTGCCGCTGGGCCTGGCCCAGGCGCAGCCACCGGCCGCCGATGCGCCGGCCAGCGCCAAGGCCCAGCATGCCGCAGTGCAGGCCGAGCGCGCCGCGACGCGCGCCCGTATCGCCACCGAGCGTGCGGCCATCGCGCAGCGGCGCAGCCAGGAGGAAACCGGTTGCTACCGACGTTTTGCGGTCGAGGACTGTCTGAGCGCGGCGCGCACCCGCGCGCGCCTGGCCGACAACGCCTTGCGCGCCGAGGAAAGCGCCATCAACAGCGCCGAGCGGCGCGAAAAATCGGCCGAGCACCTGCGTGACATCGAGCGCAAGGTGGAAGAGAAGAAGCAGCAGGCACCGGCCGCCTCCAGCAGCGTCGAGAGCAAGGTGCGCGCGGCGCCACAGCCGAAGGCGCGGCCTGTGCCAGCCCCGACGGCGCAGGACCTGGTCGATGCCCAGGCGCTGCGCGCGCAGCACGCCCGCGAGCGCGCCCAGACGCAGAACCAGCGCCAGCAGGCCCATGCCGCCGAGCAGGCACGCAAGCAGGCCAGCGACGCCCATGACCGTGCGCAAGCGCGTGAGCGCTATGAGGTCAAGCAGCGCCAAGCGCAGGAAAAGCGGGACCGCCAGCGGGCCAAGGCTGCGCAATCGACGAAGAAGGCGGCTGCGTTGCCGCCGGTGGCGCCCTAGGACGATTCGGCGAAACAGCGCTGGTCTTGGTGAAGGCACCGTTGGACAGCCTCGTGTGAACGACAGGCTGGAGTCGACCTGAAAGGGCTCCTGATAGGCATGGTTTGAACCATGCCCATAAGAGGACCTTTCAGGTTCACGCCAGCAGGCTCAGCCTTTCGGCCAGCTTACCCGCAAGCGTATTCGCTGAACTCCATCCGGTTGAGCGCCGCGCAGACATCCGCCATGCGGCCCGACATCAGCAGCCGGCCGCCTTGGGTCTGGCCTTCGTTGCGCAGGATGCGCACGCCGCTGTGCAAGGGCAGGCGGGCCGGGCGCTGAGGGTGGCGCTTGGACAAGGTGCGCATAGGCAGCGCCGGAAGGTCCAGCGCCGTGTTCGAAGCGAACAATGTGTCGTTCTGGGCGTGGCGCGAGAAAGGCAGGGCCTGCAAAGCGAATTGCATGTGATAACTCCAGCAAAGTGACTAGGACAGCTGCAACCGAACTTGGGCGCAGCCGTGCTTCAGCCTTGGAAGGCCGAGGGTGCAATGCATGGGCCAGAGGCCCTGCGGGGAACGCCTGTCTGTTACATGAACAGGCTGTTTCGGATCAGGCCGACGGCCAGGCCTTCAATGGCAAAGGGTTCGCCAGGCTGAACATGGATGATCGGGAAATCCGGGTTCTCGGGCAGCAGTTCAATGCCGGTGCGCGTGCGGCGCAGGCGCTTGACTGTGACTTCGTCGCCCAGGCGCGCGACTACAATCTGCCCGTCTCGCGCTTCCTTGCTGGCTTGTACCGCCAGCAGGTCGCCGTCCATGATGCCGGCATCGCGCATCGACATGCCGCGCACCTTGAGCAGGTAGTCGGGCTTGGCCTGGAACAGGCTGGGCTCGACGGCATAGGTTTGATCGATATGTTCCTGCGCCAGGATGGGCGAGCCCGCGGCAACGCGGCCGACCAGGGGCAGCACCAGCGAGGCCATTGCGGCCAGCGGCGAGGAGAAGCTTGCGCCGCGTGCAGCGTTGATGCTGCGCACGGTTTCATGGCGCAGGCGAATGCCGCGCGAGGTGCCGCTCACCAGTTCAATCACGCCTTTGCGTGCCAGGGCCTTGAGGTGTTCTTCAGCGGCGTTGGCGGAGCGAAAACCCAGCGTGCCGGCGATCTCGGCGCGCGTCGGGGGCGCACCGGTGCGCTCGATGGCAGACTGGATCAGGTCCAGGATTTGCTGCTGTCGCGGTGTGAGCTTGGGATGGTCGAGCATGGCATTCCTTAAGGGGGTGTCAGCGGCGGGCTGAAAGCACTATGTTTTTTTATACAGTGACTGTATTTTTCACCAGTTTTCAAGGGGCCGCAAGTGGGCAATACAAATAGTGTGGTGATATTGGCCACAGGCGGCACGATTGCGGGCACTGCGGCGCATGCCTCGGAGGGTGTGGGCTATACGGCGGCGCAGCTGGGCGTGGAGCAATTGCTGCACGCAGTTCCCGACCTTGCGCGGGTGGCAGGTGGCAAGCTGCTGACCGAGCAGGTGGCCCAGCTCGACAGCAAAGACATGGATCACGCCACCTGGACCACGCTTGCGCGCCGCTGCGCGCATTGGCTGGCCCGGGATGAGGTGGGCGCAGTGGTCATCACCCATGGCACAGATACCCTGGAAGAAACCGCGTGGTTCCTGCAACAGGTGTTGCCTCCGGGCAAGCCCGTGGTGCTGACCTGTGCGATGCGGCCCGCGACGGCGCTGCTGGCCGATGGCCCGCAGAACCTGCGTGATGCCGTGGCCTGCGCCGTCGATGCGCAGGCCCGCGGCGTGCTCGTGGTGGCCGCGGGACAGGTGCACGGCGCGCGCGCCGTGCGCAAGCTCCACCCTTATCGGGTGGATGCATTTTCATCGGCGGAGCAGGGGGCGCTGGGGTGGGTCGAGGAGGGGCGGGTACGCTGGCAGCAGCCACCCGGGTCCATCGATGCGCAAGGCGGGGCATTTGCCGGTCTGTTGCAGCGCCTGTCGCAACATGCTGCATGGCCCTGGGTGGAGGTCATCGGCAGCCATGTGGGCGCCGACGGCCGCGCTGTCGATGCGCTGCTGGCCCAGGGCGTTCAAGGCCTGGTGGTGGCGGCAACCGGCAATGGCACGCTGCACCAGGCGCTGGAGCCGGCGCTGCAGCGCGCGGTGGACGCAGGCGTGCCGGTCTGGATCAGCACCCGCTGCGGTGAAGGGCAGGTGGTGGCGGCGCCGCGTGGCGCCCAGGTGCCGCTACAAAGCGCGTTCAGGCCCGTCGAGCTGCCCCCGCTCAAGGCGCGCATCGAGCTGCAGCTGACGCTGCTGGCGCCACGGGCCTGACGCAGACCCTATTCACAACGCAAACAGGCCGCGGTCCCAAGGACGCGGCCTGAAAGGAAGGATCTTGCCGGGCGCCGCAGGCAGCGCCGGGCAGGAAAATCAGTTTTCGAGCGCGGCGAAGGCGCGGGCCGTGATCTCTTCCACGGTGCCCATGCCGCTGATGGCGCGGTACCGGGGTGCCTGGGCGGCATCCTTTTGCGCCCATTCACGGTAGTAATCGACCAGCGGACGGGTCTGGTCGCTGTAGACCTGCAGGCGCTTTTGCACCGTTTCTTCCTTGTCGTCTTCGCGCTGCACCAGGTCCTCGCCCGTGGCGTCGTCCTTGCCGGCCACCTGGGGCGGGTTGAACTTGACATGGTAGGTGCGGCCCGAAGCGGGGTGCGAGCGGCGTCCGCTCATGCGCTCGATGATGGCGTCAAAGGGCACGTCGATTTCCAGCACGTAATCGAGCTTGACGCCGGCGGCCTTCATCGCATCCGCCTGGGGGATGGTGCGCGGAAAACCGTCGAACAGGAAGCCGTTCGCGCAGTCGTCCTGCAAGATGCGTTCCTTGACCAGGCCAATAATGATGTCGTCGCTGACCAGCTGGCCCGCGTCCATCACGGCCTTGGCCTGCTGGCCCAGCGGCGTGCCGGCCTTGACGGCGGCGCGCAGCATGTCGCCCGTCGAAATCTGCGGGATGCCGTACTTCTGGCAGATGAAAGCAGCCTGTGTGCCTTTGCCGGCGCCGGGAGCGCCCAACAAAATCAGTTTCATGGAAATCCTCGGAGAGTTGAAATTCTTTTGGGCAAGAAAGGAGCCGACGGGCAGCGCGCCGGCCGGCTCCATGTCGCGTTTTTTCGCGGCAAGGATAGCACGCGTGCACCCTTGTGGGACGTACACCGTGATGGTTTCGTGACAGCCGCGCTGCCGGTCTCATCTGCCGGTGCGCGCTTCCTTGTCCTTTGAAGTTTTCCTATTTTCTGTTATTTCAGAAAATAGCGGTTTGGACTGGAAAGAGTCTGCGGGCACGCGCGGGCTAAAGACCCCGGCGCGCGCCCCGCCTCACCCCAGCAGCGCGCGCACGCGCTCGAGGTCGGCTGGCGTATCGACACCTGCACCGGGCGCATCGTGCGTCACATGCACCGCGATGCGGTGCCCGTGCCACAGCGCGCGCAGCTGCTCGAGCGCCTCCAGCGCTTCGGTCGGGGCGGGGGCGAGTTGCGGAAACTGGCGCAAGAAACCGGCGCGGTAACTGTAGATGCCGACATGGCGCAGCGGCGCGAAACCCACATGGCCGGCCAGCGCCGCGGGATTGTTCCACCAGGCCTCGTCAACGTGGTCGCGGGCAAACGGGATGGGCGCGCGGCTGAAATATTGCGCCAGGCCCTGTGCATCGCAGACGACCTTCACCACATTCGGATTGCGCCAGTCTTCGAGCTGCTCGATGGGGTGGGCGGCCGTTGCCATGCTGGCTTCAGGCACATCTGCGAGCAGTTGCGCCACCGCATCGATCAGTTGCGGGTCGATCAGCGGCTCGTCGCCCTGGACATTCACCACGCAATCGCTGCCATCGAGCCCCAGCTGCTCGCAGGCCTCGGCCAGGCGGTCGCTGCCGCTGGCGTGGTCCGTGCGCGTGAGCAGGGCCTGCACGCCATGGGCTTCGCAGGCGTCGACGATGCGCGCGTCGTCCGCGGCCACCACCACCCGCGTGGCCCGGCTGAGCAGGGCGCGCTGCGCCACGCGCACCACCATCGGCAGGCCGGCAATGTCGGCCAGTGGTTTGTCCGGCAGGCGGCTCGACGCCATGCGCGCCGGAATCAGCACCGTGAAGCCGCTGCTGGTGAACAGCGCGGCTGCCGCGTGGGTCTGCGCAGCGGTAGTCACGCCTCGAGCTCCTCGTCGGTCAGCGTGCGTGCCTCGTTTTCCAGCAGGATGGGCATGCCATCGCGCACGGCATAGGCCAGGCGGGCGCTGCGCGACACCAGTTCCTGGCGCTCGCGGTCATAGGTCAGGGGGCCCTTGGTCACGGGGCAGACGAGCAGTTCGAGGAATTTGGCGTCCATGGCAGTAGGAAGTGAAGATCAGTGCTTCGATGATAGTGAGAGTGCCAGCGCAAGTGCGGAAAAAAATCCTTCGGCAATGGAGATTTCCAGCGGCACGGCCCAGGCTTCGGGGTGGCGCGTCCAGAGCTTCACAGCGTCTTTTTCGGTGCAGACCAATGCGCTTGCGGCGCTGTCCATACCGTTCCAGCTCTCAAAATTATAGTGATCGGGCAGGGCCTCGGTGCGCGCCAGCGTCAGCCCCTGGGCCTGCAGCATCGCAAAGAAGTCCGCGGGCCGCGCCACGGCGGCCAGCGCGTGCAGCGGCTGGCCGCGCAGCGCCGAAAGCGCCACCCGCTCTCCCCGCGCGTTGTGCGCATGGGCCGCGAGCTGGCGCCGCAGCGCAAACGCCGGCGCCGGGCCGGCCGGGCGGGCTCCGGCATGCAGCACCAGGTCGACCTTGCGCGGCCAGGACTCGCGCAGCGGGCCCGCGGGCAGCAAAAAGCCATTGCCCGTGCCTTCGTCGTTGAATACGCAGATCTCCACATCGCGCGCCAGTGCCAGGTGCTGCAGGCCGTCGTCGCAGACAATGACCTGGGTCGCCGGGTAGGCCTGGCGCAGCGCGCGCACCGCGTCGATGCGCGCGCGTGCGACGAACACCGGCGCAGCGCTGGCCCGCGCGAGCAGCGCCGGTTCATCGCCGACGCTGTCGGCCGGGCTGTCGGGAAGGGCTTGACGGCAGTCGTCAGTGCTGCGGCCGTAGCCGCGCGAGACGATGCCCACCTGCAGGCCGCGCTGCTGCAGATCGCGCACGACGGCCAGCGTGACCGGTGTCTTGCCGGCGCCGCCCGCAATCACATTGCCCACGACGACGACGGGAATGCCCGCATGCTGCTGGCGCAGCAGGCCCGTCCCATACAGCGCCCGGCGCAGCCGCACCAGCGTGCCGTAGAGCAGCGACACGGGCCACAGCGCCCAGGCCAGCGCGCCGCGCCGTTGCCAGGCGGTGCGCAGCGCGGAGGAACTCATGGAAACCGCAGGGAATGCGCCGAAGGGGGCGCGTTCAGCGCGCCGCGCCCGGCGATGACTGGGTCGCGAAGGTGATCTGCGACAGCCCCGAGCGCCGCGCGGCTTCCATCACCGAGATCACGGCCTGGTGCGGGGCCACGGCATCGGCGCTGATGATCAGCACGCTGTCCGGGCGGCCTTGGGCCACGCCGGCAAGGCCCTGGGTCAGCGCGGCAACGCCGGTGTCGGCCAGCGCGGTCTTGTTGATCGCGTAGCGGCCGTCGGCAGACACGGACACGACGATTTCCTGCGGGCGGCTGCGCTGCTGCTCGACATTGGCCACGGGCAGCGTGAGCTGCAGCTCGGTGAACTTGCTGTAGGTGGTCGACAGCATCAGAAAGATCAGGATCACCAGCAGCACGTCGATGAACGGAATCAGGTTGATCTCGGGCTCGTCGCGGTGGCGGGGACGGAAGTTCATCGGGCCGGCCCTGCTCTATTTGCGCAGCCGCGACAGATGGCGCACGAACTGCTCGGCCGACAGCTCCAGCGTGAGCAGGTATTCATCGACCCGGCCGCGGAAGTAGCGCCAGAAGATCAGCGCCGGAATGGCCACGATCAGGCCGAAGGCGGTGTTGTAGAGCGCAATCGAGATGCCGTGCGCGAGCTGCGCCGGGTCGCCCGTGCCCGTGGTCTGGGTGCCGCCTTGCGAGCCGAAGATCTCGATCATGCCGATCACGGTGCCCAGCAGGCCCAGCAGCGGCGCGGCCGAGGCTATGGTGGCCAGCGCGCTCAGGTATTTTTCCAGCTTGTGCGCCGCGGCGCGGCCCGCGCCCTCGACGGAGGCGCGCAGTTCTTCCTCGGAGGCGTTGGGATGGGCATGCAGCGTGCGCAGGCCGGTGGCCAGCACCTCGCCGAGCGCCGAGCTCTGCGCGAGCTGCTGCACGACGTCGGGTGCGGGCACGCCGCGCGATGACACCGCTAGGGCCTCACTGAGCAGCTGCGGCGGCGCGACGCGCGCCGTCTTGAGCGCCATGAAACGTTCGAAAACCAGCGCCAGCGCCAGGATGGAGCAGGCAATCAGTGGCCAGATGGGCCAGCCTGCGGCTTGTATGATCGACAGCAATTACTCTCTCCACGCGGTGGGTGCAGCCGGGATTATGGCCCAGCAAGCAGCACGCGCGTGCGGGTATCTTTAGAAAGCGTTTCGCCGTATGTACGATTTTTCCGAACCACCGCCGCGCGCCACCGTCTGGGGCGTGGGCGCGCTGTGCCGGGCGGTGGCCGATGCGCTGCAGGCGCGCTTCAACCCGGTCACGGTGCGCGGGGAGATTTCCGGCTTTTCGCGCGCCGCCAGCGGCCACTGCTATTTCAGCATCAAGGACGCGCAGGGCCAGATCCGCTGTGCGATGTTCAAGCGCGCGGCGCAGCAGCTCGATTTCTCGCCGCGCGATGGCGAGCTCGTCGAGCTGCGCGGCAAGCTTGGCGTGTACGAGCAGCGCGGCGACCTGCAGCTGATCGTCGACAGCCTGCAGCGCGCGGGGCAGGGCGCGTGGTTCGAGGAGTTCCTGCGCCTGAAGGCCCAGTTGCAGGCCGAGGGCCTGTTCGATACCGAACGCAAGCGGCGCCTGCCGGCCATGCCGCGCGGCATCGGCCTCGTGACCTCGCTGGGCGCGGCGGCGCTGCATGACGTGGTGACGGCGCTGCGCCGGCGCGTGCCGCACATTCCCGTGGTGCTGGTGCCGGCGCTGGTGCAGGGCGCGCAGGCCCCGCAGTCGCTGCGCGATGCGCTGACGCAGCTCTACGGCATGGCCGAACCCGGCACGGCAAGGCCCGGACCACCGATCGACGTGATCCTGCTGGTGCGCGGCGGCGGCTCCATTGAGGACCTCTGGGCATTCAACGACGAGCAGCTCGCGCGCCTGATCGTGCAAAGCCCGGTGCCTTTGATCAGCGGCGTGGGCCATGAAACCGATTTCACGATTGCCGACTTCTGCGCCGACCTGCGCGCGCCCACGCCCACGGCCGCGGCCGAGCTGGTGTCTTTGCCGCGCGACAGCTGGCTGGCCGAGCTGGCGCAGAGCGCGCAACGCCTGCAGGCGGCAGCCCAGCGCCATCTCGAGCGCCACCAGCAGCGCCTGGACCATGCCACCCAGCGCCTGGGCCGGCCCTCGGGCCAGATCGGACGCAACCAGTTGCAGCTCGCGCGCAGCAGCCAGCGCCTGCGCCACGCGCTGCAGCTGCGCCTGCAGCAGCACGGCCAGCGGCTCGCGCAGCGCGCCGAGCAGCTGCCCCAGGGCCTGCAGCGCGGGCTGGAGGGCCAGCAGCGCCGGCTCGAGCGCGCGGCGCTGCGCCTGGAACTGCTCGATCCGCGCCATGCGCTGCAGCGCGGCTATGCGCTGCTCACCGATGCCAACGGGCAGGCCGTGACGCGCGTGGCGCAGGCGCGGCCGGGCGATGCGCTGCGCGCCTCGCTGTCGGATGGCGACATCGACCTCACAGTGGTTCAGCCGCGCCTGCTGTAGCCGGCGCGCACCGGAAAAACCGCTGTGCCGGTGTCGGACGCTGGCGAAACATGCCGGCGCAGCGGCAAATACGCTTCGGTTGTTCCTACAATGGCTGTTGCGAGGACGCTGCCCGCCAGAGTGCCGCGCCTGCAGCCGCTGTGCGAGCCGCAAGGCCCTGGCCAGGCTTGCAAGAATTCAAACCACCCCAAGGAACCACGATGGAACATACCCTGCCACCACTGCCTTACGCGATCGACGCCCTGGCGCCGAACTACAGCCAGGAAACGCTGGAGTACCACTACGGCAAGCACCACAATGCGTACGTGGTGAACCTGAACAACCTGCAAAAGGGCACCGAGTTCGAAACCATGACGCTTGAGGAAATCATCAAGCGCTCGTCGGGCGGCATCTACAACAATGCGGCCCAGATCTGGAACCACACCTTCTTCTGGAACTGCATGACGCCGGGCGGCGGCGGCGAGCCCACCGGCGCGCTGGCTGATGCGATCAACCAGAAGTGGGGCAGCTACGCCGCGTTCAAGGAATCGTTCGTGAAGTCGGCCGTGGGCAACTTCGGTTCGGGCTGGACCTGGCTGGTGAAGAAGGCCGACGGCTCGGTCGACATCGTCAACACCGGCGCCGCCGGCACGCCGCTGACGACCGAAGACATCGCCCTGCTGACGGTGGACGTCTGGGAACACGCCTACTACATCGACTACCGCAATCTGCGTCCCAAGTTTGTCGAGACCTTCCTCGACAAGCTGGTGAACTGGAAGTTTGCCCAGGCCAACTTCGCCTGATCGTGAATGGCAGCGCCCGCTGCCAGTTCCGCGCCACAAGGCCCGCAGCGCAAGCTGCGGGCCTTTTTTGCGCCCGTCGCGCGGCGCGCCGGCCGGCCGCGGCCGGGAAAAGACCAAGTCTTATACAAGACATAGGAAAAAACTGGCAAGCTCAGGTTAGAATTTTTGCATTGTGAGAACCGGTTGCAAAAAATTCCTGGAGCGGTTTTCGCAGGACGCGCACAATGCCATGGGTTTGCGCCCGGCCGGCGGCAGACCTCCCTTTTTACTACCTGAGACAAGAGATGAGCACCCAGCAATCCACCATCATCTATACGCTGACCGACGAGGCGCCGCGCCTGGCAACCAGCGCTTTCCTGCCCATCGTGCGCGCCTTCACCGCACCTGCGGGCGTCAATGTCGAAACCAGCGACATCTCGGTGGCGGCACGCATCCTGGGCGAGTTCCCCGAATGCCTGACCGAGGAACAGAAGGTCCCGAACAACCTCGCCGAGCTGGGGCGCCTCACGCTGCTGCCCGAGACCAACATCATCAAGCTGCCCAACATCAGCGCTTCGGTGCACCAACTGGTCAGCGCGATCAAGGAACTGCAGGGCAAGGGCTATGCCGTGCCCGATCTGCCCGAAGATCCCAAGAGCGACGAAGACAAGGCCATCCTCAAGCGCTACTCCAAGTGCCTGGGCAGCGCCGTGAACCCGGTGCTGCGCGAAGGCAATTCCGACCGCCGCGCTCCCGCCGCCGTCAAGAACTATGCGCGCAAGAACCCGCACAGCATGGGCGAGTGGAGCATGGCTTCGCGCAGCCACGTGGCGCACATGACGCATGGCGACTTCTACCATGGCGAGAAGTCGATGACGCTGGGCAAGGCCTGCGACGTCAAGATGGAAATCGTCACCAAGGACGGCAAGACCCTGGTGCTCAAGCCCAAGGTATCGCTGCTGGCCGGCGAGATCATCGACAGCATGTTCATGAGCAAGGCCGCGCTGTGCGACTTCTATGAAAAGCAGTTCGAAGACGCGCGCCAGACCGGCGTGATGCTGTCGCTGCACGTCAAGGCAACGATGATGAAGGTCTCGCACCCGATCGTCTTCGGCCACGCCGTGCGCATCTTCTACAAGGAAGCCTTCGCCAAGCACGGCAAGCTGTTTGACGAACTGGGCGTGAACGTCAACAACGGCATGGTCAACCTGTACGACAAGATCGCCACGCTGCCGACCTCGAAGAAAGAGGAAATCATCCGCGACCTGCACGCCTGCCACGAGCACCGTCCCGAGCTGGCCATGGTCGATTCGGCCAAGGGCATTTCCAACCTGCATGCGCCGAACGACGTGATCGTCGACGCGTCGATGCCGGCGATGATCCGCATCGGCGGCAAGATGTGGGGCGCCGACGGCAAGCCCGACGACACCAAGGCGGTGATCCCGGAAAGCACCTTCGCCCGCATCTACCAGGAGATCATCAACTTCTGCAAGACCAACGGCAACTTCGACCCGGTCACGATGGGCACGGTGCCCAACGTGGGCCTGATGGCGCAGCAGGCCGAGGAATACGGTTCGCACGACAAGACCTTCGAAGTCGCCGAAGGCGGCGTGGCCAACATCGTCGATATCGCCACCGGCGAAGTGCTGCTGTCGCAGAACCTCGAAGCCGGCGACATCTGGCGCATGTGCCAGGTGAAGGACGCGCCGATCCGCGACTGGGTGAAGCTGGCCGTGACGCGCGCCCGCAATTCCGGCATGACGACGCTGTTCTGGCTGGACCCGTACCGTCCGCACGAGAACGAGCTGATCAAGAAGGTCAAGAACTACCTGAAGGACCACGATACGACGGGCCTGGATATCCAGATCAT
>JBEVDH010000054.1:0-5202 GCA_040514115.1 Comamonas sp. | reverse complement strand
GGCTGAACCATTTGTCCAGCGGCAGCTCGTCGATCGGCACCGCCGGCGCGTTCACGCCCGCGTTGTTGAACAGCACATCGAGGCGGCCAAAGCGCTGCTCGATGGCGGTGAACAGCGCCTGCACGCTGTCCGGATCGCTGACGTCGGTGGGCACGGCCAGCGCGGTCTGTCCGCGCGCGGCGGCCTCGTCGGCCAGCGCCTGCAGTGGCGCGGCGCGCCGGCCCGCCAGCACCACGCTGAAGCCGTCGTCCAGCAGGCCCAGCGCCGCGGCGCGGCCAATGCCGCTGCCGGCGCCGGTGACCAGTGCAATTCTTGGAGGGGTGGGGGTGTTCAAAGCGAAAGCTCCTTCAATGGTTGTTCGACGGGCATGGCCGCCACCGTCATGGAAAATTGGCCGATGCCCGCCACGCCGCCCGCGACGACATCGCCGGGCAGCAGCGGCCCCACGCCCGCGGGCGTGCCGGTGAAGATCAGATCGCCGGGCAGCAGCGCCACCGAGCGCGACAGCAGCGCCACCAGTTCCGGCACCGGCCACAGCAGATCGGACAGATCGGCGCGCTGGCGTTCGATGCCATTCACGCTGAGCCAGATCGCCCCCTGCCCAAGGGGGCCGCAGTCCGCTGCCGGCAGCAGCGGTGTGCAGGGCGCCGAATGGTCAAAGGCCTTGGACGCCTCCCACGGCCCGCCCACCTGCTTGGCCTGCTGCTGCAGGTCGCGCCGCGTGAGGTCCAGCCCCGCGGCATAGCCCCAGATATGGGATGCCGCCTGCTGGGGGTCGATATCGCGCCCGCCCTGGCCGATGGCCACGACCAGCTCGATCTCGTGGCAGAAATCGGCGGTCTCAGGCGGGTAGGGCAGCGCGCCCTGCGCCGCGCAGACCGCACTGGCCGGCTTCATGAACCAGGCGGGCATCTGCGTGGGCGCGGCTTCGTGAGCGCTCCAGCGGTAGTTGCGCCCAATGCAGAACACGCGCGCCAGCGGGAAGGCGGCGCGGCTGCCCGCCACCGCCAGGGCGGCCGGCGCCGGCGCGGGAAAGACCCAGTCGAGCACGGCGCTCATTGGGTCGTGATCCTGCGGCTGCGGATGATCTCGGCGTAGCGCGCCTTGTCCGCGGCAATCAGCCGGGTGAACTCCTGCGGCGTTGTTGCGCGCGGCACGCCGCCCAGCGCCGCGAAGCGCGCCTTGACGGCTTCGTCGGCCAGCACGGCGCGCACATCGGCGGCGATCTTTTCCTGGATCTCCTGCGGCGTGCCGGCGGGCGCGAGCAGCCCGATCCACGAGATCGCGTTGAAGCCGGGCAGCGCGCCTTCGGCCAGCGTCGGCACATCGGGCAGCGCGGGCAGGCGCTTGTCGCTGGTCACGGCCAGCGCGCGCAGCTTGCCGGCCTTGATATGGCCCGAGGCCTCGAGCGCCGTCATGAACGACAGATCCACATGGCCCGCCAGCAGGTCGGCAATGGCCGGGCCGCCGCCGCGGTAGGGCACATGCACGATGAAGCTGCGCGTCTGGTCCTTGAACATCTCGGCCACCAGATGCGGCGCGCCGCCCGCGCCCGAGCTGCTGTACGACAGCTTGCCCGCCTGCGACCTGGCCAGCGCGATGAAGTCGGCGGGCGTCTGGGCCGCGACCTGCGGATTGACCATCATCACCAGCGGCAGCTCGGCAATCAGCGAAATGGGCGCGAACGCCTTGTCCGGATCGTAGGGCAGCTTGGCGTAGAGCGAGGGGTTGATGGCCTGCGTGCCGATATTGCCCAGCAGCAGGGTATAGCCATCGGGCTTGGCCTTGGCCACCTGGTCGGCGCCGATCTGCCCGGCGGCGCCGCCCTTGTTCTCGACAATGACGGTCTGCCCCCAGCGCCGGCTCAATTGCTCGGCAATGACCCGGCCGCCGGTGTCGGTGCCGCCCCCGGGCGGGAAGGGCACGACGAGGGTCACCGGCCGCGCCGGGTAGGACTGGGCAAATGCCATGGGCGCAAGCGCGCTGGCGCCCAGGGCGATGGCCAGGGTCAGGGCAAGGCGTCGTGTGGTGGTCATGTCGTTTGTCTCCTTTGTTCTTGTGGAGCCGGCTCAGGTCGTCAGGCTCATTGCCGGGCGCTCGCCGGCCAGCGCCTGGGCAATGCTGGCCAGCACCATCTCGCCCATCGCCGTGCGGGTCTCCCAGGTGGCGCTGGCGCGGTGCGCCTGCAGCGTCACGCTGTCGCACTGGCGCAGCGCCAGCGGCACGCGGGGTTCGTCGACAAACACATCCAGGCCTGCGCCCGCGATGCGGCCGGCCGTGAGGGCCGCGGTCAGATCGGCTTCATTGACCAGCCGGCCGCGCGCGACGTTGACGAGAAAACCGCGCGGCCCCAGCGCATCGAGCACTGCCTTGTCCACGATGCCCTCGGCCTTGTCCGCCGCCGCGCACAGCACCAGCGCGTCCGAGTCCCGCGCCAGTTCGGTCAGGTCGGGCACGAAGGGGTGGGCGATGTCGTCCATGGGGCGCAGATCGGTGTAGCGGATCGCGCAGCCAAAAGCCGCGGCCCGCACCGCGACCGCGCGGCCCACGCGCCCCATGCCGACGATGCCCACGCGCATGCCGCTGAAACGCCGCGCCAGAGGAATGGCGCTGGGCTGAGGGTGCAGCTCCCACTGGCCGCCGCGCACGAAGCGGTCGCCGGCGCACAGGTTGCGGCAGGCCGCGATCAGCAGGCCGATCGCCAGATCGGCCACGTCTTCGGTCAGCGCGCCGAGCGTGGCGGTGACGGGCAGGGCGCGGGCGCGGCAGTACGCCAGATCCACCGCATCGGTGCCGACCCCATTGACCGCCACCACCTTGAGGGCTGGCAACTGCGCGAGCAGCGCCTGCGAGATGCCGGTGTGCCCGCCGGTGACCACGGCGGCAATCTGCGTGCCGTGCTCGGCCAGCCAGGCCTGCGGGTCCGCCAGCTCATAGAACCTGTGCACGGTGTAGAGCGACGCCAGCTGCTCGTTGATGGCCGGAATCAGGATGGGATTGAGTTGCAGGATATGGGGCTTCATCGGTCGGACCAGGTTGTTTCAGCAATGGATGCATCCTAGTAATTCATTGATCAACTGGTCAATATTGATGTATAAAATCAACATATAAAAAGCATAGGTGTTTTCCCATGGCCTCCTGGATCTCGATGAACGAAGCCTGTGCCCGGCTGGGCGTGCGCGCGCAGACGGTGTATGCCTATGTCAGCCGCGGCAAGCTTGAAGTGATGCCCGATCCCGCCGATACGCGCCGCAGCCTGTACCGCGCCGAGGATGTGGCCGCCCTGGCCAAGCGCAAGGAGGCCGGGCGCAAGCACGAGACGCTGGCCGCCAACACGCTGTTTGGCTCGGAGCCGAGCATTCCCACGGCGCTGAGCACCTTTGTTCGCGGGCGCCCGTACTACCGGGGGCACGATGCGATCGATCTGGCGGGATCGGCCAGCCTGGAGGAGGTAGCGCAGCTGCTGTGGGCTGCCGAACAGGCTGTGGACTTTGCTGCGGCGCCTGGCTCCAGGCGCTCAGGCAAGCCCGGGCGCGTGGCGGCCTTCACGGCGCTGGCCGGGCTGGCGGCCACGGGCCATTCGACGCGCGGGCGCCTGACCCGGGTGCTGCACACCGAGGCCCAGGCCCTGGTGGGCCAGCTCGCCGATGCCTTTGGCGCCGAGCGCGGCGCCCAGCCCCTGCATCTGCGCTTTGCCAAGGGGTGGAAGCAGTCGCCCCCGGTGGCCGAGCTGCTGCGCACGGCCATGGTGCTGCTGGTCGATCACGAGCTCACCAGTTCCGCCTTTGTCGCGCGCATCACGGCCTCGACCGGCGCGTCGCTGCCGGCCTGCCTGCTGGCCGGGTTGACCACGCTGTCCGGCCCCCTGCATGGCGATGCCTCGGGCCGCGTGCAGGCGCTGTTCAGCGAGGTGGAGCGCCTGGGCACGGACCCGGTGCTGGAACACTATCTGTCCAGCGGCTTGCCCTTTCCCGGGTTTGGCCACCATATCTATCCCGATGGCGACCCGCGTGCCGCGGCCCTGCTGGCGCTGTTCGAGCCGCCGCAGGGGATTGCGCGCTTCATCGAGCAGGTCACGCGGCTGACCGGCCTGCAGCCCAATATCGACGTGGCGCTGGCGGCGCTGGTGGCGCACCACCGGCTGCCGCCCGATGCGGCCTTCACCCTGTTTGCGACAGCGCGCAGCATCGGTTTGCTCGCCCACAGCCTGGAGCAGCTGGAGGTGGCCCAGGTGATCCGCCCGCGTGGGCGGTATGTGGGGCCCGCAGCAGGCTCAAGCTGAACGGTCTGGAAGGGTCGCAGCGAACGAAAATCTCATCCGCCCAGAACCTTTCCATCCCCTGGCGGCCGAGCAGCGTTCAGCCATTGCCGGATCTGCACCAGCCGCTCCTGCGTCGAGAGGTCGCCCTCCAGGCACAGCACCGGACAGCTGCGTGCCGCCAGCCACGCGCGCTGGCGCGCCAGGCTGCGCCCGCGCGGCGGGCCACTGTCGTACTGCGCGGCCCATTCGATGAACTCCGGGATGACGTGGCCGTACAGCGCCTGCTCGCGCACCCGCAGGCGCGCCACGCGCAGCGCGGCATCGACGTAGAGAAACACGATGCCGTCGAACGCGTCCTCGACTTCGAGGCCCCAGGCGTTGAGCGAGCCCGACACCACGCAGTCCGGATGGCGCGCGAAGGCCCCCAGCAGCACCGCACGCCGATCCGCGGCGGGGCGTATGACCTGGAAGGGTGGGTCGGACGGTTCCCAGTAAATGTCATCGGTGTCGATGAAGGCCGCATCCAGTTGCGCGGCCAGGGCCTGGCCCAGGGTGGAGGTGCCGGAGCCGGAGGCACCGGTGATATGTATACGCATTCCTCACTCTACCGCGGGTGGTGAGGGTTGGCGCCGTTCAAGGCACTGGCGCAATGCCCGTCACGGCGAAGTTGATCAACTTGTCGAAGGGCCCCGCGTTGCCAGAGCTGGAGAGAAATACCGAATTGGTGTCTTGCATGACCCATTGTCCGGCGTCGTTTTTGATGCGAATGCGCGGCAAACCCTGTCGTTCACGGCAGGGTCAAGAGCGCGGACGGCGAAGCCGTCCTGGCTCTTGGATGTTGCAGCCCTTGCATGCCTGATCGCAATGGGCTCCTGGACAGCCGCCAAATACAGGGGCCACCAAAGAGCTTCAGCCCATAGTTTGTTTTGCCTGCCAGGTTG
>JBEVDH010000284.1:0-30730 GCA_040514115.1 Comamonas sp. | reverse complement strand
ATCCCCCCGGTTGCGCCCTGAACCGCCGTGCGCCGGCCCCCGGGCGCACGGCAGGGGTAGGCATGGAGCCTGTGAATCCGTTCGTCCTGAGCTTGGCGCAGGGCATCCTGTCGAAGGATGGACGACCAGCTCGATAGTGCAGCCCGGAGCGTACCCTTCACGGGCTTCTGCTCCGGATCAGGCCACTCAGACCCGACGCGCCAGTTCCGCCGCCTTACCGACGTAAGACCCCGGTGTCATCGCCAGCAGCCGGTCCTTGTCCGCCTGCGGAATCTCCAGGCCGTTGATCAAACGGTGCAGGTCTTCGGGCTGCACGGTCTTGCCGCGCGTGACTTCCTTGAGCTTTTCGTACGCGCCCTGCACGCCATAGCGGCGCATCACGGTCTGGATCGGCTCGGCCAGTACTTCCCAGGCGTTGTCCAGGTCCTCGGCGAGCTTTTCCTCGTTGAGTTCGAGCTTGTTCAAGCCGGTCATCAGCGAGGTGTACGCCAGCGTGGCATAGCCCAGAGCCACCCCGATATTGCGCAGCACCGTGGAATCGGTCAGGTCGCGCTGCCAGCGGCTCACGGGCAGCTTTTCAGACAGGTGCCTGAGCACTGCGTTGGCCAGGCCCAGATTGCCTTCGGCGTTCTCGAAGTCGATCGGGTTGACCTTGTGCGGCATCGTCGAGGAGCCGATTTCGCCGGCTTTGAGGCGCTGCTTGAAGTAGCCCAGCGAGACATAGCCCCAGATGTCGCGCGACAGGTCGATCAGGATGGTGTCGGCGCGCGCCACGGCGTCGAACAGCTCGGCCATGTAGTCGTGCGGCTCGATCTGGATCGAGTAAGGCTGGAAAGTGAGGCCCAGGCCGTTGGGTTCGGGGCTCTCGATGACCTTCTTGCTGAACGCTTCCCAGTCGAACTCGGGCCAGGCCGACAGGTGGGCGTTGTAGTTGCCCACGGCGCCATTCATCTTGCCCAGGATCTTGACGTTGGCGATGCGCTCCACGGCGGCCTGCAGGCGCACCACGACGTTGGCCATTTCCTTGCCGACGGTGGTCGGGCTCGCGGTCTGGCCGTGGGTGCGGCTGAGCATCGGCACGTCAGCGTACTGATGCGCCATTTCGCGCAGCTTGAGCACGATGCGGTCCAGCGCCGGCAACACGACCATGTCGCGGCCGACGCGCAATTGCAGCGCATGGCTGGTATTGTTGATGTCTTCGCTGGTGCAGGCAAAATGCACGAATTCAGCGGCTTTTTCCAATTCGGGGCGGGCTTCGAACCTGGACTTGATCCAGTACTCCACGGCCTTGACGTCGTGGTTGGTGGTTTTTTCGATTTCCTTGATGGCGACGGCGTCGGCTTCGCTGAAGTTCTTCACCAGGCCCAGCAGGTAGGCGCGCGCGCCGATGGACAGCGGCTTGAATTCCTCGAACCCGGCATCGGACAGCGCGATGAACCAGGCAATCTCCACCTGCACGCGGCGGTGCATGTAGCCCTGTTCGCTCATGATCGGGCGCAGGGCGGAGAGTTTGGCGGCGTAGCGGCCGTCGAGCGGGGAGAGGGCGGAAATGTGGGACAGGCTCATGCCCTCAATTGTAGGTGGCTGCACAAAACCCATGCCGGGCATGGCTGCCGATAGAATCATCCAGCCGGCACTTGCCGGGTCCCGCGCCATGGAAGCCTCCCTATGAAATTGATCGGTACCACCAGCAGTCCCTACGTGCGCAAGGTTCGCGTCGTGATGGCGGAAAAAAAGCTCGACTACCAGTTCGAGATCGACAACGTCTGGGCCGCCGATGCCACCGTCAGCACTGCCAACCCGCTGGGCAAGGTGCCGCGCCTGCAGATCGAGGGCCATGAAGCGCCGCTGGTCGATTCGCGCGTGATCGTCGAATACCTCGACACCCTGTCGCCCGTGGGCAAGCTGCTGCCTTCGAGCGGCCGCGAGCGTGCCGACGTCAAGACCTGGGAGGCGCTGGCCGATGGCCTGCTCGACGCCGGCGTGCTGGCGCGCCTCGAAGCCACCTGGCCCGGGCGCGGCGAGGGCGAGCGCAGCCAGGCCTGGATCGACCGCCAGATGGGCAAGGTCGATGCCAGCCTGCAGGCCATGGCCAAGGCGCTGGGCGAAAAACCCTTTTGCTGCGGCATCCATATGTCGCTGGCCGATATCGCCACCGGCTGCGCGCTCGGCTGGCTGGCCTTTCGCTTCCCCGAGCTGACCTGGCGCGCTGACCACCCGAACCTGGCGCGCCTTGCGGACAAGCTGGCGCAGCGGCCCAGCTTCAAGGACACCATGCCGGCCTGATACCGCGGCACAGACAAAAAAATGGCCACCTTGCGGTGGCCATTTTCATTGCATAAAAAAGTTGCGAAGCATCCCGAAACGAATAAAGAGAGGGAGGGAGGAGAAGCGCTTCAGGGGGTCGATGTGGATCGCGTCCAACAAAGGCTTCGCAACAGTAAACGGTTCAGAACTTGCGGGCATCGACCCGTGCAAGCCCATGGATTGAGGACCAGTCTGCCTCAACGTTCAAAGCTGCGCAGCCCAAAAATGTAAGCAACTGCTTACGGCACCAACATCTGCACAGCGCCCCAACCGCGCGCCCCATCCGCTTGATCCCGAACCTTCACAATGAAACAGCCGGGTTCCCGCTTCCAGGGGCGCTGCAGGACGTAACCGGCATTTGTTGAATTTCTAACGTTTGTTTTCAAATATGCGCGCTCAGCCCCGGGGTCGGACCGGGTTCGGCGGTGCCGGGCGCGCTGAACACCGCGCGCCACAGCGTCAACACGGCATCGCGGTGCATCCCGGCCTTCTGGGCGTCGATCTTCCCGCTGGCCTCGTCCAGCCGCGCGTTGTGCTGGATGCGGCGCAGCGCGCGGTAGGCGTCGGCCGCGGCCTGGCCCACGCCCGGGGGCAGCAGGCCGCTTTGCTCGGCATGCCGCAGCAGCGCGATGTTGCCGACATTGCCGCGCAGCTGCGGATGCTCGCCCGAGCACAGCAGCACCAGGTATTGCACGGCGAATTCCACATCCACCATGCCGCCCGGGCTGTGCTTGACGTCGAACAGCTCGCCACGTGCGGGGTGCGCGGCGCGCAGGCGTGCGCGCATGGCGACGATTTCCGCGCGCAGCAGCTCGGAATTGCGCGGCGCCGAGATCACTGCCTCGCGCACCGCATCGAAGCGCGCGCGCAGTTCCTCGGTGCCGAGCACGAAGCGCGCGCGCGTCATGGCCTGGTGCTCCCAGGTCCAGGCGGTGTTGCTGCCGCGCTGCTGCTGGTATTTGGCGTAGGCCTCGAAGCTCGTGACCAGCAGGCCCGAGCTGCCGTTGGGGCGCAGCGCGGTGTCGATCTCGAACAGGTCGCCCTCGCCGGTTTTCACCGTGAGCCAGTTGATCAGCTTGCGCACCAGCGCCGCATAGACCTCGGGCGCGCGCTCGTCGTCGTCGTCGAACACGAACACGATGTCCAGGTCGCTGCCGTAGCCGAGCTCCTTGCCGCCAAGCTTGCCGTAGCCAATGATGCCGAATTGCGGCTGCTCGCGGTGGCGGCCCTTGAGCCGCTCCCAGCACCATTGGGCGGTGACGCGCAGCACGCTGTCGGCGAGCGCGCTCAGGTCGTCGGCGACCTGCTCGACGCTGATCCGGCCCTCGATGTCGCGCGCCAGCGTGCGGAAGATTTCCGCATGGTGGGCACGGCGCAGCAGGTTCAGCAGGGTTTCGTCGTCGTCCTCGCCGGTGGTGCGCAGCGAGGCCAGGCGCAGCCCCAGTTCGAACTCGAAATCGGCGGCAATGAAGCGGTCGGTCAGCAGGGCGTCGCTGGCCAGCTCGTCAATGACGCCCGGGTGCTGCAGCAGGTAGCGCGCCGGCCAGCGCGCTGCGCCCAGCAGGTGCAGCAGGCGTTCGTGCACCGCGGGGCGCTCGAGCAGCAGCGACAGATAATTTTCCCGGCGCAGCAGCGGCTCCAGCCAGTTGATCAGGCGCACGCCGGCCTCTTCGCCCACGCTGCCGTCTGCCACCCACTGCGCGGTGCGCTGCACCAGGCGGAACAATCGCGCGCGGGTTTCGTCGCGCAGGCTGGTCACACGCGGATGGTCGCGCCATTCGGCCACGCGCGCCGACAGGCGCGGGGGCAGCTGTGCGATCAGGTCCTCGACTTCCTGGGGCGAGGCGACGGTGAGCGCGCGCGGGCCGCTGCACTGGCCGTTGCTGCACTGCGGCGCATTGCCGCCGAGCAGCGTGTCGAATTCCTCGGCCACGAGCTCGCGGTGGGCATCGAGCTGGTGCAGGAAGGGGCTGCAGTCGGGGTAACCCATGGTCTGGGCAATCCACAGCAGGTCGTCGTCGCGCGTGGGCAGCACATGGGTCTGCTGGTCGTCGAGGTACTGGATGCGGTGCTCGACCTGGCGCAGGAAGGTGTAGGCCTGGGCCAGCGCCTGGGCCGTTTCGGTGGACATCAGCCCGGCGCGCGACAGCCGCTGCAGTGCTTCGAGCGTGGGCCGGCAGCGCAGCTCGGGAAACTGCCCGCCGCGCACCACCTGCAGCAGCTGCACGGTGAATTCGATCTCGCGGATGCCGCCGCGCGAGAGCTTGACGTCGTTGGCGCGGCCCGGGTGGCCGGCGCTGCGCCTGGCGGCATGCTCGCGGATCTGGCGGTGCAGCGAACGCAGCGCATCGAACACGCTGTAGTCGAGATAGCGGCGGAACACGAAGGGCAGCACCACGCCGCGCAGCGCCTGCACCTCGGTCGAGCGCACGGTATCGCGCGGCGCGACCACGCGGCTTTTCAGCCAGGCAAAGCGTTCCCATTCGCGGCCCTGCGTCTGCAGGTATTCCTCGAGCGCGGCCAGCGATACCGCCGACGGGCCGGAATTGCCGTTGGGCCGCAGCGCCAGGTCGACGCGGAACACGAAGCCATGCTCGGTGACCTCGCCGATCAGCGCGTAGATGCCCTTGACCGCGCGGGCGAAATATTCATGGTTGGAAATGCGCCCGCGGCCATCGGGCTGGCCCGCGGTGTCGCCTTCGTGTTCATAGACATAGATCAGGTCGATGTCGCTGGACACATTGAGCTCGCGCGCGCCGAACTTGCCCATGCCGATGATCCACAGCGGCACCGGCTGGCCCTCGGGCCCGGCGGGCGCGCCATGGCGCTCGTCGAGCTCGCGGCGCACCTGGATGCAGGCCCGGTCCAGCGCCACCTCGGCCAGCTGCGTCACGGCCTGCGTGACCACCGCCAGCGGCGCCTGCTGGGCGCAGTCAAGCTGCAGCAGCCGCTCCATCACCAACTGGCGCAGCACGCGCAGCGCCGCGCTCAGGTCCATGCCCTGGCGCATCAGGGCATCAAACATGTCTTCCATGCCGGCGCGCGAAGGCACGCCCGCGGGAAACAGTGCCAGTTCCGTGGCATAGCGCCGGTGTAAGCGTTGGTAAAAGCGGGAATGCGCCAGGCGCAAAACGGCTTCGGGGATCAGCTCGGAAGGAGAATAGTCAACGGTCTGCATGCGCATACAGGAATAACGGCGGACCGGCTGCCAACCCGACGCCGCGCCCTTGCGGCAACCGCGGGTCATAATTCCTGGCATTGACCTGCCCACCAATGATCGAACCCCAACCGCACCCCTCACGCCTCATCCACTGGATGGCAGGCATTGCGCGGTGGTCATTGGGTTTGCTGCTGGCCTTCTGGCTGCTGCTTGCCACCGTCTGGGGGGTGCTCCATGGAGTCATTGTGCCGAAAATCGGCGAGTACCGTCCGCAGCTTGAAACGCTGGCCGCGCGGACCCTGGGGATACCGGTGCGCATCGGCAGCCTCACGGCGCACAGCCAGGGGCTGATGCCGGTCATCGAGCTCGGCCAGGTGGCCCTGCTCGATGCCCGGGGGCACAGCGCGCTGACGCTGCCGCGCGTGGTGGTGGCGGTTTCCGCGCGCTCGCTGCTGCGCCTGGGCGTGGAGCAGTTGTACATCGACGCACCCCGGCTCGAGGCGCGCCGCGACGCCGCAGGCCGGCTCTGGATCGCCGGCCTGGCTTTGCCCGATGCCAGCGAAGGCAACAACCGCGCGGCCGACTGGCTGTTCTCGCAGACCGAAATTGCCATCCGCGGCGGCCAGCTGCAATGGACCGATGAACTGCGCCAGGCCCCGCCGCTGTCGCTGCGCGATGTCGATCTGGTCGTGCGCAACCAGGGCTGGCGCCACCAGATGCGGCTCGATGCCACGCCCGACAGCGGCTGGGGCTCGCGCTTCACGCTGGTCGCGCGGCTGCGCGAACCCCTGCTGTCCACCCACGCGGGCAACTGGCGGCGCTGGAGCGGCCAGGCCTACACCCATTTCGCCCAGCTCGATGTGGCCCGGCTGGGCCAGTACCTCGACCTGCAGGGCGCCAGCGTTTCCCAGGGCAGCGGCGCGCTGCGCGCCTGGATCGACGTGCGGCGCGGCCAGGTCGCGAAGGTCACCGCCGACCTGCTGCTGGGCGCGGTCGAGACCCGGCTGCGCCCTGACCTGGCGCCGCTGGCGCTGCGCGCGCTGCAGGGCCGGTTGAGCCTGGAGCGGCTGCCCGGCGGCTATGCGCTGCACGGCCAGTCGCTGGGCTTCGAGACCGGCGACGGCCTGCGCTGGCCCGTGGGCCAGTTCACGCTGCGCCACAGCCAGGCCGCTGCCGCCGCCGCCGAGCTCGGCGCGCAGGGCGAGCAGGGCGAACTGCGCTTCGAGCAGCTCGATCTGGCCATTGCCGCCCAGCTTGCCAGCCGCCTGCCGCTCGACGCTGCCGCGCGCCGCCAGCTGCAGCTGCTGGCGCCGCGCGGGCAGGTCAAGTCCTTGCAGGCCCACTGGCGCGGGCCGATCGACAAGCCGCTGCAGTACCAGGTCAGCGGCGAGATCCAGGACCTGGCGCTGGCGGCGCAGCCCGCGGCCAAGGGCACGGGGGTGCCGGGCGTCGAGGGCTTGCAGGCGCAGTTCACGCTCAACCAGTCGGGCGGCTCGGCGCAGCTGGGCATGACCGGCGGCACGCTGCACCTGCCGGGCGTGTTCGAGGAGCCGACGCTGCCCCTGAACCATCTGAGCGCCGCGCTGCGCTGGCAGCTCCAGGGCGGGGAGATCGAAGTCCAGGCGCGCGACCTGCGCTTCGGCAATGCCGACACCGAAGGCGAGGCCCAGGCCCGCTGGCACACGGGCCAGGGCACGGCGACGCGCTTTCCCGGCGTGCTGTCCCTGAGCGGCACGCTGCGCGACACTGACGGCAGCCGCGTGCACCGCTATCTGCCGCTGGAAATTCCCGCCAATGCACGGCACTATGTGCGCGACAGCGTGCAGGGCGGGCGCGCCAGCCGCGTGCGCTTCAAGGTCGAGGGCGACCTCCACAAGCTGCCGTTCAAGGAGCCGGGCACGGGCGAATTCCACATTGCCGCCGATATGCATGACGTGACCTACGCCTATGTGCCGGCCTCGGTGCAGTCCGCGAATGCCAAGCCCTGGCCGGCGCTGACCCAGCTGTCGGGCACGCTGGTGTTCGACCGCTCCTCGATGGCCGTGCGCGATGCCCAGGCCCGCGTGGCCGACCATCCACGGCTGCAGCTGCAGCAGATCCAGGCGCGCATTCCCGACCTGGCGCACACGCGCGTCGATGTCCAGCTGCAGGGGCGCGGCGAGCTGGCCGAGATGCTGGGCTTCGTCGCCGCCTCGCCCGTGGCCGGATTCACCGAACATGTGATGGACAACGCACAGGGCAGCGGCGCGGCCCAGCTGCAGCTGCGCCTGGACCTGCCCATCGACCACCTCGAACAGTCCAAGGTCCAGGGCAGCGTGGCACTGGCCGGCAACAGCCTGCGGCTGATGCCCGAGGTGCCGCTGCTCAGCCAGATCCGCGGCAGCGTGCAGTTTTCGGAAACCGGTTTTTCGCTGACCGGCGTGCAGGCCCAGGCGCTGGGCGGGCCGGTGCGTTTCGAGGGCGGCCTGCAGCTGCTGCCCGCGTCGGCCCCGGTGACGCAGTCGCCATTGACGCTGCACGCCAGCGGCACGGCCAGCGCCCAAGGGTTGCGCGAGGCCACCGAACTGGGCGTGCTGGCGGGCATCGCGCGCGCGGCGCAGGGCCAGGCCGAATATGCGCTGGACCTGGGGCTGCGCCGCGGCACGCCCGAGGTCATCGTCACCAGCAACCTCCAGGGCCTGGCGCTGGACCTGCCCAGCCCGCTGGGCAAGCCCGCGGCGGCGGCGCTGCCGCTGCATTTCGCGCACACGCTGGCGGCCTCGTCGCTGGTGCCCGCCAGCGCCCAGGGCGCGCTGCCTGCGCTGCACGACGAGATCGCGCTGCAATGGGGCGATACGGCCAGCGTGCGCTATGTGCGCGAGGCGGGCCGGGTGCTGCGCGGCGCGCTGGCCATCGGCAGCCCGGTGCCGCCGCTGGTGATGCCCGCGCGCGGCGTGCATGCCCAGGTGGCGCTGGCCGCGGTGGATATCGACGCCTGGCAGCAGACGCTGCGGCGCCTGCTGCCGGCACCCGCGTCGGCGCCCGCAGCCCCGGACACGGACGACGCGGCGCTGCAGGGCTATCTGCCGGACACCGCCACCCTCACGGCCCAGACCCTCACCGCCGCCGGCCGCACGCTGCACGCGCTCAGCGCCAGCGGCACGCGCAATGGCGGCCTGTGGACGGCAAAAGTCGATGCGCGCGAGCTCAGCGGCTTCATCGAGTACCGCGAAGGCCATGCGGCCGATCCCGCGGGCCAGGTCTATGCACGGCTGGCGCGGCTGGCGGTGCCCCAGAGCGAGGCCGGCGCCGAGGTCGATGCGCTGCTGAGCGAGCAGCCGCGCAGCCTGCCGGCGCTCGACATCGCGGTCGAGGCGCTGGAGGTGTTTGGCCGGCCCATGGGGCGCTTTGAAGTGCAGGCGCGCAACCGCCAGAGCCCGGCCGATCCGTCGCGGCGCGAATGGCAGCTGACCCAGTTCAACCTCACGAGCCCCGAGGCGCGCCTGCAGGCCATCGGCAGCTGGGGGCTGCAGGCCGGCCAGCCGGCGCAGCCGCGCACGGCGCTGCGCTTCACGCTCGAGATTGCCGACACGGGGGCGCTGCTGACGCGGTTTTCCATGCCCGGCGTGATCCGCAACGGGCGCGGCCGGCTCGATGGCCAGGTGGACTGGAAGGGCTCGCCGCTGGCGCCCGACTACCACACGCTCAGCGGCCAGATGCACCTGGACATGGCCTCGGGCCAGTTCCTGCAGGCCGAGCCCGGGCTGGCCAAGCTGCTGGGCGTGCTGAGCCTGCAGGCGCTGCCGCGGCGCCTGACGCTCGACTTCCGCGATGTGTTCAGCAAGGGCTTCAGCTTCGACTTCGTGCGCGGCGACGTGCAGATCGCGCAGGGCATCGCACGCACCAACAACCTGCAGATGAAGGGCGTCAACGCCGCGGTGCTGATGGAGGGCGAGGCCGACATGCACCGCGAGACGCAGAACCTGCATGTCGTCGTGGTGCCGGAAATCAATGCCGGCACGGCCTCGCTGGTGGCCACGGCCATCAACCCGGTCGTCGGCCTGGGCACCTTTCTCGCGCAGATGCTGCTGCGCGGGCCGCTGATTGCCGCGACCACCAAGGAGTTCCGCATCGACGGCTCCTGGTCCGACCCGCAGGTCAACGCCATTCCCGCCACAGCCCGATCCCGCGCGGCCGACGCGCCCCCCGCCTCAGGAGAAAACCCGCCATGAAAGTTGCCGCCCTGCAGATGGTGTCCACGCCCGACGTGGCCGAAAACCTCCAGCGTGCCCGGCGGTTGCTGGAGCAGGCGCGCGACGCGGGCGCCGAGCTGGCTGCCCTGCCCGAGTACTTCTGCGCCATGGGCCTGCGCGACACCGACAAGCTCGGCTATATGGAAGCCTTCGGCCAGGGGCCGATCCAGGAATTCCTGGCGCGGTCCGCGCGCGAGCTCGGCCTGTGGCTCGTCGGCGGCACGCTGCCGCTCGAAGCCGATGACGCGCAGCATGTGCGCAACGCCACGCTGGTGTTCTCGCCGGGCGGCGAGTGCGTCGCACGCTACGACAAGATCCACCTGTTTCGCTACGACAACGGCCGCGAGCGCTACGACGAGGCGCAGGTCATTGCCGCCGGTCAGCTGCCCGTGCACGTGGACATCACCGACCGCAGCGGCGCCGCCTGGCGCCTGGGCCTGAGCATCTGCTACGACCTGCGCTTTCCCGAGCTGTACCGCGCGCATGCGCAGCACGGCTGCGACCTGCTGCTGGTGCCCAGCGCGTTCACCCACACGACGGGCCAGGCCCACTGGGAGGTGCTGCTGCGCGCGCGGGCGATTGAAAACCAGGCCTATGTGCTCGCGCCCGCCCAGGGCGGCGAGCACCCCAACGGCCGCCACACCTGGGGCCACAGCATGCTGGTCGACCCCTGGCGCCAGGTGCTGGGCGTGCAGGGCCAGGGCCCGGGCGTGGTGCTCGCCGAGCTCGATCGCGGGCGCCTGGCGCAGGTGCGCGCGCAACTGCCCGCGCTGCAGCACCGTATCCTTTGATGCATTGCCGATGAGTTTCTCCGCCTCCTCTTCCGACGCGACCGACGCCGCCGACGCCCTGCCCTTCCCCGACAGCACGCTGGCCGGCGCCGAGCCCGCGGCACAGCGCTGGCCCTGGCGGCGCTGGCGCAGCGCCTGGCGCCGCTGGTCGCTGTGGACCGTGCTGGTGGCGCTGGTGGTGAGCATGCTGATCACGCTGGTCTGGCTCGCGGGGCGCTACGAAGCGGTGCAGGTGCAAGACCGGCTCGAGCGCGACGCGGCCAACGCCGTGGCCGACATCCGCACCGCGCTCAACCGCAACCTGCAGGACCTGCAGGCGCTGAGCAGCCAGACCGACGACCTGCAGGAGTGGCGCGCGCGCGCCGCCGAGGTGCTGCAGGTGCGGCGCGAGATCCTGCGCATCGAATGGCGCGACGCGCGCGTGCGGCTGCAGTCGTATGCCGAGACGCCCTACCGGCCCATGCAGTGGGAAGATAGCCAGCGCGACGACAGCCAGTCGCATGCCCAGCTGACCTGCGCCAACGCGCGCCGCATCAACGGCCCGGCCTACTCGCCCAGCTACTTCCAGCTGCTCAGCGAGGGTCTGGGCTCGGAGATGATGGAAGTGTGCCTGCCGCTGTCGCACAACGGCCGCTTCGAAGGCTTCATCATCGCGACCTATTCGCTGCAGAGCATCCTGATCAACCAGGTCAGCAAGAACCTCTCGCACAGCCAGGAAGTCTCCTTCACCGAACCCGACGGCACGCGGCTGGCGCTGGTCGGCGCCGCCTGGCGCGGCACGCGCGTGTTCACCGCGCAGCAGATCCTCGACCTGCCGGGCAACATGCTGGTGCTGCGCCTGGACCACTGGCACCGCGCGCCCAGCGTGTTTCCCAACGTGCTGACGGCGCTGGTCACGACCATGTCGATCGCGCTGGGCACGGTGCTGGTGATCCTGGTGCGCGACAACCGCCGGCGCCTGCGCGCCGAGCGCGACCTGGGCGAGGCGCTGGCGTTTCGCAAGGCCATGGAGGACTCGCTGATCACCGGCCTGCGCGCGCGCGACCTCAAGGGCCGCATCAGCTATGTGAACCCGGCGTTCTGCGAGATGGTGGGCTTCACTTCCGAGGAGCTGCTCGGGCTGAACTTCGCGCCCTACTGGCCGCCCGAGCTGTCGCAGGAATACCACCAGCGCCAGCTCAAGCGCCTGGCCGGCAAGGCGCCGCCCTCGCGCGAAGGCTATGAATCGGTGTTCATGCGCAAGGACGGCACGCGCTTTCCGGTGCTGATCTTCGAAGCCCCGCTGATCAGCGCCCAGGGCCGGCACACCGGCTGGATGAGCGCGTTTCTCGACATCAGCCAGCAGCGCCGCATGGAGGAGCTGTCGCGCGCCTCGCAAGAGCGCCTGCAGGCGACCGCTCGACTGGCCACCGTCGGCGAGATGGCCTCGCTGCTGAGCCACGAGCTGACCCAGCCGCTGATGACCATTGCCAGCTACGCCACGGGCTCGCTCAACATGCTGGGCCAGCACGACCCGGCCAGCGACAACGCGGTCGCGCTGCGCCAGCAGCTGCAGGATGCGCGCACCGCCATGCAGCGCATTGCCCACCAGGCCGAGCGCGCGGGCCGGGTGATCAAGAGCGTGCGCGACTTCGTGCGCCGGCGCGACCAGTCGCGCGAACAGGTGCATGCGAGCGAGCTGATCGACGCCGTGCTGCCGCTGGTGCGCATGCAGGCGCGCAAGCTCGGCGTGCGTGTCATCACCCAGCTCGACAGCGACCTGCCGCCGGTGCTGTGCGACCCGACGATGATCGAGCAGGTGCTGCTCAACCTCGCGCGCAACGGCACCCAGGCCATGGAGGGGGTCGAGACCCAGCCGCGCGAGCTCACGCTGCGGGTGCGCCACACCACGACCAGCGCGCATGCGAGCTGGCTGGAGTTTTGCGTGATCGACTGCGGCAGCGGCATCGACGAGACCGTGTCCGAGCAGCTGTTCACGCCCTTCTTCACCACGCGCCAGGAAGGCATGGGCCTGGGCCTGAGCCTGTGCCGCACGGTGATCGAGCAGCACGGAGGGACGTTGCGCCACACGCCCAACCTGCCGCGTGGTACGGTATTTGGTTTCACTCTGCCCGCTCCACCTCAGAATTGACCCCCATGGAACCCGTACAAAACGCCACCGTCTACATCGTGGATGACGACGCCGATGTGCGCGAAGCCCTGGCCTGGCTGCTGCGCTCGCGCCGCCTGCTCAGCGAGTCGTTCGACTGCGCCGAGTCCTTCCTGGACATGCTGCAGTCGCAGTCGCCGGCGCGCCATCCCTGCTGCCTGTTGCTCGACATGCGCATGACCGGCATGAGCGGCCTGGCGCTGTTCAACCAGCTGCTGGCCGAGGGCAAGCTCGCGGCCATGCCGGTGATCTTCCTGACCGGCCATGCCGACGTGCCCACGGCCGTGGACACCGTCAAGCGCGGGGCCTTCGATTTCTGCGAGAAGCCGTTTTCGGACAACGCGCTGGTCGACCGCATCGAACAGGCACTGGCCGCCTCCGACCAGCACCTGGCGCGCATGCGCGAGCGCGACGCGCTGCGCAGCCGCCTGACCGACCTCACCGAACGCGAACGCGATGTGATGCGCCTGGTGGTCGAGGGCATTCCCAACAAGCTGATTGCCGATCAGCTCGACATCAGTGTGCGCACGGTCGAGGTACATCGGTCGCGGGTGTTCGACAAGATGCAGGTGAAGTCGGCGGTGGAGCTGGCGAATTTGCTGCGGCACGACGGGTGACCTGCGGTCAGGACGACCGGACAAACCGTTCGTGGTGAGCCTGCCTACGCGGCCCGGTCGAACCATGAAAGGCCCCGCTCATGTGAGAGAGCGGGCCGTCCATCCTTCCACGTGGCCGGCCAGGCAGGCTCAGGACGAACGGGGGGTTTGGACTGTTCGCACTGAGCTCTGAGCCTGTCGAAGGTTTAAAAATCCAAAAAACAAAAAAGGCCCCGCAAGGGGCCTTTTGCATGACACCGCGGATGGCGCCGCGGATCATCCGTCAGGGCTTAGCGCTGGCGCTCGCCCACAAAGATCTCGACGCGGCGATTGCGCGAGCGACCGTCCTCGGTGTTGTTCGAGGCAATGGGCTCGTAGGAGCCACGGCCGTCGGTCTGGATGCGGGTGCCGGCCACGCCGCGCGAGGTCAGGTAGTTGCGCGTGCTGTTGGCGCGCTGCAGCGACAGCGGGTTGTTGATCGCGTCGGTGCCGGTGCTGTCGGTGTGGCCCACGATGCGGACATCGGAGTTCACGTTGTTGCGCAGGCCTTCGGCAAAGCGGTCGAGCACCGGGGCGAAGTTGCCCTTGATGTCCGAACGGCCGGTGTCAAAAGAGATGTCGCTGGGAATGGCGAGCTTGAGCTGGTTGTCCGCGGTCTGCGACACGGCAATGCCCGTACCCTGCGTCGCGGCTTCCATTTCGCGCTTTTGCTTTTCCATGTTCTGCGACCAGATGTAGGTGCCCAGTGCGCCCACGCCCGCGCCGACCAGTGCGCCCGTGCCAGCCTTGCCGCCCGTCGCCGAGCCAAGCACCGCGCCAGCCAGCGCGCCCACGCCCGCGCCGGTGGCGGTGCGTCGCTGGGTGTCGGACATGCCGCCCAGGCCGCCCATGCCGCCGGTGTTGGCACAACCGGTGATCAGCAGAACTGCAGCCGTTGCGGCTACCAAGATATTTTTGCGCATATGAACTCCTTCGGGGATGATCGGGCCGCTCGCCTGCTGCGCAGCCTGCCCGATGTAAAACATTTGTAGCGCAGCGTACCAGCCTGGCGTCCACGCCTCCGTAGGACAGACACGACAGGAACCTATCCCCTTCAGGGACGCGGCGGGCCCTTTTCATCCTCGGATTCGGGGGCGGGCAGTTCCCCGCGCCGGCGCCCGGAAAACATCGTCCACCAGACAATCGCGATCAACACGACCAATGCCAGCAACGCTTCAAGCAAAATCAGCCCCATGAATCTTCACCTCCTGCGCCTTGCGACAATGGCATTGATTGTAGGAACGCTTGCCGCGTGTTCCACCCGACCGATTGCAACCGTCGATACCTCGCCCATTCCGGAGCTGCGTCCCACTCCCGGCGTGCCTGGCGCCGCCCCCGCCACCATCACCGGCCCGGCCGTCGCGTTCCCCAAGAGCCGCTGGCAGCCCGTGGCCTGGACCGACCTGCCGGGCTTTGAAAGCGATGCGCTGCACGAGGCCTGGAATGCCTGGCTCAAGAACTGCGAACGCCCCACCGCGGCCTTTGCCGCCCTGTGCAGCGAGGTGCGCCGCCTGAGCATTGCGACCGGTGACGAGCAGCGCGCCTGGATGCAGGCCAAGTTCCAGCCCTACCGCGTCGAAGCCGGCGACGGCAACGCCGACGGCCTGCTGACCGCCTACTACGAACCCCAGCTCGACGCCGCGCGCCTGCCGGGCAACGGCTACAACGTGCCGCTGTACCGCGTGCCCGCGGGCCTGGGCACGCGCAAGCCCTGGTACACGCGCCAGCAGATCGACACCCTGCCCGAGGCCCAGGCGGCGCTGGCCGGCCGCGCCATTGCCTGGCTGCGCGATCCGGTCGATGCATTGATCCTGCACATCCAGGGTTCGGGCCGGCTGCGCCTGATCGAGGCCAACGGCCAGATCCGTCAGGTGCGCGTGGCCTTTGCCGGCACCAACGACCAGCCCTACAAGAGCGTGGGCCGCTGGCTGCTGGACCAGGGTCTGGTGCGCGATGCGACCTGGCCCGGCATCAGCGCCTGGATCGCGGCCAACCCGGCGCGCATCAACGAGATGCTGTGGAGCAATCCACGCTATGTCTTCTTCCGCGAGGAAGCGCTCGAAGGCCTGGACGCGGAATTCGGCCCCAAGGGCGCCCTGGGCGTGCCGCTCACTCCAGGCCGCTCGATTGCCGTGGACCGCCAGAGCATCCCCTACGGCACGCCGGTCTGGATGTCGACACCCGGCCCCACGGTCGCACTCAACCGCATGGTGTTTGCGCAGGACACGGGCAGCGCGATTCTCGGCGCGGTGCGCGCCGACTACTTCACCGGCTGGGGCGTCGAAGCCGGCGAGATCGCCGGGCGCCTCAAGCAGAACCTGCGGCTGTGGGCTTTCTGGCCAAGGCATCTGACGCCGGGGACGGGCCGCTAGAGCGATTTCGCGCTGACCATCCCCTTTTAAAGGGGTTTAAGGTGTGTCTTTGTGAAGGTGAGCGCAGCGCTCCCACTTGGAGGACAGGCCGTCCATCCTTCGACAGGCTCAGGACGAACGGTTTTTACGTGGTGCGCTGAGCAGACTTCACGCCCACTCCCACTCCCACCGTTCGCCCTGAGCCTGCCTCGCCGGCCGCGTCGAAGGGCGTTTCAGGGCGCGGTACTTGAGAAGCCCCGGCCTCAGGGCGACTCGGCAAAATACCGCGTCACCCGCGGCGGCCCCTCGCCGACGTGGAAGGCCAGCTTGCGGTCGCGCAGCGAGACGTCGTAGGCCGTGACGCGGTCGAAGCGGCGCAGGTGCTCGGTCCATGACTCGTCGATGATCTGTTCGACGAAGCGCTCGGGCTGGCTCATGCTGTGCAGCAGGCTCCAGCCGCGCGCGCCCTGGCGCATGCGGCTGCGGCGGCTTTCCTGCATCAGCTGGCGGAACTCCTGGATCTGCGTCGGCTGGATGATGTACTCGATGGTCACCACCACGCGCCCGGCTTCAGGCGCCATCGTCGCTTCGGGCGCCTTCATGGCCTGCGAGGGGCTCAGGTCCTCCTCGATCTGCCGGTCGGACGACAGGCGCTGCACCAGCAGCATCGCCACCACGCCGGTGATGGCGGCCACGATCAGGCTGGTCGAGACCGTCGTGATCGACGCGATCTGGCCCCACAGCGCCGCGCCCAGCGCCGTGCCGCCCATGATGGACATCTGGTAGATCGACATGCCGCGCGCGCGCACCCAGTTGGGCAGCGACATCTGCGCCGCGACGCCCAGCGTGTTGGCGGTGGAGATCAGCGCGATGCCGGCCAGCAGCATCGCCGCCACGGCCACCGCCAGATGCGGCGCCAGCGCCACGGCCACGGTGGCCAGTGCCTGCACGCTGACCCCGGCAAGGATCAGCTTCTCGCGCGGCAGCGCCTGGCGCAGCCGCGGCAGCAGCGTCGCGCCGATGATCGCGCCCGCGCCCATCGAGGCCAGCAGCAGCGTGAACGTGCCCGCGCCGCCCTCGTCGCCGACATGCAGGCGCTGCGCCACCAGCGGCATCAGCGCCATGATGGCCGTGGTCTGGAAGAAAAAGCACACCGTGCGCAGCAGCACCGCGCGCATGCGCGGCGACTCGCGCACGAACTGCACACCCACGCGCATCGCGCTGGGCAGGCGCTCGCGGCCCAGCGGGCTGTCGGTGTGCTGGCGCTTCCAGCGGATCAGCACGAAGCCCGAAATCACGGACAGCGTCGCATTGAGCACGAACACCCAGGCGCTGCCCAGGCTGGCGATGATCGCGCCGGCGACCAGCGGGCCGATGATGCGTGAGGCGTTCATCGCCACCGCGTTGAGCGCCATGGCCGAGGGCAGCTGCGGCTTGGAGACCAGCTCGGGAATCAGCGCCGAGAACACCGGCCAGCGCATTGCCAGCCCGATGCCGTTGGCAAAAGTCAGCGCCAGCAGCAGATAGGGCGTCATGTAGCCCGACAGCACCACCAGGCACAGCACCACGGCCACGGCCGCGACCCAGAACTGGGTGACGATGAAATAGCGCCGCCGGTCGAGGATGTCGGCCAGCGCGCCGCTGGGCAGGCCCAGCAGGAACACCGGCAGCGTCGAGGCCGACTGCACCAGCGCGACCAGCACCGGCGAGGTGGTCAGTGACGTCATCAGCCAGGCGGCGGCGACGTCGTTCATCCACATGCAGGTGTTGGCCGCGACCCAGATCAGCCACAGCATGCGGAACGTGGGCTGCCGCAAAGGCGCCCAGACCGCCTGCGCCGCCTTCGATTGCGCCGCCTGGCTGGCCGCGGCCTGGGCGCTGGCGCGGTCGGCATCGGCCATGCGAGAGGGGTCTTCGAGCAGTGTCCCGGCGCCTGCGGGGGGGCCGGCGGCGTGGTCGGGTGGCGTGATCGGAGCGCGGGGCAATGGGGTCTCGTCGGGCATTGGCATGTGCCGTGATTTTGCTTGAAATTGAAAGCACCCCCTGAGCGGCTTCGCCGCTTCCCCCTCTCATCCTTCGGGGGAGGGGGACGCCAGCCTCGGTGCGGGGGGCCGCCTAGGCGCGGCCCTTCCTCGCTGCCCCCGCCTGAATCGCGCCAGTTTCCAGAGCCTGTTTAACAGCACCAGCGCAATGGATACCGCCGATTCAGTGGCTGCCGCCGCCCCCTGTGCGCAGCAGATGCGCCAGCGGCAGCGCGGTGCTGGCCTTGATCTCGCCAAGCGAAAAGCTGGTCTGCACATCCTTGACGTTGGGCAGGTTCAGCAGCACGTTGCGCGCGAACTGCGCGAAGCTGTCGAGGTCGCGCGTCACGACCTGCAGCTCGAAGGTGCCCGAGCCGCTGATGTAGTGGCAAGACACCACTTCGGGGATCTTGCGGATGGCCTCCTCGGTCTCGAGCGTCAGCGGCCCCGAAGTGCGCACCACATGCAGGCGCACGAAGGCCAGCACGCCCAGACCGATCTTGTGGCGGTCGATCTCGGCGTGATAGCCCTTGATGTATCCGGCCTCCTCCAGCGCCCGCACGCGGCGCCAGCAGGGCGCGGCCGACAGGCCCACGCGCTGGGCGAGCTCGGCGTTGGTCAGGCGCGCATCGGCCTGGAGCTGAGAAAGGATGGCAACGTCGAATTTGTCCAAAGTATTCAAAATTACTCCATATAGCGCAAGGATCTTTCTAAGAATAGCCAAAAGAGCGCAAACAACGCAATCACTTATCTGAAGCTCAGGCATACACTGGTCGTTCATAAGAGCTAAACGAGATGCCGCCCGAAGGCACTCATTCCACACTGATGGAGACAAAACGATGAATGCCCCCCTGCCCGAGCACCTCCGGCGTGCACTGGAAACCGTCACCCTCGACGACAAATACGCGCTGGCCGAAGGCCGCGCCTTCATGAGCGGAGTGCAGGCGCTGGTGCGCCTGCCGATGCTGCAGCAGCAGCGCGACGCCGCCGCCGGGCTGCGCACCGCGGGCTTCATCAGCGGCTACCGCGGATCGCCCCTGGGTACCTACGACCAGTCGCTGTGGGCCGCGAAAAAGCACCTCGCGCAGCACAACATCGTGTTCCAGCCCGGCGTCAACGAGGAGCTCGCGGCGACCGCGGTCTGGGGCACGCAGCAGCTCGACATCTACCCGGACACGAAGAAGTTCGACGGCGTTTTCGGCATCTGGTACGGCAAGGGCCCGGGCGTGGACCGCTGCTCCGACGTGTTCAAGCACGCCAACATGGCGGGCACGGCGCGCCACGGCGGCGTGCTGGCGATTGCCGGCGACGACCACATCAGCAAGAGCAGTACCGCCGCGCACCAGAGCGACCATATCTTCAAGGCCTGCAGCACGCCGGTGTTCTTTCCGAGCAGCGTGCAGGACATCCTGGACATGGGGCTGCACGGCATCGCGATGAGCCGCTTCTCGGGTCTGTGGTCGGGCCTGAAGACCATCCAGGAGGTGGTCGAGTCCTCGTCCAGCATCTCGATCGACCCCGACCGCGTGAAGATCGTGCTGCCCGAGGACTTCGCGATGCCCCCCGGCGGCCTGCACATCCGCTGGCCCGATGCGCCGCTGGAGCAGGAAGCGCGCCTCATGGACTACAAGTGGTACGCGGCGCTGGCCTATGTGCGCGCCAACCGCCTCAACTACAACGTGGTCGAGGGCCCGGGCGACCGCTTCGGCCTGATTGCCAGCGGCAAGGCCTACAACGACATGCGCCAGGCGCTGGTCGACCTGGGCCTGGACGACGAGGTCTGCCGCCAGCTCGGCATCCGCGTGCACAAGGTCAACGTGGTCTGGCCGCTCGAAGCCACGATCACGCGTGAATTCGCGCGCGGCCTGCAGGAAATCCTGGTGGTGGAGGAAAAGCGCCAGGTCATCGAATACCAGATCAAGGAAGAGCTCTACAACTGGCGCAGCGACGTGCGCCCCCACGTGCTGGGCAAGTTCGACGAAGGCGACGGCGACACTTCGGGCGGCGAATGGAGCCAGCCCAACCCGAGCCAGAACTGGCTGCTGCGCGCCAAGGCCGACCTCACGCCGGCGATCATCGCCAAGGCGATTGCCAAGCGCCTGAAGAAGCTCGGCGTGCCCGAGCATATCGCCGCGCGCATGGACCAGCGCCTGGCCGTCATCGACGCCCGTGAGCAGGCGCTGGCCGCGGCGGTGCAGGACACCGGCGAGCGCCAGCCCTGGTTTTGCAGCGGCTGCCCGCACAACACCAGCACGCGCGTGCCCGAAGGCTCGCGCGCGGTGGCCGGCATCGGCTGCCACTACATGGTCAGCTGGATGCCCGACCGCAACACCTCGACCTTCACCCAGATGGGCGGCGAGGGCGTGACCTGGGTCGGCCAGCAGCCCTTCACCACCGAGCCGCATGTGTTTGCCAACCTCGGCGACGGCACCTACTTCCACAGCGGGCTGCTGGCGATCCGCCAGAGCATCGCCGCTGGCGTCAACATCACCTACAAGATCCTCTACAACGACGCGGTGGCCATGACCGGCGGCCAGCAGGTCGGCGAACGCCCCGAAGGCCATTCGGTGGCGCAGATCGCGCACAGCCTGCGCGCCGAGGGCGTGGTCAAGCTGGTGGTGGTCACCGACGAGCCCGGCAAGTACGAGGGCCGCACCCACCATGTGCAGGGCAGCGCCGCGCGCACCGGCCACCCCGAGCTGCTCGACGATCTGCCCGCGGGTGTCGAGGTGTTCCACCGCGACGAACTCGACCGCATCCAGCGCGAGCTGCGCGAAACCCCCGGCTGCACGGTGCTGATCTACGACCAGACCTGCGCGACCGAAAAGCGCCGCCGCCGCAAGCGCGGCACGCTGGCCACGCCCGACCGCGTGGTGGTGATCAACGAGCTGGTCTGCGAGGGCTGCGGCGACTGCTCGGTGCAGTCCAACTGCCTGTCCGTGGAGCCCGTCGAGACCGAGTTCGGCCGCAAGCGCCGCATCAACCAGAACAGCTGCAACAAGGACTTTTCCTGCCTCAAGGGCTTTTGCCCGAGCTTTGTCACCGTCGAAGGCGGCACTTTAAGGAAGCCGAAGAAGGAAAAGAAGGGCCAGCTCGGATTGCTGCCACCGCTGCCCGAGCCGGTGCTGCCGCTGGCCGAAAACGCCTGGGGCATCGTGGTCGGCGGCGTCGGCGGCACGGGCGTCATCACCATCGGCTCGCTGCTGGGCATGGCCGCGCACCTCGACGGCAAGGGCGTGGTCACGCAGGACGCGGGCGGCCTGGCGCAAAAGGGTGGCGCGACCTGGAGCCATATCCAGATCGCGCAGCGCCCCGAGGCCATCTACACCACCAAGGTCGATACCGCCAAGGCCGACCTGGTGATCGGCTGCGACCCGATCGTTGCCGCGCACAAGTCGACGCTGTCGGTGATGCAGCCCGGGCGCACCTACGTCGCGCTCAACAACCATGCGACCCCCACGGCGGCCTTCGTGCATGACCCCGACTGGCAGTTCCCCGCGGGCAGCTGCACCAGCGCCATCGAGAGCGCGGTCGGCCCGGGCATGGTCGGCAGCTTCGATGCCGAGCAGGCCGCGGTACAGCTGATCGGCGACAGCATCTACGCCAACCCGCTGCTGCTGGGCTATGCCTGGCAAAAGGGCCGGGTGCCGCTGTCGCATGCGGCGCTGATGCGCTCGATGGAGCTCAACGGCGTGCAGGTCGAGAACAACAAGGCCGCGTTCGAATGGGGGCGCCGCTGCGCCCACGACCTGGCCGAGGTGCAGGCGCTGTACCAGGCTACGCAGGTGATCCATTTCGCGAAGAAGCCGGCGCTGGCCGAAACCGTCGCGCGGCGCGTGGAATTCCTCACCGGCTACCAGAACGCCGGATATGCCGAGAGCTACCGCGCGCTGGTCGCGCAGGTCGAAGCGGCCGAAAAGCCGCTGGGCAAGGGCACGCGGCTGTCGGAGGCCGTGGCGCGTTACCTGTTCAAGCTGATGGCGTACAAGGATGAGTACGAGGTCGCACGGCTGCACACCGACCCGGCCTTCACGGCGCGGCTGGACCAGATGTTCGAGGGCGACTTCAAGCTGGTGCATCACCTCGCGCCGCCGCTGCTGGCCTCCAGGGACGAGAAGGGCCATCTGCGCAAGAAGGCCTTCGGCCCCTGGATGCGCCGCGCCTTTGCCGGTCTCGTGCACCTGCGCGGGCTGCGCGGCACGCCCTTCGATGTGTTCGGCTACACCGCCGAGCGCCGCACCGAGCGCGCGCTGATCGACGAATACCGCGCCGACATCGCCGCGCTGCTGCAGGGGTTGAGCACCGAGCGCCTGGCGCTGGCGGTGGAGATCGCGAGCATTCCCGAGGGCATCCGCGGGTATGGGCATGTGAAGGAGCGGCACCTGGAGGCGGCACGGGGCAAGCGAGCGCAGCTGCTGGGGGAGTGGCAGGCGCCTGTAGCGCAGGCCGATGGGCGACTGGCTGAGCGCACTGCCGTGCCGCTTTGAGGTCCACGGGGATCCATTGAGGGCAGGACGTCCTGCCCTCCAGTAACCCCCCGCCCCCTTTCAGGGAACTTGTACCCCCCGCCCAGCCACCAAGCCTGGGCGGGCGCAGCTTTTTTGGCGGCCTGCCGGCGCAGGCAAATACCCAAATGCCCGCGGGTCGGCCCCCGGGGCAAATGAGAAACGCCCGCATACAATGTTCCGTTACCCATCCAGCGCGCAGCCCGCGGCCGGAGAGAATTCTTTTTGACAATCCATTTGTGGAGTCTTCGCCGTGTTTATTTCTTCCGCTTTTGCCCAGACCGCTCCTGCTGCCACCGCCGAGGGCGCGGGCATGATGGGTTCGCTCACCGGCATGCTGCCGCTGGTGCTGATGTTCGTGGTGCTGTACTTCGTGATGATTCGTCCCCAGATGAAGCGCCAGAAGGAACATCGCGCCATGATCGACGCGCTGGCCAAGGGTGACGAAGTCGCCACTGCCGGCGGCCTGCTGGGCAAGGTCACGGGCCTGTCCGACGGCTTCGTGCAAGTCGAGATCTCTCCCGGTGTGGAAGTACAGCTGCAGCGCAGCGCCGTGACGCAAGTGCTGCCCAAGGGCTCGGTCAAGTAATTTTTCGCTGTCGAAGACTTTGGTCTTCTCCTGGCCCGGCGCCTGACCGCAGGACGCCGAGCCGTTGTGCTTTCTGAGAGATACGAGCGCGATCATGAACCGATATCCGGTCTGGAAGTACGCGATCATCGTGATCGCGCTGCTGGTAGGTGTTGTCTACACCCTGCCCAATTTTTTCGGTGAAGCGCCTGCAGTGCAGGTGTCTTCGTCCAAGGCCACCGTCAAGGTGGACAGCGCTGTGCTGCAGCGCGTGGAAGAGGCGCTGAAGTCGGCCAACGTCGTGCCCGACACCCTGACGCTCGACGGCGCCTCGGTGCGCGCGCGCTTCAACACCCCCGACGAGCAGCTCAAGGCCAAGGATGCGATCCAGCGCGCGCTGGTGCCCGATGCCAATGACACGGGCTATATCGTTGCGCTGAACCTGGTGTCGCGCTCGCCCAACTGGCTCACCGCCATTGGCGCCAAGCCGATGTACCTGGGGCTGGACCTGCGCGGCGGCGTGCATTTCATGCTGCAGGTCGACATGCAGGCGGCGCTCACCAAGAAGGCCGAATCCTTCACCGGCGACCTGCGCACCAGCCTGCGCGACAAGAACATCCGCCACGGCGGCATTTCGCGCGAAGGCCAGAACATCGACATCCGCCTGCGCGACGAAGCCGCGATGACGGCGACACGCAACCTGATTGCCGACCAGTATCTCGACCTGCAGACGACAAGCCAGCCCGACGGCGACGGTTTCCGCCTGCGCGCCTCGATCAAGCCCGAAGCGCTGCGCCGGGTGCAGGAACAGGCGCTCAAGCAGAACATCGTGACGCTGCACAACCGGATCAACGAACTCGGCGTGGCCGAGCCCGTGATCCAGCAGCAGGGCCTGGACCGCATCGTGGTGCAGCTGCCCGGCGTGCAGGACACGGCCAAGGCCAAGGACATCCTGGGCCGCACGGCCACGCTGGAAGTGCGCATGGTCGACGAATCGGGCGAAGCGCGCGCCGCCGAGCTCGGCTCGGGCGCGGTGCCCTTCGGCTCCGAGAAATACCTCGAGCGCAGCGGCCAGGCCGTGATCGTCAAGAAGCAGGTGGTGCTCACGGGCGAGAACCTGACGGACGCCCAGCCCGGCTTCGACAGCCAGACGCAGGAACCCACGGTGAACCTGACGCTCGACGCCAAGGGCGCGCGCATCTTCAAGGACATCACGCGCGAGAACGTCGGCAAGCGCATGGCCATCGTGCTGTTTGAAAAGGGCAAGGGCGAGGTCGTGACGGCGCCGGTGATCCGCGGCGAAATCAGCGGCGGCCGGGTGCAGATCTCGGGCCGCATGACGACGATGGAAGCCAACGACACCTCGCTGCTGCTGCGCGCCGGCTCGCTGGCCGCGCCGATGGAAATCATCGAGGAATACACCATCGGCCCGAGCCTGGGTGCCGACAATATCGACCGCGGCATCCACTCCGTGGTCTGGGGCATGGTCGCGATTGCCGCGTTCATGTGCATCTACTACATGATGTTCGGCGTGTTCTCGACGGTGGCGCTGTCGATCAACGTGCTGCTGCTGCTGGCCATCCTGTCGATGCTGCAGGCCACGCTGACGCGGCCCGGCATTGCCGCCATGGCGCTGGCGCTGGGCGTGGCCATCGACTCGAACGTGCTGATCAACGAGCGCATCCGCGAGGAACTGCGCGCCGGGGTCTCGCCGCAGGCCGCGATCCATGCGGGCTACCAGCATGCCTGGTCGACCATTCTGGACTCGAACGTGACCACGCTGATCGCGGGTCTGGCGCTGCTGGCCTTCGGTTCGGGCGTGGTGCGCGGCTTTGCCGTCGTGCATTGCATCGGTATCCTGACCAGCATGTTCTCGGCGGTTTTTGTTTCGCGCGGCCTGGTCAACCTCTGGTATGGCAACCGCAAGAAGCTCAAGCAGGTCTCGATCGGCCAAATCTGGAAGCCCGAGGACGCATCTGATTTGCGCTCCGTGGCGGCCAAGAAATAAGGAGGAAGAGCATGGAATTCTTCCGCATCAAAAAAGACATCCCGTTCATGAAATACGCGTTGATCCTCAACGCGATTTCTCTGCTGACCTTCGTGCTGGCGGTCTTCTTCCTGCTCACGCGCGGCCTGCATCTGTCGGTCGAGTTCACGGGCGGCACGGTGATGGAAGTCGCCTATGTGCAAAGCGCCGACGTGGGCAAGGTCCGCGAGACGGTCTCGGGGCTGGGCTATTCCGACGTGATCGTGCAGAACTTCGGCACCTCGCGCGACGTGATGATCCGCCTGCCGGTGCAAAAGGGCGTGACCTCGGCGCAGCAAAGCGAGCAGGTGCTCACTGCGCTCAAGGCCGCCGACCCTGAAGTCACGCTGCGGCGCACCGAGTTCGTCGGCCCGCAGGTCGGCGAGGAGCTGATGCACAACGGCCTGATGGCGCTGGGCATGGTGATCCTGGGCATCGTGGTCTACCTGGCCTTCCGCTTCGAGTGGAAGTTCGGTGTCGCGGCCATCATCGCCAACCTGCACGACATCGTGATCATCCTGGGCTTCTTCGCCTTCTTCCAGTGGGAGTTCTCGCTCGCGGTGCTGGCCGGCATCCTGGCGGTGCTGGGCTACTCGGTCAATGAATCGGTCGTGATCTTCGACCGGATCCGCGAGGCCTTCCGCAAGTTCCGCAAGCTCAGCACGCCCGAGGTCATCGACCACGCGATCACCTCGACGATGAGCCGGACCATCATCACCCACGCTTCGACCGAAGCCATGGTGCTGTCGATGTTCTTCTTTGGCGGCCCGAGCCTGCACTACTTCGCGTTGGCGCTGACCATCGGCATCCTGTTCGGCATCTACTCCTCGGTGTTCGTCGCCGCCGCCATCGCCATGTGGCTGGGCGTCAAGCGCGAAGACCTGGTGAAGTCGCCGAAGAAGGACCACGACGCGAACGACCCGAACGCAGGGGCGGCAGTGTAAAACCGGGGACCATGGCTTCCCCGCCCTCCCCTCCCGCTGCGCCGGCCACCGGACTGGTGCGCCAGGCGCGCCAGCAACTGGCCCAGGACCTGAGCCTGGCGCTGCCCGACCTCGCCGCGCGGATGGCGACATTTCTCGAGCATCTTGCCGAGCAGGTCGCCACCCAGCGTGAAATGCAGGCCCATCGCGCAGCGTTCGAGCGCTACCAGACGCACCAGGCCGCCTGGATCGAAGCCTGCCGCGGCGCACTGCACGCCGCGCTGGATGCCTCGACCTTGCCCGCCGCGGTCACGCGCTCGAGCACCACGCCATCCGACGCCTTCGAGCTGCTCAGCGACGACGCCGTGGAAAACCAGATCCAGGCCGCGCGGCTGGCGCTTGCGGCCGACGAGCTCGCGGGCAGCAGCTTCGAGGCGCTGCGCCTGCGCAGCCAGTGGCTGCAGCAGCACGAGCTCGCGGCGGACGATCTGCTGCGGCCCGAAACCTTCTGCGAACTGCTGGTCGACCAGTGGCGGATCTCGGGCCTGCCGCGCGCCGACCTCCACGGGGTGACGGCGCCGCTGCAATCCGCGCTTGGCGAGCTGCTGCAAGCCGCGTATGCGGCGCTGCATACGCTCTATGACGCGGCGGGCGTGCCCCAGTCGCGGGAGCTCGCGGTGCTGCGCCGCAACCCCGACACCCTCCAGCCCTCGCTGCCGATGCCCATGGCCCCGGCCAAGGCGCCGGCAGCGCCCCACCCGCTGCTGCGCGCACGCCACCGCGCGCAGGAGGTGGTGCAGCAGCTGCGCAATATGCTCGCGCCGGGCTCGCGCGCCGGGGCCGCGTCGGGTACGCCGCCCCCGGCTTCCACGAGCCTGATGCAGTCGATGGCCGAGCAAGGGCCCGCCGAGGCCTCCTGGCATGCGGATCTGTCCGCGCCCAGCACGAGCAGCGGCGGTGTCGAGCTGAGCCAGCTGGCCCGCGCGCTGCGCCAGCGCTCCAACACCTGGAAGCAGCAGGCGACGGCCCCCCACGATCGCGCGGTCATCGAGATCGTGGCGCTGATGTTCCAGAGCATCCTGGCGCAGGACCGCATTCCGCCCTCGATACGCGTGTGGTTCGCGCGCCTGCAACTGCCCGTGCTGCGCGTGGCGCTGGCCGAGCCCGATTTCTTCAACAACCTGCAGCATCCGGCGCGCCTGCTCATCGACCGCATCGGCGCCTGCGTGCTCGGCTTTGACGCGACCAGCATGGGCGGCAGCGTGCTCGAGGCGGAAATCGCGCGCATCGTGCAGACCATCGAGCAGTTTCCGGAAACCGGCCAGCGCGTGTTCCAGCTCGCACACGAGGAGTTCGAGAAATTTCTGGCCGGCTACCTGACGCAGGAGCAATCCAAGGCGCGCATCATTTCGGTCGTGCAGCAGATGGAGGAGAAGGAAACGCTGACCATCCAGTACACGATCGAGCTGCGCCGCCTGCTCAAGGACATGCCGGTGCGCGCCGAACTGCGCAACTTCCTGTTTCGCGACTGGGCCGAGGTGCTGGCACTGTCGGCGGTGCGCGTGGGCGCCGCGCACGCCCAGACCCAGGCCTTCAAGCAGGCCGCCAGCGATCTCGTGTGGGCGGGCAGCGCCAAGCCCACGCGCGAGCAGCGCGCGCAGCTCATCCGCAGCCTGCCCCAGCTGCTGCAGTGCCTGCGCGAGGGCCTGGCGCTGGTGGGCATGCCTGCCGAGGCGCAGGCCGGGCAGCTCAAGCGGCTCACCGATACCCTGGCCGAGGCCTTCGTGGCCAAGACCGCGGCCATTGCCCCCGAGGACCTCGAAGCGCTGGCCCGGCGTCTGAGCCATCTCGAGGATTTCATGACCACCGACGGCCTGCCCGACGGCACGCCGCTGTCGGCGCAGAACATCGAGATCCTGCTGGGGGTGGAAATCGCCGGCCTGCAGGTGCTGGGCAGCAGCACCCAGGCGGTCGACCCGGCCTTGCTCCAATGGACGCGCACGCTGCAGCCCGGCAGCTGGTTCACGCTCGACCACAACGGCGCCAGCGTGCAGGTGCAATATGCCTGGCACAGCAACCAGCGCCAGCTGCACCTGTTTGCCACACTCGACGGCCAGTGCTATTTGATGCCGCTGCAGCGCCTGGCCAGCTACCTGCAGTCAGGCCTGCTGGTATGGCATGACGCCGAAGGCGTGACGCTGCGGGCGACGCGCGATGCGCTGGAGAAGATCGAGGCGAATCCGGAGCGGCTGCAGGCTTAAATCGAGGTATATGCAACACGCCCTGAAACGCCCTTCGACAGGCTCAGGGCGAACGGTGGGGGTGGGCGTGAAGTCTGCTCAGGGCACCACGTAAAACCGTTCGTCCTGAGCCTGTCGAAGGATGAACGGCCTGCCCTACAAATCACCCCCGCTCCACCCTCTGGAACATCCCCCCCGCCAGCCGCGCCACCCTGCCCTCGAGTTCCAGCTCCAGCAGCGCCGCCTGCAGCTGCGCCGCACTCCACCCGGTGCGTGCCACCAGTTCATCGAGTCCCAGCGGATCGAAGCCCAGCGCCGCGAGCAGTTCCTTCTCGATGGCGGTCTCCGGCGGGCCAGCAGGTGCCTGAGCAGGAGCCGGGCGCGGCGCCAGCCCCTGCAGTTCCTCCAGCACATCCTGCGCGGTCTCGACCAGCTTGGCGCCCTGGCGCAGCAGCGCGTGGCAGCCGTGCGACTGCGGCGCGTGGATCGAGCCGGGAATGGCAAATACTTCGCGCCCCTGCTCCAAAGCCAGCCGCGCGGTGATCAGCGAGCCCGAGGCCAGTGCCGCCTCGACCACCAGCGTGCCCTGCGCCAGCCCGGAGATGATGCGATTGCGCTGCGGGAAATGCGCGGCCAGCGGCGGCGTGCCCAGCGCGTACTCGCTGACCAGCAGCCCCGCACGCACGATGCGCTGCGCCAGCGGCGCATGCCGGCGCGGATAGGGCTGGTCCAGCCCCGTGCCCCATACGGCAATGGTGGCGGGGCCTGCGCCCGGCGCGAGCCCGGCCTGCGCGGCGCGCAGCGCGCCCGCGTGCGCCGCGCCATCGATGCCCAGCGCCATGCCCGAGACAATGCACAGCCCGGCCGCGCACAGCTCGTACGCGAGGCGCTCGGCGTCGATCAGGCCCTGCGCGCTGGGGTGGCGGCTGCCCACCATGGCCAGCGCGCGCGGCCCCGGAAACAGCGCCTGGCCCGGCGCGAAGGCCGAAGCCGGTCCGGCCACGTACAGCAGCAGCGGCGGGTCTTCGGTGGCCACCAGGCCCTCGGGATAACGCGGATCGCCCAGCGGCACCACCGCGTGCCCCAGCCCGGGCGGCGGCGCCTGCAGCCATTGCCAGCAGCTGTCGATGGCGGTGCGCTGCGCGGGCGACAGGGTCAGCAGGGCCGTGAGCTGGGAGGGGTCGAGCAGCGCGCGCAGCTGCGTGGGGGAGCACTCGAACAGCGCCTGCACCGAGCCGCCGCAATGCGCCAGCAGGCGGCGCGCCAGCGCGCGGCCGATACCGGGGGCCAGCGTCAGCCTGAGCCAGGCCGACAACTCGTCCCGGTCCAAGGCCTGCGCTTGCATGACGGGCCGATCAGCGCGGCGCCATCAGATGGTCGCCAACCACGACGGGACGGCGCACCTCGAGGATCAGCGCATACGATACGCGGTCGAAGGTGCGGAACACCATGGCCAGGCCGTTGTGCTCGCGCGGCAACTGCACCTGCGGGCGCTGCGCGTCGGTCTTGTCCTGGATCACGTCGCCCTGGGTCACGATCTGCAGCACCTGGCCCGCGGCCATCGCGTCGCGCGTGCCGCGGTTGATCGCAATCACCTGGTTCTGCGCCGCAAAGCGCAGCGCGGAATCGCCATGGATGGACACGACGCGCGCGTTCACCTCGCCGGCGGGCGCATGCGGCACATAGTTGGCATAGCTGCGCTCGGGCGCGGGCAGCAGCCGGTCGCCGGCATAGATCTCGCTCTTGGCCCCGGTAATGTCGATCGTGGCCGGCACCTGGCTTTCGCGGATTTCGCCCTTGGCATCCTGCACGGTGACCAGGGTTTCGCCCTCGACCAGTTCGGCCTGGCCCATGTACTGCGCCTCGTAGCCGAGGATTTCGCCGGTGTCGGGATCCTTGAGCGCCAGCGCGTCGCGGAAGATGCGCCAGGAGCGCGTCGCGACCGAGTTGGGCTGCGCCACCAGGCCGGTGCTGCCGCGCACGTAGGCGCGGTCGCCACTGGCCATGATCACGCGCTCGTCGGTGGTGGCGATGATGCGCGGCGCCTGCGCCAGCCGCTGCGCATCGACCACCAGCGGCTGGACCAGGAAGGGCTCGATCAGGTGCGCGGGCAGCGTCGGCAGGGCCATGTCGGCCAGGCTCTCGCTGCGCGTGCGCGGCGACAGTCGCACCGTGGGCATGCCCTGCGAACCCTGCCCGGCCGCGCCTGAGCCGGCCGCGCCCATACGCAGGCGCGCATAGCCATTGCTCTTGTCGAGGTACAGCACCTGGCCCGGATAGATCAGATGCGGATTGGCAATCGCGGCGAGGTTCATGCCCCAGAGCTCGGGCCAGCGCCAGGGCCGGCGCAGGAACATGCCGGAAATACCCCACAGCGTGTCGCCGCGGCGCACGGTGTATTCATCGGGAGCGGTGGACGACAACTCGCCAAGCGGCACGCCCTGCTGCGCCACTTGCTGCGCGGTGGCGCGCTGCACCGGCGTCACCGGGTAATTCTGCGCGTGCAGCGTGGACAGGGCAGCCAGCAGCAGGACCCCGACACCGCAGGTCCGCGCATTGGAAAATGCCGTCATCTCACTCCCTCTTTCGATCTGGCCGCAGCATGGCAGTACGTAACAAAGCTTCACGGATTCTCGGCGCAAGGCCTTGATCAGGCAATGATTATTGGACCGGCGCCCAGCGAATAAAAGCAAAAGTGGCGAAAATAGCGACATCATTTTGTTGGCTGCCATGGCAATTCTTCCCATCCTCTGCTACCCCGATCCACGCCTGCACAAGGTGGCCCAGCCGGTCACCGTGGTGGATGAGCGCATCCAGGCCCT
>JBEVDH010000099.1:0-3937 GCA_040514115.1 Comamonas sp. | reverse complement strand
ATGTCGGCATTCACCGGCACGTGGTATTCGGCCAGGCTGTGGTTCATGAAGCGGCCGTAGCGCGTATCGAGCTGCGTCTCTTCATGCAGCGCCTGGCTGATGCCCCAGGTCACGCCGCCGATGATCTGGCTCTCGGCGGTCTTGGCGCTGAGGATCTGGCCGGCGGCAATGGCGCTCACCACGCGTGTCACGCGCACCGTGCCCAGTTCCTCGTCCACCCGCACCTCGCAAAACACCGCCGAATGGGTGGCGCGGGTGTACTTGCGCTGCTTGAGCATATTGGGCAGCAGCATGTAGCTCACTTCCAGCGTTTGCTTGCCCGCACGGGCCAGCAGGGCCTCGAAGGAAATGCGCTGCGACGGGTCGCTGCACAGGCACAGGCACCCCTGCTCGAACATGATCTGCTTGCGCCGCACGCGCGCAAAGGGCGTGCCCTCCATCTTGCGCGCGATGTCCAGCAGCTCGCGCGCGAGCTTCTCGCTGGCGCCGGCCACCGCCGAGCCGACGGTCGCCACATGCGCCGAGGCGCCTTGCACGGGCGCGACGGGCATGCGCGAATCACCGAGCTCGAACGTCACGCGTTCGAGCGGCAGGCCCAGCGCGTCGGCGGCAATCAGCGCCATCACCGTATAGGTGCCGGTGCCGATGTCGCTGGCCGCGCTGCTGGCCACCACCCGGCCCTGCGCATCCATGACCATGCGCACGCGCGCAAACATCTGCTGGGCATCCCAGATACCGGTGGCCATGCCCCAGCCCACGAGCTCGCGGCCCTCGCGCCGCGAGCGCGGCGCCAGCGGCCGCGCGCTCCAGCCAAAACGCTCGGCGCCCTGGTCGAAGCAGGCGTACAGCTCCTTGCTGGAAAACGGCAGGTCCTTCGAGTCGTCGCGGTGCGCGTAGTTGCGCAGGCGCAGCGCCAGCGGGTCCATCTGCAGCGCATGGGCCAGCTCGTCCATGGCGATCTCCAGCGCATGCAGGCCATGCGCGGCGCCGGGCGCGCGCATGTCCATGGGGCTGGCCTGATCGAGCTCGACCACGTCGTACTTCAGGCGCACATTGGGGCAGCGGTAGAGCTGCCCGGCCCAGTTCACGACGACCTCGGTGTAGTCCTCCAGGCGCGAGGTGGCGCCCACCGCCTGGTGAATCACCGCCTGCAGGCCGCCGTCGCTGTCGGCCGCGAGCTGCACGCGCTGCCAGGTCTCGGGCCGGTGGCCGAAAGTGAACATCTGCTGGCGCGTGAGCACCAGGCGCACCGAGCGCTTGAGGTGCAGCGCCGCCATCACCGACAGCGTGAGCTGGTACTGGGGGCGCAGGCCCGAGCCAAAGGCGCCGCCGACAAAGGGGTTGAGCACCGTGACCTTGTCCTTGGGCAAGCCGAACACATGCGACACATACCAGCGGCAATTTTGCGAGCCCTGCGTCTTGTCGTAGATGGTCAGGCTGCCGTCCACGCCGTAATGCACCGTGCTGGCATGCATCTCCATCGGGTTGTGGTGCTCGGGGCCCGAGTGAAATTCGGCATCGATCTTCACCGGCGCATCGGCAAAGGCCTTGTCGGCGTCGCCGCGCGGCTTGGGCGGCGGGACGAAGCCGTACTTCATGTGGCTGGGCTCGCGCCGGCGCGCCAGGTGCGACAGCAGCCCGGAATCATGCGGCTCTTCGTTGTATTCCACCTCGACCAGTGCCGCACCCGCGCGCGCCGCCTCGAAAGTCTCGGCCACCACGACGGCCACCGGCTGGCCGCTGTAATGGATCTGGTCGTCGAGCAGCGGCTTGAAGGGCTTGCCGCCCGGCGCAATCATGTCCTTGTGGAACACGCTCCACGAGCGCATCTTCGGGCGGTTGGCATGCGTGAGCACATCCACCACCCCGGGCAGCGCGCGCGCCGCCGCGTCATCGATGCGCGCGATGCGGCCTTTGGCAATGGCGCCGCTCACGGCCACCGCGAACAGCATATCGGGCACCGGATGCTCGGCCGCGTAGCGCGCCTGGCCCTGCACTTTCACCGGACCATCGACGCGCGACACCCGCGTGCCCAGCCGGGCAGCGGTGGGCGCAAGCGCCGGCTTTTCCATCGGTACTGCACTCATGACTGTTCCTCCTGCAATGCCATCTCGCCGGTATTGGTCAACTCGCCCGCATGCGCCATCTCCAGCGCGCGCACGACGGCGCGCTGCGCCAGGGGCAGCTTGAAGCCATTGCTGCCCATCGCCGGATCGCCCTGGGCCTGCGCGCCTTGCAGCAAGCGTTCGGCGGCCTGCGCAAAGCTTTCCGCCTGGGGCAGCTTGCCCACCAGCAGCGCCTCGGCCTCCAGCACGCGCCAGGGGCGCGGTGCAACCCCGCCCAGCACCAGCCGGGCACGCGTGACCACGCCCTGCGCATCGAGCTCCAGCGCCGCCGCAACGGATACCAGTGCAAATGCATACGACGCCCGCTCGCGCAGCTTCAGATAGGTGCTGTGCGCCGCAAAACCCCTGGCCGCGGCCGGCAGCGCGATGTGCGTGATGACCTCGCCGGGCTGCAGGCTGCTTTCATGCTCGGGCGTGGTGCCCGGCAGCAGGTGGAAGTCGGCAAAGGCAATCTCGCGCGCGCCCTGCTGCGAGCGCACATGCACAACCGCTTCGAGCGCGGCCAGCGCCACGCACATGTCCGAAGGATGCGTTGCAATGCACTGCTCGCTGCCGCCGAGAATGGCCAGCTGCCGCGCAATGCCTTCGCGCGCCGAGCAGCCGCTGCCCGGCGCGCGCTTGTTGCAAGCCGTGGCGGTGTCGTAGAAATAATGGCAGCGCGTGCGCTGCAGCAGATTGCCGCCATTGGTGGCCATGTTGCGGATCTGCGGCGAGGCGGCCGACAGCATGGCGGCCGACAGCATGGGATAGTGCGCGCGCACCAGCGCATGCTTGGCGGTTTCGGCATTCGATGCGGTGGCGCCCAGCAGCAGCGCGCCGCCGGACTCCTCGCGGATGTCCGACCAGGGAAGGCCGCGCAGCGCCAGCAAACTGGCGGGGCGCTCGACATCTTCCTTCATCAGATCGATCAGGTTCGTGCCCCCGCCAATGCAGCGCGCGCCCTGGGCGCTGTGCCTGAAGGCGTCTTCGGTGGATTGCGCCGTCAGCAGCGCAAACGGCCTCATGAAAGCTCTCCCGCGGGCGTGGCGGTCCTGCAGGACCTGGGCATGGCGACAACCGTGGCAATGGCGCTGCGAATCTGCGGATAGGCGCCGCAGCGGCAGAGATTGCCGCTCATGCGCTCGCTGATCGCATCCGCATGCAGCGGGCCGCCCTCGTTGAGCATGCCCTGGGCGGAGCACAGCTGCCCCGGGGTGCAGTAGCCGCACTGGAATGCATCATGGTCGATGAACGCCTGCTGCAAGGGATGCAGCGCGCCACCCTCCCCGGCCAATCCCTCGACGGTGGTGATATCGGCGCCATCATGGAGCGCCGCCAGCGCGAGGCAGGAATTGATGCGTTGCCCGTTCACCAGCACCGTGCAGGCGCCGCACTGGCCATGGTCACAACCCTTCTTGGTGCCCGTCAGCTCCAGCCGGTCGCGCAGCAGGTCGAGCAGCGTCACCCAGGCGGGCAGCGCTTCAATTCGCTGTTCCTTGCCGTTGACGCGCAACTGCAGCGTGTGCGCCGACAAGCCCGGCGGCAGCCCGGAAGATGGATCGTGTTCGTCCATGGTTTGCTTTCTGTGAGACGTGGGGAAACCCCAGTATCAGATGTCGTCCGGAACGCATCCTGTAGGACGCAGGCGGCGCTTGCCTGGCGCCAGAGTCGATAGCGCGACCTCCTACGCCCCCTGACTCGGGAGGATGACGACCGTTCGGCTCAACGCCATGGACAGTGAGGTGTCTTTTGCTCTCGACCTACGCCCCATGGATGCCAAAACGCCTTCGCTGCCCTTGCCACCCTATCCGCATCCCGCCGGTGGCTGGGGG
>JBEVDH010000005.1:0-11168 GCA_040514115.1 Comamonas sp. | reverse complement strand
TGCCCGCATCGGCCGGCAGCGCCACGGCAGGCACAGGGCCGGCCAGTGCACGCGGCCGGCGCATCAGCGCTGAGTGGTCGGCCAGTTGCGCCAGCACGCCCAGCGCCTCGCCTTCGTTCGGGAAGGTGGCCACGCCCTGCGCGCGAAAGGCCGCGGCCACCGACTCCTGCCAGGCGGCCACGGCTACTGGCTTGCCTGCCGCCAGCTCGAACGCCGCGGTGTCGCGCGCAAAGCGCTCCACGTCGTAGCCCGCGCCAGCCACCGGGATGTTGATGAAGAACATATCCGCCGCCGGGTCGCTGGCCACCGCGGGCAGCACATCGCTGAACAGCCCGCTGTTGGACAGCAGCGCCGCCGTGATGTCGATGGGATTTTGCGTGGTGGCGAAACCCGGCAGCTTCGCGGCCACCGCATCCTGCGTGGACTGGGACAGCTCGGCCATCGGCAGCCGCACGTCGTCGGCCGCATCCGCGCCCATCACGCAGCTCGCGCCCGAGTTGCTGATCACCACCAGGCGCCGGCCCTCGGGGCGCCAGCCCTTGAGATAGGCCTGCGCGGCGCGCGCCTGCTCGTGCGGATCGCGCACGCGCCAGATGCCGTGCTGGCGCAAGAACGCATCGACGGTGCGGTCCTCGTTGGCCAGCGCGCCGGTGTGCGAAGACGCCGCGCGCTGGCCGCCGGCCGTGCGCCCGGCCTTGATGGCGATGATCGGCACGTCGCGCTCGCGCGCGATGGCCGCGGCCTGGGCCAGCAGATCGGGCCGGTTGATATTCTCGAGGTAGAGCAGCAGCAGCTTCACATCCGGGTCGTGCACCACGGCCAGCGCCAGCTCGCCCACGGTGACATCGGCCTCGTTGCCCGTGGCATGCACATGGCGCACGCCCAGGCCGCGCCCGCGCAGCAGCCCGTAGGCCATCGCGCTCATGCCGCCGCTCTGGCTCACGATGCCGATCGGCCCGTCCTGGGGCGGCACCTCCAGGAACATGGTGGAAAAGCCCGCGATCGCGCCGGTGCCGAAGTTCGCCAGACCCTGGGTGTTCGGGCCGTACAGGCGCATGCCCGCGGCGCGCGCCACGCCGAGCATATGGCGCTCGAGCTCCTTGCCCTGCTCGCCGGTCTCGCCAAAGCCCGAGGCAATGATCACGGCGGACTTCACGCCGCGCGCCGCGCACTCCTCCACGGTCGCCACCGCCTGCTCGCCGCCGACCACGACCAGCGCGAGTTCGGGCACTTCGGGCAGATCGGCCAGCGAGGCGTAGGCGGTGCGGCCCTGGATCTGCGGGCGGTTCGGGTTGATCGGGTAGATGCGGCCCTCAAAGCCGTACTTCTGCATGTAGTGGATGGGCCGCCCACCGATCTTGTGGATGTTGTCCGAGGCGCCAACGATGGCAACCGAGCGCGGGTTAAGTGCGGTGTGAAGAAGATCCGTCATGTGCTTTGCTTTTTGGGGTGCAGAGGTCCGAAGGCCTCGATGGAGATGTGGGCACGCCAGGGGGCCGGCTGCGCCTGGCAACCGGACCTGGTGCGCGCGTCAGGGCCGTGTCAGTCGAGCTTGGCGCCGGAGGCCTTGGCCACCTTGGCCCATTTCTCGACCTCGCTTTGCACGAAGCCGCTGAAGTTCGCCGGCGTGTTCCACTGCGCCGCGAAACCCTGCGCGTCGAAGCGCTGCTTCACATCCGGGGCTTCGAGCACCTTCCTGAGTTCCGCATTGAGCTTGTCGATCACGTCCTTGGGCGTGCCGGCCGGCGCCATCAGGCCGTTCCAGGCAATGGCTTCATAGCCGGGAAGATCCGACTCGGCCACCGTGGGAATCTCCGGGGCGCTGGGCGAGCGCTGGGCGCTGGTGACGGCAATCGCCTTGAGCTTGCCGCCCTTGACGAAGGGCATCGCCGACAGCATGGTGTCGAACATCACATCGGCCTGGGCGCTCATCACGTCGGTGAGCGCCGGCGCGCTGCCCTTGTACGGGATGTGGTTCATCTTGACGCCGGCCATCGCGCTGAAGAGCTCCGCCGACAGATGGGTCGACTGGCCGTTGCCCGACGAGGCGTAGTTGAGGCCGCCGCTCTTGGTCTTGGCCAGCGCGATCAGCTCCTTGACGTTGTTCGCCGCCAGCCCCGGCGTGGCGACGATGACCAGCGGGCCGGCGGTGAGCTGCGAGATCGGCGCCAAATCCTTGGTAATGGAATAGTTGAGCTTGGCAAACAGCGAGGGATTGATCGCATGCGCGGTGGTTGCCACCACCAGCGTGTAGCCATCGGCGGGGCTGCGCGCCACACTCTCGGCGCCCAGGTTGCCCCCGGCGCCCGGGCGGTTCTCGATGACGACCGTCTGCCCCAGGCGTTCGGAGAGCTTTTGCGCGACCACGCGCGCCACGATGTCGGTGGGCCCGCCCGGTGGATAGGGCACGACCAGCTTGATGGGCTTGTTCGGGAAGTCGCTGGCGGCCTGGGCCGGCGCGCAAAGCGCCGCCAGCGTGCACAGGGCGGCGCCGGTCAGCGCGATGGCGCGGCGGCGTGAGGGCGGGAAAAGGGCGAATGGCATGTCTTGTCTCCTTGGGTTTTTTTATCAACAAAGCCGAAAATCCGTCGCTCTATTCGAGCGCGGCGAAACGCACCAGCATCCTTTCCTGGTGTCTGAAGAACCGGGCCTTCACGCGCGCGCCGATGCGTATGCCGGCCTCGGCATGGCCCATCAGGCGCGGGCCTTCATCGAGCTGCACCATCACCAGCGTGTAGGGCGCGAGCGCGCGAAATGCGTCGGAGGGCGCGCGCGCCACCACAGCGGCCGCGCGCACGGTGGCCTCGCCGCTGGCGTCGAGCCAGTCGAGCGTGCGGCCGCCGCAGGCCTGGCAGGCATAGCGCGCGAGCGTCTGCGCCTGGCCGCACTGCAGGCAGCGCTGGTAACGCACGACCTCGCACTCGAGGCCGTCGACAAAAGGTTGGGAAAGGGCTGTCATCTGCTCACTCCTCGCGCGCCAGAACCAGACTCACATGCGAGGACATCACGCCGCCATCGGCATGGATGAACGCGCGCGAAGGCGTTTTCGCCAGTTGGCGCGCGCCGGCCTGGCCGCACATCTGCCGCCAGGCTTCCACCACATGCGCCATGCCGCCGGCGACGCCGCAGTGCCCATAGGACAGCAGGCCGCCGTGCGTGTTCTGCGGCTGCACCCCGCTGCGCGAGAAATCCCCCGCGCGCAGCCGGTCCGCCGCGCCGGCGCGGGGCGCGAAGCCCAGTTCTTCCAGCAGCATCACCAGCGTGATGGTGAAGGAGTCATAGATGCCGAGGTAGTCGAAGTCGGCCGGTGCCAAGCCCGCTTCTTGCAGCGCATGCCGCGCCGCGTGGGCCGCGCCGCAGTCCAGCACATCGGCCATGGCCGTGAGATGCTGGTGGCGGTGCGCCTGCCCTGCCCCGCGCAGGCCCACGGCGCCGTGCGCGCCCGGGGTGCCCGACACCACCAGCGCCATCGCGCCGTCCGAGATCGGGCAGCAGTCGAGCAGCGTCAGCGGCGCCGCGATCGGCTTGCTCGCCAGCACGTCCTGCACGCTGATCGGCGTGCGCAGATGCGCCCCCGGGTGCGCCGCGGCATGGCCGCGCATCAGCACCGCGAACTCGGCCAGATCCGCGCTGGTGACGCCCGTGCGGTGCATGTATTCCGAGGCCAGCAGCCCGTAGTACGTCGGCACCGAGGCGCCGTTGGGCACCTCGTAGTCGGCGTCACCCACCTGGGCCAGCGTCTGGATCGAGCTGTCGCGCGACTGGCCCGACAACCGGTTCTCGCCCGCCACCACCAGCACATTGCGGCAGCGCCCCGAGCGCACCAGCTCGCGCGCCGCCATGAGCATGGCCGCGCCGGTGGCGCCGCCCAGCTGCATGCTGTGCGCGTAGTCGGGCTTGAGCGCGAAGCGCTCGCAAAACAGCGTCGCCAGCATCAGGTGCGGCAGCGTCGTTGCGTAGCCGCAGAGCACGCCGTCGATTTCCGGGTGCTCAAGCTGCGCGCTCGAAAGCGCCTGCGTCGCGGCCTCGGCCATGAGGTCCAGCGCGCTGAGGCCCTCATGGCGGCCAAAGGCCGTGCCCCCCGCGCCGCGCAGATAGACCTGCGAATGGGTAGTCATCAAATCAGTCTCCTGTCTTTCTGGTTTTGCCCGTGGCCGGCCTGGGCCTGGCCGCTTTGTGCTGCGCATGCCCGCCGCCGCCGGCCACCTCGGCCCAGCGCACCTGGCACACCATGGCTTCGCGCTGCAAGGCATGCGCCAGCTCCGCCTCACGCGAAAGAATGCGTTCATTGAGCGCGGCCAGGCTGATGGCTGCCACCGGCTTGCCGTCGGGCGCGAAGACCGGCACCGCGATGCCGCCCATGCGCTCCACCACGACGTCCAGCAGCACCGCGTAGCCTTGGTCACGCGCCTGCGCAATGCGTTCGTGCAGCAGCCCGGCATCGATGCGCGGATAGCGCTGCAGCTGGGTGAGCAGCACTTCGAGCGCCGCATCGCGTTCGGCCTGCGGCATCCACGCCAGCAGCGCCAGGCTGCCCGCGCCCACGCCCAGCGGCCGGCGGCTGCCCACGCGCAGGTAGTTGGCGCGGATCGGATAGCTGCCCTCCTCGACATCGATGCACAGCGATTCGATGCCGCTCGGGATCGACAGCACCGCGCTGTCCTCGAACTGGCCCACCAGCCGCATCAGGCTGGGGCGCGCCAGCGGCCGCGGATCGAACCGCCGCAGCGCCGCGGCGCCCAGCACCATCAGCTCGGGTCCGAGCGCAAACTGCTTGCTCGCCGCATCGCGCACGACAAAGCCGTCGCGCGCCAGCATCTCCAGCAGCCGCAAAGCGGTGGCCTTGTCCAGGTCCGCGGCCGCGGCGATATCGGTCAGCCGCGTGTTGATGCCCTCCGACATGACGCGCAGCACGCGCATGGCGCGCTCGACCGACGAGACGCTGGTGCCGGGCGGCCGGGTCATGAGTGACTTTTTTCGCGGCGAAACAGGGTCTTGCGCAGGCATGGGCGTTTCTTTGAATGAAACCGTGATGGTAGAAAAATATAGGCGCAGCGCCGCAACAGGTCAAAAACTTCGCCAGAAGTTTTGCTGGGTGAAACTTTGCGAGAGGATTGCAGAACGCGCCGCCGCAGCAGCACCCATGCGAGGTCTTTGCAGACACCCTTGCCAGCGCAGCGCTGGCGCCGCAGCGGCAAACCATGCCCACCGCAAGGGCCTCTCGCGCCGCCCGTGCGCACGCCGGTCTAACATCAAAGAGGCACTCCGTGTCATCGCTGGGGGGCGGCCGGAGCGCACGGGAAGCCGGGTGCCTGCAACGCCGCCGGCCAGCATGCAGCCCCATTCGATGGGAGGTTCTATGCGCCAATGCCATTGCCAGTTCGTTCCCGACTATGTCCTTGAGCGCCTGGCCTGCGACCCCAAGCTCTCCAAGGAGGCCTGTGAACGGGCGGCCTATACCGTGCGCCTGACCCAGCGTTTTTGCGACATCCGCGACCAGAACATCAAGCTCGCCGGCTTCCTGCTGGAAAACCACTGGGTCGAGGAGCTCACGCGCAACCCCGAGGTGACGCTGTTCGACTGCCGCCAGACCCAGAGCCTGCCCGGCCTGCAGATCAAGGATCCGGCCCAGTCAAAGGATGTGACGGTGCAGCGCACCCATGGCGAAACCGACCTGATGGCCACCTTCCTGCGCGAGGTATTCAAGCGCAACTCGATCGACAATGCCGGAATGACGCTGATGTCCGCGGTGCACTATGGCAAGAAGTACAACAACGCGATGTGGAACGGGATGCAGATGATCTATGGCGACGGCGATGGCGAGCTGTTTGCCAGCTTCACCACGGGTCTCGACGTGATCGGGCATGAGTTGGCGCACGGCCTCACGCAATACACGCTGCAGCTGGAATACGACTCCGAGCCCGGCGGGCTCAACGAGAGCCTGTCCGACTGCTTCGGCACGATGTTCCGCCAGTGGCGGCTCAAGCAGGATGCGGCCAGCGCCGACTGGCTGCTGGGCAGCGACATCATCGGCCCGCTCACGCGCGAGCACGGCTATACCTGCATGCGTGACATGTCCGAGCCCGACGGCAAGCACTGCCTGGCGCCCCAGCCCCGGCACTACGCGCAATTGAAATCGGGCGAGCACCCGCACAGCGCCAGTGGCCCGCCGAATCTGGCCTTTTGCACCGCGTGCAAGCGCATGGGCGGCTACAGCTGGGAGGGCATTGGCCAGGTCTGGTACCAGGCCATGGCCACGTCCGGCCTGGTGCCGCGCATGACCATGGCGCAGTTCGCGGCAAAGACCCGCGAACAGGCCAAGCAGCTGTTTGGCAAGCCCGCCGAGGAAGCGGTCGATGCCGGGTGGAAGGAAGTGGGGCTTTGATTCGAACTGCGCAAGGCGCCCAGCCGCCGTCCGATAGGCAGCGGCTTGCCTACAAGGGGGAGCAACGGCATCAGTTAGGATGCCTGTTTGATCCCCGCCGCGTGCAGCGCGCTGCGCCTTGCGGCCCCACCCATGAACGCTCCCCTCGCATCGCTAGGAATCGTGCTGGCCACCGTCGCCGGCATGGAGCTGTTCGCGTGGGCCGCCCATCGCTGGGTGATGCATGGCTGGGGCTGGGGCTGGCACCGCTCGCACCACGAGCCCTCGGGCGGCTGGTTCGAGAAAAACGACCTGTACGCGGCCGTGTTCGCCGGCGTGGCGATCGTGCTGATCGCGCTGGGCACGGCGGGCCGCTGGCCCCTGCAGTGGGTGGGCGCCGGCATGACGCTGTACGGCGCGCTGTACTTCATCGTCCACGACGGACTGGTACACAAGCGCTGGCCCTGGCGCTGGGTGCCGCGCTCGGGTTACCTCAAGCGCCTCTACCAGGCGCACCGCCTGCACCACGCGGTGCATGGACGCGAGGGCTGCGTGTCGTTTGGCTTCCTCTGGGCGCCCGCGCCTGAGCGGCTGAAGCAGCGGCTGCAGCAAGTGCAGCGCCAGCGCAAGACCAGGCGCCAAACCTGAAGGGTCTGCTCAGGCCGGGCGCTTGAACAGGCACTCGTCGCGCGCGCGCGGCTGGCGCGTGCGCGAAGCCAGCGCCTGCGCCGCGGCGGTGGCGACCCAGCCGATCTTCTCCGCGCGATTGGTGCGCGCGCGCGTGTCCCAGGCGGCCGGGCCACGCGCCGTCACCTTGCGGCCAATCGCGCGGTACACGCTGCGCGCGGTGGCAATGGACCAGGCCGAGCGCAGCGCCAGCGCCGGCAGCCCGCCCAGGGCCGAGTCGTAATAGGGTTCGGCGGCCTGCACCAGCCGCGTTGCCACGCGCGCCAGGGCCACGCGGTGGCGCGGATCGGCCAGCGCCCCGTCGGCGGGGATGCCTTCGGCGGCCAGCCATTGAGCGGGCAGGTAGATGCGGCCGATCGCGGCATCCTCGACCACGTCGCGCGCGATGTTGGTGAGCTGAAAGGCCATGCCCAGGTCGCACGCCCGGTCGAGCGTGGCCGCATCGCTGCGCCCCATGATCTGCGCCATCATCACGCCAACCACGCCGGCCACGCGCCAGCAGTAAGCGAGGGTGTCGTCCAGCGACGCATACCGATGGTCCTCGACGTCCATCGCAAACCCGTCGAGGTGGTGCTCGAAATAGACCGGCGCGATGCGGTGGCGGCGCACCACCTCGGCCAGCCCCGCAAAGACCGGGTCGTCGCTGGGCAGACCGGCGCAGGCCCGCCGCGTGGCCTCGCGCAGCTGCGCCAGGCGCGCCACGCCCTCAATGCGCTGCCCGCTGCGCTGGCCGTGGCCCAGCTCCTGGCCATCCACCACGTCGTCGCAGTGGCGGCACCAGGCGTAGAGCATGACCGCGCTTTCGCGCACGGACGGTGGAAAGAGCCGCGCGGCGGCGGCAAAGCTGTGGGAGCCGTTGCGAATCGCCTGTGCCCCATGGGCAACGACCTGCGCCTGCCAGGCGGCTTGTCCGGCCGTCATGCGAGCGCCTCGCCCAGCATCAGGCCGGCGGTGGCCTTGGCCGAGCCCACGACCCCGGGCACGCCCGCGCCCGGGTGGGTGCCGGCGCCAACGATGTACAGGTTCGGGATCCGGGCATCGCGGTTGTGCGGCCGGAACCACGCGCTTTGCGTCAGCACCGGCTCGAGCGAGAAGGCCGAGCCGTGGTGGGCGCCCAGCTCGGCCTGGAAATCGGCCGGCGTGAACATGCGGCTGGTCACCAGGCTGTCGCGCAGCCCGGGGATGTAGTGTTTTTCCAGGTAGTCGAAGATGCGCTCGCGCAGGCGCGGGCCTTCAACCGACCAGTCGACGGGCGCATTGCCCAGGTGCGGCACCGGCGCCAGCACGTAATGGCTCGAGCATCCCGGCGGTGCCAGCGACGGATCGGTCACGCAGGGCGCATGCAGGTACAGCGAGAAGTCCTCGGGGATCTCGCTGCCGTGGAAGATGTCGTGGATCAGTTCGCGGTACCTGGCGCCAAAGCACACGGTGTGGTGCTGCAGCTGCGGCTGCGGGCGCGAGAGCCCGAAGTGCACCACGAACAGCGACATGCTGAAGCGCTTGCCCTTGAGGCGCTTGGCCTGCGCCTGCCCGCGCGGCGTGTGGCCCAGCAGGCGCTCGTAGGTGTGTACCACATCGGCGTTGGACGCCACCTGGTCGAAGGCGTGGAACGCGCCCCCCGCGACCACGCCTGTGGCCCGCCCGCCCTGCACCTCGATGCGCTCCACCGGGGTCGACAAGCGCAGCGTGCCGCCCATGTCCTCGAAGCAGCGCACCATCGCCTGCACCAGCGCGCCCGTGCCGCCGCGCGGGAACCACACCCCCCACTCGCGCTCGAGCGCGTGGATCAAGGCATAGATCGAGCTGGTCTCGAAGGGGTTGCCCCCGACCAGCAGCGAATGGAAGGAAAACACCTGGCGCAGCTTTTCATCCTGGATGAACGCTGCCACCTGGCTGTAGACGCTGCGCCAGGCCTGCAGCCGCACCAGCGCCGGCCCGGCGGCCACCATGTCGCGAAAGTGCAGGAACGGCACGGTGCCGAGCTTGCGGTAGCCCTCCTCGAACACGGCGCGCGAATACGCCAGGAAGCGCTGGTAGCCCTCGACATCGGGCGGCGACAGCGCGCGCAGCTGGGCGTCGAGCGCCGCCTGGTCGTTGGCATAGTCCAGCGTGGTGCCATCCTCCCAGCACAGCCGATAGAACGGGGCCACCGGCAGCAGCTCGACATAGTCCGCGAGCCGCCGGCCCGACAGCGCGAACAGCTCTTCGAGCGCGCTCGGATCGGTGATCACGGTGGGGCCGGCATCGAAGGTGAAACCCTGGTCGTGATAGACATAGGCGCGCCCGCCGGGCTTGTCGCGCGACTCGAACACGGTGGTGCGCACGCCCGCGGCCTGCAGCCGCATGGCCAGCGCCAGGCCACCGAAACCGGAGCCGATGACCGCGGCCGTGGCCTCTTGACCTGGAGAGTGAGTTACGTTCATGGCGTCGAAGAGCAGGAAGAGGATGAAGCCCCGCCAGCACCGGCGGGCACGGGAGCCCAGGCCGCGCGCAACGCGGCCGCGAGCGGCACCGGCGGGCGCCCGGTGAGAATGCGCGCCTTGTCGGCCAGCGACGGCCGGCCCGCGTAGAAGCGCGCCACCAGCGGGGCCGGCAGGCGGTAGAAGCGCTCCATCACGGCGCGGCGCGCGGGCGGCGCGGCCGCCAGGAACAGCATGCGGTTGAGCAGGCGAAAGAAGCCGCTGGCCCGCCAATGCGCCAGCGCATGCGCGCGCACGGCGGAAAAAACGCCGGCCGGGTCGTCCCAGGTGCTGCGCGGCAGCGCCGCCAGCGCATCGGCCAGGCGCAGCGCCTGGGGCAACGAATAGCCGGTCGTGGGGTGGAACAGCGCCGCGGCCAGCCCGGCGCGCGGCACCTCCTGCGCGGCGCGCCAGAAAGCCTGGGCATCGCCGGCCAGGGCAATCGGCAGCACGCCCTCCTCCTCGCGCAGCAGGGCGGCAACGCGCCAGCCCTGGGCCGCGACATAGTCGGCGATGTGGCCGCGCAGCCGCTCCCGGGACAGCTCGGCGCCATCGGCATAGACCGTGTCTTCGACCAGCAGCGTGTCGGCCGTCAACGGCAGCACATAGACAAAGCGGTAGCCATCGATCTGGTCCACGGTGGCATCCATCAGCACCGGGACAGTGAGGCCGTGGGGGGCGGCCAGGCGCAGCTCCTGCCCAAGGAATTTCTGAAAGCGCAGCGCCAGATATTGCGTAGGCGCCGCGCCCCGCGCATCGATGACGGCACGCGCGCGCAGCGTGCGGCCGTCCGCCAGGCGCACGCTTGCGGGCGACACGCTGTCCACCGCGCAGTTCAAACGTACCGCCACGCCTTCTGCCGAGCGCAGCACCTGGTCGAAGCGCCCGGAAGTGACACTGCAGTATTCGCCGTCGATGCGCCGGCGGTAGCCGGGAAACACCACGTCGTGCGCCGCCCAGCGATGCACCACGCAGGGCGCGATCCAGGCGCGCTGGGCGGGCGTGAGATCGGACGCATGGAAGCTCCAGGTGTGGTTGCCGCCCAGCGCCGCGCCGGCTTCAAGCAGCAGCACGCGCAGATCGGGATGCGCCTGCCGCAGGCGCCGGGCGATCAGGCCGTTGGCCAGGCCGCCACCGACCAGCAGCAGATCTGCGTCGAGATCGTGCGCGGCCGGCCGTTCAGACATGCGACACCTGGCGGGCAGTGTCGCCATGCACCAGCGCAGCCCTGGCGGCCAGCAAGCTTGAGGGATGCGCGCGCAGCGCCGCTTCCATCAGATCGGCCGCACGCTGCACGCCGCCCGAGGCGGTGATTTCCTGCCCGAGCCCGCGGCTGCGCTCGGCAAAGCCGGGCTCAGCCAACAAGCGGCGCAACGCGCGCCGCAGCGCCGCGACGCTTGCCAGCGGCGCCAGCAGCTTGAGCCCGGTGCCGGCATGCGCGATGCGGGCCGCGACGCCGGGTTGGTCAAACGCGATGGGCAACGCCAGCTGGGGTGTGCCCGCTTCGAGCGCATCGAGCACGGTGTTCAGCCCCGCGTGGGTCACGACGACATCGGCCCGCGCCAGCGCCGCGCGCTGCGGCGCAAAGCCGGTGACGGCCGTGGCCCCGGCGCGCACCAGGGCCGCGGCCTGGGATTCATTGAGGCGATCGCAATGGG
>JBEVDH010000058.1:0-40444 GCA_040514115.1 Comamonas sp. | reverse complement strand
GTGACGCTGGCCTGCATGAGGGTGCTGCTGACCGCGTTTGCGTTTGCCATGCCCCATGCGCTGGTCAGCGCGGTGGTGATCGTCTTCTGGGGCCATGACCAGCTTTGCCATCGTCGCGCCGCTGCAGCTGCGGGTCATGTCCGCCGCGGCGGATGCGCCGCATCTGTCCTCGGCCATCAACATCGGTGCGTTCAACCTGGGCAACGCGCTTGGAGCGCTGATCGGCGGCGCGGTCATCGGCTGGGAATTCGGCTATCCGGCCGTGGCCGCCAGCGGCGCCGCGCTGGCGGCGCTGGGGCTGGTGCTGGTCATGGCCTGGGGCCGAAACCGCGCTGCCCGTGCCAGGCCGGCGCGGTCCACTCCGTGATCACCGTGCTTCTTCGGCCAGCGGGCTCTGCTGCGGTGCCTGCACCGCATAGGAAATCCGTCCAGCCGGGAGATAGAACAGCGCGATCACCGCACCGCCCTTGGCTTCCGGGTAGTGGTGGCTGCCTGGCGGCGGCGCGGTCCATCCGCCATGGCACCAGCCGTTGGGCCCGGCCAGCGCCGCGCCGGCGCTCAAAGGAATCACCATGTTGATTTCGCCATAGGGGTGGGCGTGATAGTCGCCGCGCAGGCTGCCCTCCGGGTTGCGCTGGATCGTGCCGCTCGAGTCCATGTACACGGCCGTGATGCTGAACTGCAGCGTCTCGGCCGAGGGCTCGGCGATGCGGCTGCGGCGGTAGCGCGGGCCGTCCACTTCGACGTTCGCGGCCCAGCCGTCGCGCACGCCGCGGCGCACCAGTTCGGCCAGGCTTTCGTAGAGCAGGCTGCCCGGGCCGTGGACGGCGTTGAGCCAGTCTTCCAGCGCGGTGCCGGCGGTCTTGTCCTTGATCTCGTCGAGAAAGGGCAGGCTGGTGGCGAGGAGCGCATCGCGGTCCGGGTGGGAGGGGGTGTGCAGTGTCATGGGATCACTCCTCCGATCGGAAACCCGACGCCGCCACGATGGGGCGCCAGTGGCGCGATTCACGCGCGATCTGCTGCGCGTAGGCCGCGGGGCTCGACCACAGGGGCTCGAGGCCCAGCTTGTCGAAGCCGGCAATCAGCGCCGCGCTTTGCGTTGCCTGGCGCGTGGCTTCTGCCAGCTCGGCCACCATGGCATCGCTGGCGCGCGGCGGCAGAAACAGGCCGTACGACTCGACCCCCGTCACCTGCGCCAGGCCCAGCTCGGCAAACGTGGGCACGCCGGGCAAGAAGCGCGAGCGCTTCTCGCTGGTCACGGCCAGGATGCGCAGCTTCTGGTTGTCCGGATACTGCAGGAAGTCGGCGACAAATCCCATGTAGGCCGTGATCTGCCCGCCCAGCAGGTCCTGCATGGCCGGCGCCGACCCGCGATAGGGCACATGCGTGAGCTTGAGCCCGGCGGCCTGGTCAAGCTGGTAGCCCAGGAAGTGCGCCATCGACCCCGCCGCGGGCGACGCGAAATTGGCGGCCTGCGGCGTGGCCTTGATCCATTTGACGTAGGCATCGAGCGTGGTCACCGAGGCCGGCACGGCCGCGGTGCTGACGGCAAAGGCGCAGGTCACGCTGGCCAGCGGGCTCACGGGCCGGAAGTCGGCCACCGGGTCGTAGCCGAGCTTGGCGTAGACATGCGGGTAGATGCTCAGCGCCGAGGTGTGCGTACACAGCATCACGCTGCCGTCGGCCTTCTCGCGCTTGAGCTGGGCGTTGGCGACGCGGCCGGCGGCCCCGGAGCGGTTGTCGACGAGGCTGGCGCGGCCCTGCTCGCGCCAGGCTTCGCTCACGCGGCGCGCCGTGACGTCCAGCGTGCCGCCGGGTGGGTAACCGACGACGATGCGGGCCGGGCTGCCGCTTTGCGCCAACGCAGACCGGCCGGTGGAAAAGGCGAGTGCGGCGGCCGAGAGGCCGGCAGCGAATTCGCGGCGCGTGGGATGTACCATGGGGCTGCTCCGGTGGGGCGGGGTTGTTGTGACCTGCATCGTGCCGCTGGCTTGCCCCGGCCGGAAGCGACCAATCTGCAGGACCATGTTGCATGGCATGCAATATGCATACCGCTGCCACCATGAATGTCGAACGCATTGATCTGAACCTGCTGCGCGTCTTCGACGCCGTGTTCGAGGAACGCAACCTGCTGCGCGCCGGGCTGCGGCTGCATCTGAGCCAGTCTGCCGTGAGCCATGCGCTGGCGCGGCTGCGCGAGGCGCTGGAAGACGAACTGTTCGTGCGCACCAGCCGCGGCATGGAGCCGACGGCGCGCGCGCTGGCGATGGCGCCGGCCTTGCGCCAGTCGCTGCAGTGCATCCACGAAACGCTGGGTGCGCCGCGCTTCGATGCCGCCCGCAGCGCGCGCCGCTTCGTCGTGGCGGCCAATGACTATCTGACCGCCGTGCTGGTGGCGCGACTGAGCCGCCGCATCGAGGCCGTGGCGCCGCATATCGACGTGGTGGTGCGGCCGTCGACGCGCATCGACCTGGCGGAGCAGATCGACGTGGGCCGCATTGACCTGGCCATCGGCATCTTCTCGGAAGTGCCGCAGCGCTTTGGCGCCTTGCCGCTGGGCCAGCACGATGAGGTCATCGTGATGCGGCGCGGCCACCCCATTGGCCGGCGGCGCGCGCGGCTGGCCGACTTCGCCGCCTACCCGCTGCTCACGGTGTCATTGGGCGGGCAGGACGAGGGCGCGATCAGCGGCTTCATCGTCGAGCGCGGGCTGGCGCGCCAGTCGGAGATGTTCGACCGCCACGCGCTGGAAGAAGCACTCGCCGGGGAAGGCATCGCTCCGCGCTACCGCGTGACGATGGCGCACGCGCTGGCCATACCCATGCTGCTGCGCGAGACCGACATGCTCTCCATCGTGCCCCGGCCGCTGGCCGAGGAGTTTGCCCATGGCGCCGCCGTGACCTGCGCCGAGTTGCCCTACCCCACGCCCGCCACGGCCGTGCGCGCCGTATGGCACCAGCGCCACGGCGACGATGCCGGCCACCAGTGGCTGCGCGCCCAGGTGGCGCAGGCCGCGGCCGCCGCAGGCGCGTTGCAGCCGCCTGCGCCCTGAGCTTCTTGCACTCGCTGCAAGACGTGCATGCGCACATTGCAGTTCCCCGCGGCACAGGCCGATGGCACCATCTGCCCATGCACGATCACCACCTTCAAACCCAGCCTGCCGCGCCCGCCGCGCAAGCCTTCGACCATCTGATGCGCACCCGCCGCAGCGCGCGCGCCTTCGCGCCCGACCAACCGGTGCCGCTGGCGCTGCTGCAGCAGGTGCTGGCAACGGCCGCCTTGGCGCCCAGCAATTCCAATACCCAGCCCTGGCAGCTGCATGTGCTCACCGGCGCTGCGCTGGCCGCGCTCAGCGCCACGCTGCGCCAGGCCTGCGACAGCGCGAATGCGCCGGCGTTTTCGCACTTTCCTGGCGTGCTGCCCGAGCGCATGGCCGCGCACCAGGCCGAGTTCGGCGCGCGCTACTACGCGACCCTGGGCATAGACCGCGCCGACGCAGCGGCCCGCGCCGCGCAGACCGCGCGCAACTACGATTTCTTCGGTGCGCCCGTGGGCCTGGTGCTCACCACGCACCGCAGCCTGCATGCGCACAGCTGGCTCGATTGCGGCCTGTTCCTGCAGAGCCTGATGCTGGCCGCCCACGCCAACGGCCTGGCCACCTGCCCGCAGGTGTCGTTCGCCCGCTTCGACACCCTGATCGGCCAGCACCTGCAGCTGCCGGCCGACGAGGTGGTGGTCTGCGGCATGTCGCTGGGATATGGCGCGGGCGACGCACCCGTCAACCGGATGCCCATGGCGCGCCGCGCGGTGGACGAGTTTGCCCGCTTCCAGGGCTTCGCCTGAAACGCGTGCAAGCGTGCCGACGCTGTCCTGAGCGACCGGGGCGCCGATGGCGCAGCAAGAGGTGACGGACCGCTTGAAATCCAATTTGATTTCACCAATGCCCTTTGGATCAAATAATCACGCAGACTATTAATGGCCGGCAGCGTGGCGAAAAACAGGGCCATGCATTCCAGTCGATCGCAGCGATTATCCGGCGGGGCGCCGGATATTACCGAAGGCAATATTCAGGCCTGCGCTGGCAATAATCGCAACCAGGTGCAGCCATGCGCACCGGCTTGCCGCAGGCACTTCTTGCGCCGCCGACGCCCGGGCGGAACCCGGCTGCGCCGGCCTGCCGGCACCATCGGACAGTTGTGTCCGAATAGTAACGCTGGCAACAAGCTCTTTGCGCAGCAAATACCATGACCGCCCGGACATCCTGTCGCGGCTTTCATCGGCCAATGCGCTTGGAATCAAGCCGCGCCAGCGTCGCCATATTCAACCAAACCATGAAAAAAAACCATATTTCAGCCATGGCAAAAATCCTCAGCGAGGGCACGCCATGCATGCATTGACCCTCGTGCTTCTGGTCCTGCTGGGCCTGCCGCTCACCGTGGGCGGTGGCTGGCTGCTGGCGCTGGGCGGCAGCCCCTTCTATCTGCTGAGCGGCCTGGTCGTGCTGGCTGCAGCCATCGGCGTTTACCAGCGCCGGCGCTGGGCCGCACCGCTGTATGCGGTGTGGCTGCTGGTACTGCTGGCCTGGTCGCTGTGGGAGGCCGGCCTGCACTGGTGGCCGCTGGCCACGCGCCTGGGCCTGCCGGCCATCATCGGCCTGGTCATGGCCATTCCGGCCGCGCGCCGCAATGCCCAGGGCGAAGGCCGCTTCACCCCCGGCTGGCCGGTGCTGGCGACGGCGCTGCTGTCGGCCGCGGTCGCGCTGGTGGGCATTCCGCGCCACCTGCATGAAACCGAAGGCACGCTGCCGATGGACATCGTCAACGCCGATCCCAAGCTCGGCGACGGCGCATTGGCCGATGGCGACTGGACGGCCTATGGCCGCACCCAGCATGGCCAGCGCTACTCTCCGCTCAAGCAGATCACGCCCGAAAACGTCGACAAGCTCGACGTGGCCTGGCAGATCCGCACCGGCGACATGCGCGGGCCGGGCGACGTGGGCGAGACCACCTACCAGGCCACGCCGCTCAAGGTCAACGACACGCTGTACCTGTGCACGCCGCACAGCCTGGCCATCGCGCTGGACGCCGACACCGGCAAGGAACGCTGGCGCTTCGATCCGAAGTCCGGCCTGGAATCGCAGCGCCAGCACCAGACCTGCCGCGGCGTTTCGTACCACAGCGACGCGCCCGCCGTGGCCGCTGCCACCGCCGCGCCGGCCGCCAGCCCGGCCCTGTGCGCCAACCGCATCTTCCTGCCCACATCGGACGCCAAGCTGTATGCGCTCGATGCCGCCACCGGCAAGCCCTGCGCCGACTTCGGCAAGGACGGCGCGCTCAACCTGACGCACAACATGCCGTTCAAGCAGTCGGGCTTCTACTACTCGACCTCGCCACCGGCGGTGGCCGGGGACCGCGTGATCATCGCCGGTGCGGTCAACGACAACTACGCCGTGAATTCGCCCTCGGGCGTGATCCGCGCGTACGACGTGCACACCGGCAAGCTGCTGTGGAACTGGGACTCGGGCAACCCGAGCGCGACCGCGCCGCTCGACCCGAACAATCCCGCGCAGACCTATACCGCCTCCTCGCCCAACAGCTGGTCGGTGGCCAGCGTTGACATGGAGCTGGGCCTGGTCTACTTCCCGATGGGCAACCGCACGCCGGACCAGCTGGGCATCTACCGCAATGCCGACGAAGAGAAGTACGCGACTTCGGTGGTGGCGCTGGACCTCGCGACGGGCCAGGCGCGCTGGGTGCAGCAATTCGTGCACCATGACCTCTGGGACATGGATTCGCCCGCGCAGCCGGTGTTGCTGGACCTCGATCTGCCCAAGGGCCGCACCCCGGCCATGGTGGTGCCGACCAAGCAGGGCGATGTCTATGTGCTCGACCGCCGCGACGGCAGCCCGATCCACGCCATGGGCGAGCGCGCCGCGCCCCAGGGCACGGAAATTCCGGGCCAGCGCGTGGCGCCGACCCAGCCGTTCTCGGCACTGAGCTTCGAGCCGCCGCCGCTGCGCGAGTCCGACATGTGGGGCGCCAGCCTCATCGACCAGATGATGTGCCGCATCGCGTTCAGGAAGCTGCGCTACGAAGGCCGCTACACGCCGCCGTCGCTGCAGGGCTCGCTGGTCTATCCGGGCAACTTCGGTGTCTTCAACTGGGGCAGCGTCGCGGTCGATCCGCAGCGTCAGGTGATGTTCGGCATGCCGACCTATCTGGCCTTTGTCTCGACGCTGGTGCCGCAGGAGCAGGTGCGCGGGCAGCAGACCAATGCCGGCGAACAGGGGCTGAACTCCAATGTCGGCGCCGACTACGGCGTCAAGATGCACCCCTTCCTCTCGCCCATCGGCGTGCCCTGCCAGAACCCCCCTTGGGGCACGGTGGCGGCTGCCGATCTGCGTACCGGCAAGATCGCCTACCAGTATCGCAACGGCACCATTCGCGACCTGTCGCCCGTGCCGCTGCCGATCCGTGTCGGCGTGCCCGGCATCGGTGGCCCGCTGATGACCGCGGGTGGCGTCGCCTTCCTGGGCGCGGCCGTAGACAACAACTTCCGCGCCTATGACGTGGCCAGCGGCAGGATTCTGTGGGATGTGCGCATTCCCGCGGGCGGCCAGGCCACGCCGATGAGCTATCTGAACAGCCAGGGCGAGCAGATGGTCGTGCTGGTGGCCGGCGGCCACGGCTCGATCGGCACCAAGGCCGGCGATTACGTGGTGGCCTACAAGCTCAAGAAGTAAGCTGCGAAACCGGGGCCTGCCAATGGCCTGCGGTCCACGAAAGAACGCCCTGGGCGCCGTGCAATCGGCGCCCAGGGCGTTTTGTCTTGTGCGGCGCTCAGCCTATCTTTCGACTGGCGTCGGTGACCAGGCGGATGGCCGGCATGACCTTGGCCGCCTGCTCGGGGCGGTCCACCGCATATTCGAGATTGCGGCAGGCGATTTCCACATGCTCCTCGCCCAGCGCCTGGGCGCGCGTGCCCTGGCCGCGCTCGATCGCCTGCACCAGGTTGTGGTGCTGGTGGTGCGCGAGCTGCATCCACTGGGTGCCTTCGGCAATCGACGACTGCATCGGCAGCATGGCGCTGGGCGCGGCAAAGGGCAACGAGTTGATGCGCTCCATCAGCCGCAGCACCGAGGCATTGCCGCAGCCTTCGAGAATCAGCGTATGCAGGCGCACGTTCATGTCGACATAGAGCGCGTAGTCGTCCAGATCCATCACGGCTTTTTGCACCGCGCGGTCGCCTTCGTCGAGACAGTCCTTGAGCGCGCGCAGCAGCGAGCGCGACGCGCCCTGCTCGGCCAGCGTGCGCGCGGCAAAGCCCTCGAGCACGCCGCGCGCGCGGATCGCATCGACCACTTCCTTGGCGGTATAGCCGCGCATCTGGTAGCCGCCCGAGGCGCCGGGCTCGATCAGGCCCTCGTGCTCCAGCGTGCCCAGCGCCAGGCGCACCGGTGTGCGCGAGGTCTGCAGGCGCTCGGCCAGCGGAATCTCGGCGAGGCGCTCTCCCGGGCCGAAGACGCCCTTGAGGATCATGTCCCGCAACTGGATCAGCACGCGGGCTTGCTGGGATTCAATCGGACTTTGCATGGCTTTCTCCTTGGGTGGCGCAGTGTGCCATAGGGCAATGGCAATGCTTCTGGCATGCCTGTTTTTGATTGCATGCAATGAAATGCAGTTTTTCTGGTTAACCCTATTGGTTGCATCGCAATGGTGCCTTAAATTCGCTTCCGTGCCACAAAAAGTGGCATCAGACGCCCCTTTTAGGTGAATTTTGCGGTGTATCAAACGGCGGTCCAAGCAGGTGTGCATGCAGCTCTCAGAGGAGAGAGCAAGCTGGCACACCTATTGCATACAGCCCGCTGCATACAGGCAGAAAGGTGAATACCGTGATCAGTGCAGAACAAAACGATTTGATGACCCGCGTTGGACCCCAGGCCCCTGCCGGCAAGCTGCTGCGCCGCTACTGGCAGCCCGTGGCCCTGGTGGAGGAGCTCGAAGGTGAGCGGCCCGTGCGCGCCGTGCGCCTGATGGGCCAGGACTTCGTGCTTTTCCGCGACGAGAACGGCCAGCTCGGCATGCTCGACCGCGACTGCCCGCACCGCGGCGCCGACCTGGCCTACGGCCGGATCGAGGGCGGCGGCCTGCGCTGCCCGTTCCACGGCTGGCTGTTCGACGTCAAGGGCACCTGCCTGGAAACGCCGGCCGAGCCCGTGGCCAGCAAGCTGTGCTCGCGCATTCGCCAGAGCGCCTATCCGGTGGTCGAGCGCAGCGGCATCCTCTTTGCCTATATCGGCAGCGGCGAGCCGCCGGCCTTTCCCGAATTCGACTGCTTTGTCGCGCCCGGCACGCACACCTTTGCCTTCAAGGGCCTGTTCGAGTGCAACTGGCTGCAGGCGCTCGAAGTCGGCATCGACCCCGCGCATGCCTCCTACCTGCACCGCTTTTTCGAAGACGAGGACACATCCGACAGCTACGGCAAGCAGTTTCGCGGCGCCTCGGCCGATTCGCAGATGCCGATCACCCAGGTGCTGCGCGAATTCGACCGCCCGACCATCGAGGTGCAGCCCGTCGACTTCGGCCTGCGCCTGACCACGCTGCGCGAGCTCGACGACAAGCAGACCCATGTGCGCGTGACGAACGTGGTGTTCCCGCAGGCGTTCGTGATCCCGATGAGCGCCGAGATGACGATCTCGCAGTGGCATGTGCCCGTCGATGACGAGAACTGCTACTGGTACGCGATCTTCACCAGCTTCACCGGCCCGGTCGACAAGCAGCAGATGCGCGACCAGCGGCTCGAGCTCTACGAACTGCCCGACTACACCTCGCGCAAGAACAAGCGCAACAACTACGGCTACAGCGTCACCGAGCAACACTCGCAGACCTACACCGGCATGGGCATGGACATCAACGTGCACGACCAGTGGGCTATCGAGTCGCAGGGTCCGATCCAGGACCGCACGCGCGAGCATCTGGGCACGACCGACAAGGGCATCGTCGCCTTCCGCCGCATGCTGGTCAAAGCCATCGAGAGCACGGCCGCCGGCACGGGTGAAATCCCGCTGCAGATCGATGCCGAGCAGGCACGCGCCTTCAGCGGCCCGCCGTCGATCGACGGCATCAGCGCCACGAGCGAGGCCGGCAGCTACTGCGAGGACGCCGATCTCAAGCGCCGCCAGGGCTCGGACTGGGCCCGCGCACGTTTGAACTCCAACTAAAAGGCGCGCCATGGCGAGTTTTGTCGACCGATTCGGCCTGTTCACGGCCGAGCAAGAACTTCGCGCGCGCGAAGTGGCCGAGCGCATCGTCAGCGAGCAGCTCGAGCTGGTGCGCTTTGCGTTTGCCGACCAGCACGGCGTGCTGCGCGGCAAGACCCTCGTGGCCAGCGAGGCCATCGCGGCGCTGCGCTCGGGCGTGAACATGACCAGCACGCTGCTGGCCAAGGACACCGCGCACAAGACGGTGTTTCCCGTCTTCAGCGCCGGCGGCGGCTTTGACTTCGCGGGCATGCAGGGCGGGGCGGACTTCACCATGGTCGCCGACCCGGCCACCTTCCGCGTGCTGCCCTGGGCGCGCAAGACCGGCTGGCTGCTGTGCGACACCTATATGGCCGACGGCACGCCCTCGCCGCTGGGCACGCGCCAGATCCTGCAGCGCGCGGTGCGCGAGATGGAAGAGCTGGGCTATGACTTCGTTGCCGGCCTGGAAGTCGAATTCCATGTGTTCCGCGTCGAGGAAAAGAACCTGGCGCTGGCGCAGTCGGGCCAGCCCGGCCTGCCGCCGGGCGTGAGCCTGCTGTCGCACGGCTACCAGTACCTGACCGAGCAGCGCTATGACGCTCTCGACGACACCATGGAGCTGCTGCGCTCGACGCTGATGGCGCTGGGCCTGCCGCTGCGCTCGCTCGAAGTCGAGATGGGGCCGAGCCAGTTCGAGCTGACCTTCGGGCCGACGGTGGGCGTGATGCCGGCCGATCTGATGATGCTGCTGCGCAGCGCCGTCAAGCAGGTCTGCGCGCGCAACGGCCTGCATGCCACGTTCATGTGCCGCCCGCGCATTCCCAATGTCTGCTCGAGCGGCTGGCATCTGCACCAGTCGCTGCAGGCGCGCGGCTCGGGCAGCAATGCCTTCATGCCCGAGCAGGCCGATCAGGTGCTGAGCCCGCTGGGCATGCATTATCTGGGAGGACTGCTCGAGCATGGCGCGGCCGCGACGCTGCTGGCGAGCCCCACGATCAACGGCTACCGGCGCTTTCGCGCGCATTCGCTGGCGCCCGACCGCGCGGCCTGGGGGCGCGACAATCGCGGCGCGATGCTGCGTGTGCTCGGAGGCCCGGGCGACAAGGGCAGCCGCATCGAGAACCGCGTCGGCGAGCCCACGGCCAATCCCTATCTCTACCTGGCCTCGCAGCTGTTCTCGGGCATTGACGGCATCCGCCGCCAGCTCGACCCCGGCGCCTCGGCCGATGTGCCCTACGAGACCCCGGCCGAACGCCTGCCGCGCTCGCTGTCCGACGCAATGGCGCGCCTGAAGTCCGACGCCTACCTCTGCGAGCGCATGGGCGAGCGCTTCGTCAACTATTACTGCCATATCAAGCAAGCGGAAATCGACCGCTTCAACCTCGAGGTCAGCGAGTGGGAACACCGCGAGTACTTCGATCTTTTCTGAACTGATTGCCATGCCAGCCATCCACTACCTGCTGCAAGACGGCAGCACCCGCACCATCGACGCGCCCCTGGGACGCAGCGTGATGGAGGTCGCCATCCTCAACAACGTGCGCGGCATCGATGCCGAATGCGGCGGCTGCTGCTCCTGCGCGACCTGCCATGTCTACGTCGACGAAGCCTTCATCGACCGCCTGCCAGCGCCCGACGAGATGGAGGACGAACTGCTCGAGGGCGTGGCCAGCGAGCGCCGCCGCGGCAGCCGCCTGAGCTGCCAGATCGTGGTCGATGCCGCACTGGACGGGTTGACCGTTCAGGTGCCGGCCAGCCAGTCCTGAGCCATGACCGCGGGCCTGCTCATCATCGGTGCGTCCTACGCGGGCATGCAGCTCGCCGACGCGGCGCGCGCCAAAGGCTATGCCGGGCCGATCACGCTGCTCGGCGACGAAGCCGCCGCGCCGTACCAGCGCCCGCCATTGTCCAAGGGCCTGCTGCTGGGCAAACAGACGCCCGAGGGCCTGACGATCCGCGCGCCGGCTTACTTTGAGGAGCAGCGCATCAGCTTGCGTCTGCAGGTGCGCGCCGAGGCCATCGACCGCGCCACGCGCTGCGTCACGCTGCAAGGCGGCGAGCAGCTGCCCTACGAATGGCTGGTGCTCGCCACCGGTGCGCGCAGCCGACCGCTTCAGGTGCCGGGCGCCGATCTGCCCGGCGTGCACGGCCTGCGCAGCCTCGATGACGCGCTGGCGATCGACGCCATGGCGCGCACCGCGCGGCGCGTCTGCGTGATCGGCGGCGGCTTCATCGGCCTCGAGACCGCGAGCGCGCTGCGCACGCGCGGCCTTGACGTGCAGGTGATCGAGGCCGGCGCGCAGCTGCTGGGCCGGGTCGTGCCGCCTGAAATATCGGACTATTTTGCGCAGCTGCATATCAACCAGGGCGTACAGCTGCATTGCGGCGCGAGCGTCGCGGCGCTGCAGGCCGGGCCCGACGGGCGCGTGGCCGCCGTGCTGCTGGCCGATGGCCGCCGCCTGGCCTGCGACGCCGTCGTGGTCGGTATCGGCGTGCTGGCCAACGACGAGCTGGCCCAGGCCGCAGGCCTGCCCTGCGACCAGGGCGTGCTGGTCGACGCCTGCGGGCGCACGCCCGACCCGTGGATCCTCGCCGCGGGCGACTGCGCGCGCTTTCCCAACCCCTATGGCGCCGATCCGGCGCAGCCGCTGCGCCTGGAATCGATACAGGCCGCCAACGACCTGGCGCGCGCCGCGGCCAGCGTGATTGCGGGCCAGCCCCAGCCCTACCAGGCCGTGCCCTGGTTCTGGAGCGACCAGTACGCGAGCAAGCTGCAGATCGCGGGCCTGGGCCTGCCCGGCGACATGCGCGTTCTGCGTGGCAGCATGACGCAGGGGCGCTTCAGCCTGTTCCTGCTGCGCGCCGGCCGCGTGGTCTGCGTGCACAGCGTCAACCGTCCGGCCGAGCATTTGCTGGCACGGAAGTTGATTGAATCCCGGGTGCCGGCGAGTAGCGCGGCGCTGGCCGATCCGGACTTCGCGCTCAAGTCGCTGCTCGATCCCGGCCCCGCTGCCGCGTGACGTGCTTTTTTTCTGCCTTCCACGAACCTAGAAAGATAGACCCATGAAAGCCCATCGTTTCCTTGCCGCGCTGTCGTTGATCGGCATGGCTTGCGCGGCCTCGGCCCAGTCCAGCGACACCGTGCGCGTCGGCATGATCGCCACCTATTCGGGCCCGTACGCGGACTACGGGCGCCAGTTCGACGCCGGCGTCGCGCTGTACCTCAAGGAAAGCGGCGGGCTGCTGGGCGGCAAGAAGGCCGAGATCATCAAGAAGGACACCGGCGGCCCCGCGCCCGATGCCAGCAAGCGCATCGCGCAGGAGCTGATCGTGCGCGACAAGGTGCAGTTCATCACCGGCCTGGACTTCAGCCCCAACGCCTACGCCATCGCGCCGCTCGTGACCCAGGCGAAGATCCCCACGCTGGTGATGAATGCCTCGTCGTCGGCCATCACCACCAGCTCGCCCTACATCGCGCGCGTGTCGTTCACGGTGCAGCAGGTATCGGACCCGATGGCGCGCTGGATGCTGCGCAGCGGCATCAACGAGGCCTACACGGTGGTGGCCGACTATGCCTCGGGCACGGACGCCCACACCGCGTTCGAGAAGGCGTTTGTCGCCGGTGGCGGCAAGATCGTCGGCAGCGTGCGCACGCCGATGAACAACCCCGACTTCTCGGCCTATGTGCAGCGCATCAAGGATGCCAAGCCCAAGGCGGTGTTCTTCTTCTTTCCCTCGGGCGTGATGCCGCCGGCCTTTCTCAAGGTCTGGAAGGAACGCGGCATGGCCGAGGCCGGCATCCAGCTGTTCGCGACCGGCGAGGCCACCGACGACAGCTACATGGACGTGACCGGCGACGTGGCCAAGGACCTGATCACCAGCCACCATTATTCGTACGACCATCCCTCGGCCAAGAACCGCAAGTTCGTCGCCGATTTCGAGAAGGAATTCGGCACCAAGCTGCGCCCGAGCTACTTTGCCGTGGCCGCCTATGACGCGATGTCGGCCATGGACCAGGCGCTCAAAAAGACCGGCGGCAACGCGGGCGGCGACGCCGTGATGGCCGCGCTCAAGGGCCTGCAGCTCGAGAGCCCGCGCGGCCCGATCGAGATCGATGCACAGACGCGCGACATCGTGCAGACCGTGTACATCCGCAAGGCCGAGCTCAAGAACGGCAAGTGGGTCAACGTCGAATTCGACAAGGTCGATCGCGTCAAGGACCCGGCCAAGGAAGCCAAGTAATCCAGGCGCATGCGTGCCGGCCGTGAGTGCCCCTCGGGGGGCCTCGGGGCGGCGCGTGCCTGGCGGTTCAGTCAAAGGAGGCCCCATGGGCATCGTGATATTTGACGGCGTGGCCTACGGCATGCTGTTGTTCCTCATCGCCGTGGGTCTGTCGATCACCATGGGTCTGATGAATTTCGTCAACCTCGCGCACGGTGCGTTCGCGATGGCCGGCGGCTATGCGGCGGCCGTCGCCATGAACCGCTATGGCTGGGGATTTTTCCCCGCGCTGGCGCTGAGCTTTGTCGCCGCGGCGCTGGTCGGCGGCCTGCTCGAGGTGCTGCTCTACCGGCGGCTGTACCGCTCCCATCCGCTGGACCAGGTGCTGCTGTCGATCGGGCTGGTGTTCGTGTCGATCGCCTCCTTCACCTATTTCTTTGGCCCGTCGATGCAGCCCTTCACGCTGCCGCCGCTGCTGACCGGGCAGGTGGCGCTGGGCGGCATGGAAGTCGGCCGCTACCGCCTGTTCCTGATCGTCTGCGGCGTGCTGGTGCTCGGTGGCCTGCTGCTGCTGCTCAACAAGACGCGCTTTGGCGCGATGGTGCGCGCCTCGGTCGACAACCAGCGCGTGGCGCGCGGCACCGGCATCCCGGTGCAGCGGCTGTTCTTTGCCACCTTCGTGCTCGGCTGCGGTCTCGCCGGCCTGGGCGGCGCACTGAGCCTGGGCATGCTCGGGCTCGAGCCGACATTCCCGCTCAAGTACCTGGTGCTGTTCCTGATCGTGGTCTGCGTCGGCGGCGCGGGCACTGTGCTCGGCCCGTTTGTCGCGGCCCTGGTGGTGGGCATCGTCGACATGGCGGGCAAGTACTACCTGCCCGAAGCCGGCGCCTTCCTGATCTACGTCTTCATGGTCGTGACGCTGCTGCTGCGCCCGCATGGCCTGATTCCGCGCAAAGGCCTCTGACATGTTTCCCATCTCCCTTTCCCCGCGCCGGCTGCCCGTGGCCGAAGCCGCGTTCTGGCTGCTGCTGGCCAGTGGCTACTTCCTGCTGCCCGAGCATCTGACGCTGCTCAGCCAGATCCTGATCATGGGCTTGTTCGCCGTGTCGCTCGACATGGCGCTGGGCTACGCCGGCATCCTCACGGTGGGCCATGCGGCCTTCTTCGGCATGGGCGCGTACGCGGCCGGCCTCTGGGCCAAGCATGCCTGGGCCGAGCCCTTCTCGGGGCTCCTGGTGGCGCTGCTGGTGTGCGCGGCGCTGGGCTATCTGCTGAGCTATCTGGTGGTGCGCGGCGCCGATCTCACGCGGCTGATGATCACCATTGGCGTGTGCATGCTGCTGGGCGAACTCGCCAACCGCCTCGTCAACATCACTGGCGGCACCGACGGCCTGCAGGGCATCACGATGGCGCCGGTGTTCGGAATGTTCGAGTTCGACCTGTACGGCAAGACCGGCTTTGTCTACACCTTCGCGATGGTGCTGCTGGTGTTCTGCGTGGCGCGGCGCATCCTGCGCTCGCCCTTCGGGCTGGCGCTGCGCGGCATCCACGACAGCAGCCGGCGCATGCAGGCCATCGGCTCGCCCGTCGCCGCGCGGCTGCGCATGGCCTATTGCTTCTCGGCGGCGATTGCCGGGCTCGCGGGCGCGCTGATGGCGCAGTCCACGCAGTTTGTCGGCATCGAGTCGCTGGGCATCAACCGCTCGGCGGAAATCCTGATCATCCTGGTGCTCGGCGGCGCGGGCCGGCTCTACGGCGGGTTGCTGGGCGCGATCGTCTACATGGTGGTGCACGACTGGTTTGCCGACATGAATCCCGAGTACTGGATGTTCTGGCTCGGCTGCTTCCTGATTGCCGTGGTGATGCTGGGCGGCGGCGGCCTGATGGGCCTGCTGGCGCGCCTCGTCAAGATCGATGGCAAAACGGAGAAGGCACGATGAGCAGGCCCCATTCCTCCACCTTGAGCACCGAAGGCCTGGGCATCCGCTTTGGCGCCTTCCAGGCCGTGGGCGATGTCTCGCTGACGCTCGAGCCCGGCGCGCGCCAGGCGCTGATCGGCCCCAACGGCGCGGGCAAGACCACGCTGATCAACCTGCTCACGGGCGTGTACCGTCCGACCAGCGGCCGCATCTATCTCGACGGCCAGGACATCACCGAGCTGCGCTGCGACCAGCGCGCGCGGCTCGGGCTGGTGCGCACCTTCCAGATCAACACGCTGTTTCCCAGCCTCACGCCGCTCGAGTCGGTGGTGCTGGCGATCTGCGAACGCGAGGGCCTGGGCGCCTGCTGGTGGAAGCCGGTCAAGCGCCTGACGCAGGTGCATGACGAGGCGCATGCCATCTTGCAGCGCCTGCGGCTCGATGCCTTGGCCGACGTGCGCGTGTCGACGCTGGCCTATGGCAAGCAGCGGCTGCTGGAGATCGCGCTGGCGATGGCCGCCAAGCCGCGCATCCTGCTGCTCGACGAACCCGCGGCCGGCGTGCCGCAGGGCGAGAGCAGCGAGCTGTTTGAAGTCGTCGCCGAACTGCCGCCCGACATCGGCGTGCTGTTCATCGAGCACGACATGAACCTGGTGTTCCGCTTCGCGCAGCGCATCTCGGTGCTGGTCGCGGGCCAGATGCTGATGGAAGGCACGGCCGCCGAAGTCGGCGCCGATGCGCGGGTGCGCGAGGTCTATCTGGGCAAGAGCACGCATATTGGAGCTGGGCATGGCTGAATTTCTCGCATTCGAAGGCGTGAGCGCGGGCTACGGCGAAGCCGTGGTGCTCGATCAACTCGGTTTTGCGCTGGCCGAGGGCAAGAGCCTGGCGATCCTGGGGCGCAACGGCGTGGGCAAGTCGACGCTGCTGGAAACGCTGATGGGCAACACCCGCGTCATGGCCGGGCGCGTGCTCTGGCGCGGCCGCGACATCACGCGCGTGCCCTCGCACCAGCGCGTGCATGCGGGCCTGGGCTGGGTGCCGCAGGAGCGCGAAGTGTTTCCCTCGCTCACCGTGGAGGAGAACCTCACGGTGGTGGCGCGCAAGGGCGCGTGGAGCCTGCCGCGCGTGTATGCGCTGTTTCCGCGCCTCAAGGAGCGGCGCGGCAATTACGGCAACCAGCTGTCGGGCGGCGAGCAGCAGATGCTGGCCGTGGGCCGCGCGCTGATGACCAATCCGCAGCTGCTGCTGCTCGACGAGCCGATGGAGGGCCTGGCGCCGATCATCGTCGAGGAGCTGGCCGAGGCCATCCGCCAGATGTGCGCGCAGGAGGGTCTGGCGTCGATCGTCGTCGAGCAGCACCCGGTGCTGACGCTGGCCATGACCGACGAGGTCATCGTGCTCGAACGCGGCAAGGTGATCCACCAGGGCACGAGCCAGGCGCTGGCCGCCGACAGCGCGCTGCTCGACCGCATGCTGGGCGTGACGCTGGCCTGAACCCATCCCATCCATCCACAAGCGCCCTGCGCAGGAGTTCCCCATGAATCGAGTCAACCGTCGTCTGGTGATTGCCGCAGCCTGCGCGCTCACCGCCCTGCAAGCCGCCCCGGCCCTGGCCCAGGAGGTGCTCAAGGTGGGCCTGGTTGCGGAAATGTCGGGCCCGTTTGCCGACTTCGGCCGGCAGATGGAAGCCGGCATCAAGCTCTACCAAAAGCACCATGGCGACACCGTGGCCGGCCGCAAGGTCGTGATCATCACCAAGGACGTGGCCGGCCCCAACCCCGAGCTGGCCAAGCGCCTGGCCACCGAGCTGATCGTGCGCGAGAAGGTGCAGCTGCTCGCCGGTTTCGGTTTCACGCCCAACGCGCTGTCGGTCGCGCCGCTGGCCACCCAGGCCAAGGTGCCGATGCTGGTGATGAACGCCGCTTCGTCGGGCCTGACCTCCAAGTCGCCCTACATGCTGCGCACCTCCTTTGGCTACGACCAGATCGTGCCGCCGATCGCGCAGTGGGCGCGCAAGGAAGGCGTGAAAAAGGCCTATGTGCTGGTCGCCGACTACGCACCGGGCCACGACGCCGAGGCCGCCTTCATCCAGTCCTTCAAGGCCGCGGGCGGCGAGATCGTCGGCACCGTGCGCACGCCGGTGATGACCGTGGACTTCGCACCCTACATCCAGCGCATCAAGGACGCGCAGCCCGATGCGCTGTTCACTTTCGTCAACGCGGGCGACGTCGCGCCGGCGCTGATGAAGGAGTTCCGCGAAAAGGGCCTGCATGACGCCGGCATCCGCCTCATCGGCACCGGCGACATCGTGTTCGAGTCGGCGTTCGACGCCATCGGCGACAAGGGGCTGGGCGTGGTCACCTCCTACCCCTACTCGATGCGCCATGTCTCGCCGCTGAACCAGCAGTTCGTCGCCGGCTTCCAGCAGATCGCCCCGGGGCACAGCAGCCGCCCGACGATCATGGCGGTGTCGGCCTATGACGGCATGGCGGCGCTCTATGCGGCGCTGAAGAAGACCGGCGGCAAGTCCGATGGCGCGCTGCTGATGGAAGCCTTCAAGGACCTGTCCTGGGAGAGCCCGCGCGGCCCGGTGCGCCTGGACGCGCAGACGCGCGACATCGTGCAGACGCACTACATCCGGCGCTACGAGAAGGTCGGCGCCGACTTCGGCAACACGGAGATCAGCAAGGTCGGGCCTTGAATACCGTGAGTTCAGCGGACCCGGGCCTTGCCGCGCTGTCCGCGCAGCAGCTGCTCGCGGGCTACGGCGCGCGCGACTTCACGCCGCTGCAGGTGCTGCAAGACCTGCTGGCGGCGATTGGCGGCGATGCCTTCAATGCCTTCACCTTCATCGACACCGCGGGCGCGCTATGCGCGGCTCAGGCCTCGGCCGAGCGCTGGCAGCGCGCCGCGCCGCTGGGCCCGCTCGATGGCGTGCCGGTAACGATCAAGGATTTGGTCACGGTCGCGGGCTGGCCGATCCGCCGCGGCAGCCAGCTGTTTCCCCGGCAGCCCTCGGCCGAGGACGCGCCCGCGGTGGCGCACCTGCGCCGCAGCGGCGCGCTGCTGCTGGGCAAGACCACGACCACCGAGATGGGCAGTGCGATCCACGGCGACAGCCCGGTGCATGGCCGCACGCTGCACCCGCTCGCGCCCGGGCGCTGCATTGGCGGATCCAGCTGCGGCGCGGCGGCGCAGCTTGCCGCCGGCTGGGGGCCGCTGGCGCTGGGCAGCGATGCGGGCGGATCGGTGCGCATTCCCGCGTCGTATGCGGGGCTCGTCGCTTTCAAACCGAGTTTTGGCAATATTCCGATGGGGCCGGCCAGCGCGTTCGCGGAGTTCGCGCACCTCGGGCCGATGGCGCGCAGCGTCGGCGATATCGCGCTGGCAATGCAGGTGCTGGGCCAGGGCGATGCGCGCGATCCGGCATCGCTCTACCTGCGCAGCGCGCCCGCGCAGGAGGGCGCGGTGCTGCGCATCGGCCACTGCCTGCAGATCGGCCCCGACGCGGGCCTGGACGCCGCCATCGCGCCCGCCATGCAGGCGCTGCTGGCGCCGCTCGAAGGCCGCGAATGGCGCGGCCGGCGCATCGAGCTGGTGGCCGTTGATCTGTCCGATCTGTGGCTGGCCGATGCGCTGTGGCAGACCTGGTGCGCGCGCGTCTTCGAGGCCTGCCTGCACCTGGCGCCCGCGCAGCGCGCGCAGCTGGGCCCCGACATGCAGCGCCAGCAGGCGCAGGGCCAGGCGCTGACGGGACTGCAGCTGGCCACGGCGCGGCGCACGCTGCGCGAAGGCGCGCAGCAGCTGCATGAACTGTTTGCCGGCCTCGATCTGCTGCTCACGCCGGCGACGCCTGGCGCCGCGCCGCTGGCCGGCGATTTCGTGCACGACACGCACCCGCGGGGCGAGGCGTTGCGCGCCAGCGGCAACTGGCTCGCGGCCACGCCGTTCTCGCATCCGTTCAATCTGACGCAGCAGCCCGCGCTGGCCCTGCCCTGGGGGCACAATGCGCAGGGCCTGCCCTTGGGCCTGCAGCTCGTGGGGCGGCGTTATGCCGATGCGCTGGTGCTGGACTTCGGCGCCGCGCTCGAACAGTGGCTCAAGGAATGACCGCAATGAAACCCGTTGGCATTTTTCAGCACACCGAAGTCGGCGCGCCCGGCAGCATTCCCGAGCTGCTGGCCGAGCTCGGCGTGCCCGTGCGCCTGCTGCGCATTCTCGACGGCGAGGCCGTGCCGCAGGACCCGCAGGAATTTTCCGGCTTGGTCTTCATGGGCGGCTACATGGCCGTGCATGACGACCTGCCGTGGATTGCACAGGAGCTCGCGCTGATCCGCCGCGCGGTGGCGCTGCGCATTCCGGTGATCGGCCACTGCCTGGGCAGCCAGCTGCTGGCCACCGCGCTGGGCGCGCAAGTCACACGCGCCCAGCGCAGCGAGATCGGCTGGTCGCGGATCACCGTGGCGCCCGGCGCGCTGGCGCAGCAGTGGTTTGGCCAGCCTGCGGGCCAGTCGCTGCTGACCTTCCAATGGCATGGCGACACCTTCGGCATTCCGCCCGGCGCCGAGCGCATTGCCGCCAGCGACCATTGCGCCAACCAGGCGTTCGTAGCCGATGGCCGGCATCTGGCCATCCAGTCGCACCTGGAAATGACACCCGAACTCGTGGCGCTGAGCGTGCAGCGCAATGGCGCGCAGATGGAGCGCCAGGAAGCGGCGGGCAATCCCGCCTGCAGCCCGCGCGCGAAGGTGCTCGATGACCTGCCCGCGCGCACCGCCGAGATGCGCGCCACCCTCAAGCGCCTGTATCAGCGCTGGATCGAGGGACTGCAGGCCTGAGCTGTGCGGTTCACTGCGCCGGCCGCGCCGGAATCCAGCGCGCCATCAGCGCCGCGGCGCTGAAGGCAATCGCGCCGGTCGCCCCCACGCCCAGCGGCAGCGACACCGCGGCCGCGAGCAGCGCCACCAGGGCCGGTCCGGCCGTCGAGCCGACATCGGCCATGAAACGCCAGGCACCGAGGAAATAGGCGCGGCCGTGGCGCGGTGCATGGTCGGCGCCCAGCGTCATGATCAAACCCGAGCCGATGCCGTTGGCAAACCCGATCGCCATGGCGACGATCAGCAGGCTGACGAAGCCCGTCGTGAACGGCACCAGCGCCAGCGCCGTGCCCATGATCAGCATCGACGGCAGCGCGACCCAGCGTCGGCCCTTGGTATCCATGACCTTGCCCGCGGGGTAGAACAGCAGCATCTCGATGCCGCCCGCCAGGCCGTAGATCAGCGAGGCCGCGGCCGGCGCCAGCAGCAGATGGTCGGCCCACAGCGGCAGCACCGCCTGGCGCGAGGCGCGCACCGCGCTGACCAGCATGACGGCCAGGCCCAGCGTCAGGAACACGCGGCGGTGGTCCTGGAGAATGGCCAGCCAGCTGGTGTTGACGGGCGCCTGGCCCGCGGGCAGCGCCGGCTCGGGCAAATCGGGCACGCGCATGCCGATCAGCGAGGCGCAGACCACGCCGACAATGCCGATCCAGAACGCCGCCGCCATGCCATACGCATGCACCACTGTGGCCGCGAGAAACGGGCCCACGAACAAGCCGATACGCATCACCCCGCCCAGCGTCGACAGCGCCCGCGCGCGCATGCCGATGGGCACGGCGGCCGTGAGATAGCTCTGGCGCGCGATGTGGTAGACCGACTGCGACATGCCGACCATGAAGCAGCCCAGGCCGAACAGCTCGAGCTGGTGCGTCTGCAGGCACAGCAGCATGCCGGCCGCGCTCCAGAAGCCCGCGGCAATGATCGCGCCGCGCTCGCCCCAGCGCATGGTGATGAAGGAGGCTGGAATGTTGTTGAGCAGCGAGCCCAGGCCCAGCAGCGTGACCATCAGCGCGGCCAGCGGAATGCTCGCGCCGAGCTCGCGCGCCATCAGCGGAATCATCGGCAGGATGGCGCCTTCGCCAATGCCGAACATCAAGGTCGGGCCAAAGGCGGGCAGTGCGATGCGGCGCAGCGAAAAGGAGCTGGGTTCGGGGAGGTCGTCGGTGGGCGGCATGCGGCGGTGCGAAGGGGAGGGCGGGCCGGTCACCTGCCGAAGCTCTGGATGGTAACTGCTTGCGGTGTGGATGCAGGCCCATGAAAAAGCCTCCGCTGTTTTCACAGAAGGAGGCTTGTTGGCGTGATCAAGGCGCTGAAGCCCACCGCCATGCACTGCCTGATCAGGCGCCCAGTTTCAGCGAACCCTTCATGATGGCCGAGTGACCTGGGAACGAGCAAAAGAAGCTGTAGTCGGTGCCGGCCGTGATCCTGGCAACGGGGATCTCGACGGTGGCGCTTTCGCCGCCGCCGATGACCTTGGTATGGACGATCACGCGGGCATCGTCCTTCTTGATGAAGTCGGCGGCAGCGCCGGCCTTCATGCCGTCGGCGTTAACCGCCGTCATATCGGCAGCGGTGGTCACGACCAGGTTGTGGCCCATGGCGGTCTTGGGCATCTTGCCCGTGTGCTTGAGCGTCACGGTGAAGTTCTTGCAGGCCTTGGGCACGGTGATGCTCTTGGTGTTGAACTGCATCATGTCGTTGGCTTCGACAGTGGTCGCGCAGTCCGCGGCAAGAGCGGGAGCAGCAGCGCTGGCGCACAGGGCCAGGGTGGCGAGAATTTTTTTCATGAGCGGATTTCCGGTAAAGGTCGAAGTCCACCCCACCGCGCCGCGCCGGGGTCTCCACACCGAAATGCGGGACGCAAGCACACCGTGATCAGGCAGTGGGTTGAGTGTAGAGACAAGCCGCAACGCAGGGGCAAAAAAAGCCTGCTGCGGGCGTCAACTTTGCCAGCCCTTGACGCAGCGCAAGGCTTGGCGCAGGCCATGCGCGGGCTGGCCAAGGAGCACAGCAGAACTGCCAGGCGGGACCCCCCTTCATCTATAAAATATTTGTGTCATTTGGTAACTTGTGTGTACCATAGTTCCACGTCCGAAGCAATTGTCGGGAGCCACGCTCTCACACCCCTGTTGATCAGGTGCCATTGTCCACGTCCGGTCGTGTGGTCAATGCACTGCCCCCTGGAGTCCTCATGCGCAAGACTTACCTGGTCACTTTGCTGGCCACATGCTTCATGTCCGCCTGCGGTGGCGACTCCCGCCCCGAGCCGGCACCGGCGCCGGTCGTCACCGCGCCGGTCGTGACCGAGTCCGCCAAACCACGCCTTGCCACGCTGATTTCGTTTGGCGACAGCCTGTCGGACGTCGGCACCTATGCGGTCGGCGCGGTCAAGAGCCTGGGCGGCGGCAAATTCTCGATCAATGGCGACAGCACCACCCTCAATCCGGCGTTGACCGGCCTGAACTGGGTCGAACAGCTGGCCAGGCGGCTGGGCCTGCCGGCGCCCTGCGCCGCGCAAACCGGGCTCGATGGCGATGCGACTCTGGGTTTCTCGGTGCCCGTGGTCGACCATGCCGGGTGCCTTGCCTATGCCCAGGGCGGCGCCCGCGTCACCCACCCGGTGGGCCCGACCCACAAGCTGACGGGCAGCCGGCTGGGCGCCCTGACCGTGCCGGTGGCGACGCAGATTTCGCGGCATCTGGCGTTGTCGGGCGGCAAGTTCAAAGCGGATGATCTGGTGCTGGTGATGGCTGGCGGCAATGACCTGCTGTACGGGCTGGAGGTATTCGCGGCCACTTTGCTGGCGACGGGACAGGCCGCGGGCCAGCAGGCGTTCGACGAAAGCCTGGCCGCGGCACTGGCGGCCGGCGCATCCAATGGGGCCGCCGCGGCGGTGACCATTCGCGCGGCACTGGCCGCCGAGCGCGCCAAGCCGGGCAGCACCGACCAGAGCGTGGCCACGGCGGGAATCACGACCGCTGCGGGCGCGGCGGGCAATGTGGCGGTGGCGCAGGAAACCGTCCACAGGCCCCTGCTGCTGCAGGCCTCCACCGCCGGCCTCGCGGCTGGCGCTGCGGCCGGCAGCCGGTATGCCAGCGAAAACGCGCCAAAGCTGGTGGCGGCGATGGATACAGCGGGCAGGGAACTGGTCGCATTGGTGAAAGACACCATTCTCGCCAACGGCGCCGCGCAGGTAGTGGTCAACAACCTGCCGGACGTGGCCCTGACCCCGACCGGCCGTGCGATGGACGCTTCGACCCAGGCCTTGATAGGCGCGATGGTGAATGCCTTCAATGCCCAGCTGCGCACCGCCCTGGCCGGTGAAGCCCGGGTGCTGCTGGTGGACGCCAACGCCTTGACCCAGGATGCCGCGGCCAACCCGACCACCTATGGGCTGACCAATGTGACCGATGCGGCCTGCAACCTGGTCGCGCCCACGAACCCGCTGCGCATCGCGTTGACCTGCAATGCAACCAACCTCATCCCGGGCGATGTCAGCCGCTATGCCTATGCCGATGGCGTGCACCCGACGCCGTATTTCTACAACCTGCTGACCAACCGCGTCGCGCAGGAGATGGGGAAGAAAGGCTGGCTCTAAGCCTGCCGGGCCGAGGCTGCACTCCGGTCATTTTCCGGGCCGACCCGGTCCCGCATGCCGTCAGGCACGCAGCGCGGCGCGAAGGTGGCGCCGGCTGTGGATCACGGCATAACCGGCGGATAAACCACCGGCATTGCGAAAATGTGTCATAAGGTAACTTATGTATATAATGATTTCGCATTCCGGGGAAGTCCATTTTTCGGGAGCGCAAGCTTGCGCGCCTTGTTGATCCAGTGCCGTTGGCCACTTCCGGTCGTGTGGTCGATGCGCTGCCATTGGAACGGAGACATCATGCGTAATACTTTCCTGGCGGCTTTGCTGGCTGCCTGCTTCCTGAGCGCCTGCGGCGGCGGCAGCGACTCCGAGCCAGCGCCAGTCGCTGCCCCGCCTGGCCAGTCCGCCGCCAAGTCACTCATTGCCCGGCTGATTGCCTTCGGCGACATCACCGGGCTGCATCCCAAATTGACCGGCCAGATCTGGATCGAGCAGGTGGCCAAGCGTCTGAAGCTGTCCTTGCAATGCGCCACCAACCTGGACGGGGACAAGAAGATCGGTGTCTCGGTGTTCGTGGCGGCCCACGCCCGGTGCTTTGCCGATGCCCAGGGCGGCGTACCCGTGACCACCCCTGTCGTGCCGAAGCCCGAGCAGACCGGCAGCCGGCTGGGCGCCTCGACCGCAGCGGTGGCGGCGCAGATCGCGCGGCATCTGGCATTGTCGGGCGGCAAATTCCAGCCGGACGATCTGGTGCTGGTGACGGCTGGCGGCGATGACCTGCTGCGCGAAGTGGAGGCGTTCGCGGCCACCGTGGTGGCGGCGGAAAAGGCCGCGGGCCAGAAAGTGCTCGACCAGACCCTGGCTGCGGCGCTGTCGCTCGGCGCGAAGGACCCGGCCGCCGCGTTGGTGGCGATCCGCGCGGCAATGGCTGCCGAGCGCGCCAAGCCGGGCAGCACGGACGATAGTGTGACCAAGGCCGGCATCGCGGCGGCTGCCGGCTTGCCCGGCAATGCCGCGGTGGCGCAACTGCCGGTCCAGGAATCCATGGTGAAACAGGCCATCACTGCCGCGCGGGCGGCTGCGGCCGCGGCCGGCAAGCAATTCGCCGCAGACAATGCGCCGAAGCTCAAGGACGCGATGACCACTGCCGGCGCCGAACTGGTGGCACTGGTGAAGAACCAGATTCTCGCCAATGGCGCCCAGCATGTGGTGGTCAACAGCCTGCCGGATCTGGCCCTGACGCCGACCGGCCTTGCAATGAACGAAGAGACCCGGGCCTTGGTCAGCGAAATGGCACAGGTCTTCTACACGCAGCTGCTCGCCGGTCTGGCGAACAACGCCGAGGTGCTGGTGGATAACTACCGGACGACCCAGCCGCAGTGGTTCACCATGGAGCCCAAAGACCGGCTCGAGTTGGCTTGCGACACATACATCGGGATGACGGGCGTCCTTCGCGACTCGTTCCTCTGCGATCCATCGCGCCTGGAGACCTATCCCGACGGCAGATACCCGATGGCGTATTTCTACGAAGGGCTGACCGATCTCGTCAAGAACTATTGCGCCCGGGAGCTGTCGCCGCAGAACCCCCTGCGCGACTCGTTCGTCTGCAACCCCCCGAGCCTGGAGGCCGATGCCGACGGCGAATACGCGATGCCGCCGCGTTTCTACGAGGTGCTGACCGATCGCATCATGGAAGAAATCAAGAAGAAGGGCTGGAGCGACTGAGGCCGCCGCCGGCCCGGGCAATGCCCGCGAACAGTGCGCCCAGGGCCAGGGCGCTCAGGTCGAACCCGACCATCGCCAGGGTCCTGTTCGGCCAGCGCCCGGACCAGATGGCGCACGCTGGTCAGCGCATTGAGCACCGGCAGCCCGGCGCACAGCGCCGCGGCCAGCAGCGCCTGCGCTTTGCAGGCGTGCAATGGCGGGCACAGCGCGGCCCCTACAAAGCCCACGCGCTGCGCCAGGACGTCTCCCAGGCCGCGGCCGCGTTTCAGTAGCCGACGCCGCGCACACCGCCAGCCGCCCGGATCGACTCGCCCGTCACCCAGTGCGCGTCTTGCGACGCCAGGAAAACCGCGACCGGGCCGATGTCCTCGGGCTCGCCGAAGCGCCCCAGTGGGGTGCCGGCAATCAGCTTCACACCGAACTCGCCGGCAAAGTTGCCGTCGGTGGCCGGCGTGTTGGTGTGGCCCGGCAAGATCGAATTCACCCGGATTCTGCGCGGGCCGAGCTCGCGTGCCAGCGCGAACGTCATCGTGTCGACGGCCCCCTTGGTGGCGGCATAGACGCTGGAGGCCAGATAGGGGTCGGTGCTCAGGATGGAGCTGATGTTGATGATGCTGCCGCCCGCTGCGCCGAAATGCTTGACCGCTTCCCGTATCGCCAGGAAGTAGCCGAGCACGTTGATGTTGAACTGCTTGTGGAAGGCCTCCTCGGTCAGCTCGGCGACCATCTCGAACACCGCCACGCCGGCATTGTTCACCAGCACGTCGAGTGCGCCGTGATCGGCCTTGATGGTGTCGAACAGGCGAGCCACATCCGCCGCCCGGCTCATGTCCGCCTGCACGGCGACGGCCTTTCCGCCCGCCGCTGCGATGGCCGCGACGACCGCGTCGGCGCCTTTGTGGTTGCTGGCGTAGTTCACGATCACCGTGGCACCCTCGGCGGCCAGCGCCTTGGCGATGCCGGCACCGATACCGCTGGATGCGCCGGTGACGAGGGCAATTTTTTCTTTGAGCTTCATGGCTGGTACTTTCCAAAATGGAGGGAGTTGTGCGCAGCGGAATGTGGCAAGGCGTCTGACGCCGGCATGTGTTGTCCGCTGCATTCGAGTATTCAGCCGGGCTGCGCTCGGAAGGTGCCGGTTCTTCTCGCATCGTTGCCTATTCCTCTCGGCTGCCTTGCTGCATCCAGGCGCCAGCCCCATGATCGGCCGCATGACCCATGCAATGGATGAACTGCGCGCCATCGTGATGCGCGCCGAGAACAAATGGACCGATACAGGCATACCGCGCGTTGCCATGGTCCGGGCGGAAGTGTGCGCGGATCAGGTCTATCAACCCATGCTGCATCTGGTGCTGCAGGGCGCGAAGACCTTGTCCATTGGCGACAAGCTGCTGCACTACCCGTCGGCCACGTACTTCCTCGTGCCTGTGGATGTGCCTGCGACCGGCCAGATCCGGCAGGCGGGGCCGGGCCGCCCCTATCTCGCGATCAGCCTGACCCTGGAGCCGGAAGTCATTGCCAATTTACTGCAGGGCGATGCGCAAGTCGCCGCGAAAACCAGGGCCAGTTGCTTTTCCAGCGTGCCGGCCGGAGATGAAATGATCGACGCCTGGCTGCGCATGCTGCGGCTCATCGACCGCCCGCACGAGGCCGCGGTACTTGCCCCCATGATCGAGCGCGAAATCCTGTTTCGCGCCTTGCAGGGCCCTCTGGGCGGCATGCTGCGCGAGACCGCACGCCCCGATGGCCGGCTGGCGCAAATCCGGCATGCCATTCACTGGATTCGCAGCCACTACACCGAAGCCTTCCGGGTGGAGCAGCTCGCGGCGCTGGCCGGCATGAGCGTTGCGGCTTTCTATCGCCACTTCAAGTCCACCACGGCCATGACGCCCATCCAGTACCAAAAGCGGCTGCGCTTGCTCAGAGCCCGCTGGCTGCTGCTGTTCGAGCCGCGCGCTGCGGCGTCGATTGCTTTCGCCGTCGGTTATGAAAGCGCCTCGCAGTTCAATCGTGAATACGCGCGCATGTTCGGCCTGCCGCCGGGACGCGACATTGCGCGCTTCAAATCTCCCGCGCAGCGCTCCACGGTGGCCGAAATTTCCTGACCCTGCGTGCCCTCACTGCAGGCCGCTGTTGGCAGGCTCCGCGTACCTGGCCATGAGTTGCTGCGCGTCGCGTCCTGGCGGCAGGCCAAAGGCACGCACGTATTCGCGGCTGAACTGGGTGGGGCTTTGATAGCCCACCTCGAAAGCGGCCCGGGTGACGCTCTGGCCACCCACCACCAGCAGCGTGCGCGCCTGCAGCAAGCGAATGCGCTTTTGGTATTGCACGGGGCTGAGCGCCGTCACCGCCTTGAAATGCCGGTGAAACGCGGACACGCTCATCGCCGCCTTCTGCGCCAGCGCCTCGACGCGCAGTGGTTGGGCGAAGTCGCGGCGTATCCACTGGATCGCCAGGCTGATGCGTCCCAGGGCGCTGTCGGGCATGGCGATGTCGCGCAGCATTGCGCCCTGGGGACCCTGCAGCACCCGGTAGAGAATCTCGCGCTCATAGACCGGCGCCAGCGCCGCGATGTCGGCCGGGCGCTGCATCAGGCGCAGCATGCGCACCCAGGCATCCATCAGATCTTCGGTCACGGCGGCGACCGAGAAGCCGGCTTCCCCGGATTTGCCGCTGACGGCGGTTTTGGGCAAGTCGGCGATCAATGCGGCAACCACCGCCGGCTGCAGTGTCAACGCCACGGCAAGGTAGGGCTCGCCGCTGGCTGATGGCCACACGGTGCCAACCGCGGGCAGGTCAACGGACATGACGAAGTAGTTGGCGGGGCAGTAATGCAGGGTGCGATCGCCGATGGTCATCGATTTGCTGCCCTGGAGAATCAGGTTGACCATGGGATCGTAGACCGCGTTCAGCGCGTGTTCGGGAATCTTGCCCTGGACCATGGCGACCCGTGGAATGCCGGTTTCCGTGAAGCGGTTCCGGGCCCTGGGCGCGGCCAGGGCCCGGAGTTCCTTGAGTTGTTCTTCCATGGATGGCATCAGACCGCAATCCGGGCACCGGCGCAAGCGCGAAAGCAGGATCAGGCAGTCTTGCGGCAGAAACGGGCAGGCCCGCAGGACCGGCGGAACCTATCGTTGCGGCTTCACCCACCGAACGGAAGAAACACATGCACATCGCCATCATCACCGGCGCCAGCCGCGGTCTCGGGGCCAGCACCGCCATCCAGGCCGCCCGGCGCGGCATGGGTGTCATCGTCACCTACAACAGCCATGCCGCGGGCGCCGAGGAGGTCGTGCGCCAGATCCAGGCCGACGGCGGCAAGGCCGTGGCGCTGCCGCTGGATGTCGGCCAGGTCGCCTCCTTTGCGGGCTTTCGCGCCAGCGTCGCCGCCGCACTCGCGGCGACCTGGGGCCGGGACCGCTTCGACGCGCTCGTGAACAACGCCGGCTACGGCGCATTCAACGCCATCGAAGCGGTGACCGAGGCCGAATTCGACGGACTGCTCAACGTCCACCTCAAGGGCCCGTTCTTCCTGACCCAGGCGCTGCTGCCCTTGATGGCCGATGGCGGCCAGATCATCAACCTGACCAGCGCGACGACGCGCGTGGCGACGCCGGGTGCCGCGCCGTATGCGGCGTTCAAGGGCGGGCTCGAGGTGCTGACGCGTTACATGGCCAAGGAGTTCGGCCCGCGCGGCATTCGCGCCAACTCGATTGCTCCGGGCGCGATCCGCACCGACATGACCCGCGGTGCCTTCGATCAGATGCCGGAGTTCGTGACCCTGCTCGCCGGGCAGACCGCGCTGGGCCGCATCGGCGCGCCCGACGACGTCGGCCGGGTCATCGCCAGCCTGCTGAGCGCCGACTGCGGCTGGGTCAACGCGCAGAACATCGAAGTCGCCGGCGGCTATAACATCTGACCTGAAGGACCCACCATGCTCGACCACATCTTTCTTTCGGTGAGCGACATCGATCGCTCCATTGCCTTCTATGCGGCGGCTCTGGCGCCCCTGGGCATCAGCCGCCGGCACGATTTCGACGGCAAGGACGGGCCGCCCGGTCACCCCGATCTCAAGGGCTTTGGCGCGCAAGGGCGCGTGTTCTTCTGGCTGCGCAGCGGCGTGGTCGAAGGGCGTGCGGTCCATGTCGGATTCGTCGCATCGGACGCTGCGGCCGTCGACGCGGCCTACAGCGCCGCCATGGCGGCGGGCGCCACCGACAGCGGCGCGCCCGGCGCCCGGCTGCATTACGACCCGCGCTACTACGCGGCCAACGTGCTGGACCCCGATGGCTACAGCCTCGAGTTTGTCTACAAAAGCTGGCAGCATGGGCTGCCCTGAGCCGGCTCAGTCCTCAGGCAGGTCCCTGTCCAGCAGGCAGTCGATGAAGGCGCGCAGCGCGGCGGGCGTGTGGCGCCGGCTGGGGTGGTACAGGAACAGCCCCGGCCGGGTGATCGACCAGTCGGCAAGGATCTGCACGAGCCGGCCCTGGGCCAGATGCGCATCGACGCGCTCGCGGTCGAAGGCATAGGCAATGCCCAGTCCCTGCAGCGCGGCGGCGATGCCGATATCCGAATGGTTGGTGACCAGCGGCCCTTGCGCATCGACCTCGATGCGCCGGCCTTTCTTCTCGAACTCCCAGCGGTAGGCGCGCCCATCGGCCTGCAGTCGCCAGCTGATGCAGGCGTGGCGCTGCAGGTCCGCGGGCGATTGCGGTGTGCCGCGGCGCGCCAGGTAGTCGGGCGACGCCACGGCCAGCATCTTCACATCCGGCGTCAGGCGCACGGCGATCATGTCCTTGTGCAGCCGCGCGCCCACGCGGATGCCGGCGTCGAAGCGGCCGGCAACGATATCGTCCAGCCCATCATTGACCACGATGTCCAGCACCACGTCGGGGTGGGCGCTATGGAACCGCCCCAGCCGTGGCGCGATGACCTGCCGCGCGGCCATGCCCAGCGTGTCGATGCGCAGCGTGCCGGCGGCCTTGCCGGCCGTCGCGCTGGCTTCGGCCACGGCCTCGGCCATGTCCCTGAACAGCGGCGCGATGCGCGCGTACAGCTGCTCTCCGGAGGCGGTGGCCGCGACGCTGCGCGTGGTGCGGTTGAGCAGCCGCGTGCCCAGCCGGGCTTCGAGCAGGCGTATGGTCTGGCTCAGCGCCGAAGGCGAAAGCCCCAGATGCTCGGCCGCGCGCGCGAAGCTGGCGCGTTCGACCACGGCGACAAACGCTTTGAGCTCGCTGAATTCCGATCCACGCATTCTGTATCTTTATCTACATAGATCGTGAAGATTCTAGAGGATTCTCTAATTTCTCCAGGGCGCGCATCCTGAGGACTTCACCACTCCAAGGAGCTTTCGCCATGCCCACCCCGATCCTTCCCGAACCGATTGCCGCCTACTTCGCGGCCGAAAAAAAAAGCCCCGAAGTCTTGGCGCGCTGCTTCACGCCACAGGCCAGCGTCAAGGACGAAGGCCATACCCATACGGGCCTGGCCGCCATCCAGGCGTGGCAGGCGGCGGTGTCGACCCGGTACACGTATACGACGCAACCGCTCGGTCTGGAACGCGAGGCGCATTCCCAGGTCGTGCGCGCGCGGGTGAGCGGCAATTTTCCCGGCAGCCCGGTGGATCTCCGGTATAGCTTTCAGTTGGAGCGCGGGCTGATCGCCGCGCTGGAGATCACGGCATGAGCTTCGATCTGCAACTCCAGGGCCCGCGGGCGCTGGTTACGGGCGGCACCAGGGGCGTGGGCGCGGCGGTCGTTCAAGGTCTGCGCGCCGCCGGCGTGCAGGTGATGGCCACGGCGCGCTCCGTGCCTGCGCAATCGACCGAAGGGGTGTGGCATGTCGCCGCCGATCTCTCGACGGTGCAGGGCGCGGCCGAGATCGCGCGGGCGGTGCAGGCGCGCTGGGGCGGGGTCGATATCCTGGTCGCTGGGCGGCGTCCCGCTGGGCCGGCCGGCGACGCCCCAGGAAGTCGCCGACCTGATCACCTTCCTCGTGTCACCGCGCGCGGGCTCGATTTCGGGCTCGGAGCATCTGATCGACGGCGGCACCGTTCCAACGATCTAGAGCGGTTTTGTGCTGAGTAGCCGTCATCCTTCGACAGGCGCAGGACGAACGGATAACCCCGCCGCTCGCTCTGAGCCTGCCTGGCCGGCCGCGTCGAAGGGCGTTTCAGGGCGCTGTGGTCAGGCTTGAACCGCTCCGGCCGGCGGGCGCCTTCAGAGCGTGAAGTCGTAGTCCACCGTGATCGGCGCATGGTCCGAGAACTTCACCTCCTTGTAGATATGCTCGGCGCGCGCCAGCGCGGCCGTGGCCGGCGTGGCGAGGTGGTAGTCGAGGCGCCAGCCGACATTGTTGGCGTAGGCCTGGCCGCGGTTGCTCCACCAGGTGTAGCAGTCGTCGGTGGTGTCCGGGCACAGGTGGCGGTACACGTCGATCAGCCCGCCCGTGGGCTCGGTGGTGTGCAGCAGCGCGCTCATCCAGGCGCGTTCCTCGGGCGTGAAGCCGCTGTTCTTCTGGTTGCTGCGCCAGTTCTTGAGATCGTTGTTCTGGTGGGCGATGTTGATGTCGCCGCAGAGAATGAACTCGCGCTCGCCTTTCATGCGCATCAGGTGCGTGTGCATTTCGGCAAGAAAGCGGAATTTCGCGCCCTGACGCAGCTCGCCCGAGGAGCCGCTGGGGAAATAGGCGCTGATGATCGACAGCTTGCGCGCGGGCGTGTCGAAGCGCGCCTCGACATAGCGGCCCTCGATGTCGAACTCGTGCGAGCCGAAGCCGCTGACCACGTCGCTGGGCGCGTGCCGGCTGTAGATGCCCACCCCCGAATAGCCCTTTTTCTCGGCGAAATGGAAGTGCCCGCGCAGCTCGGCAAGCACATCGAAACGCCCGGCTATATCTGCCGCCTGGGCCCTGACTTCCTGCACGCAAATACAATCCGGCGCAGTGGCCGCGATCCAGGACTCGACGCCTTTGGATGTGGCGGAGCGGATGCCGTTGAGGTTGAGGCTGGTTAATTTGAACAAGGATGGATCCAATGCTGATAGGTGACGCGCGTCAGGACGACAAGAATCTTCTGGCGCTGGAATTTGTGCGGTTTGCCGTCGACGCAGGCGTGCTGCGCTTTGGCGAATTCAAGACCAAGGCCGGGCGCCTGAGCCCGTATTTCTTCAACGCGGGCCTGTTTGACGACGGCGCCAAGATGGGTCGGCTTGCCGAATTCTATGCAAAAGCGATTCTCGCCAGCGGCGTTGAATTCGACATGGTGTTCGGCCCGGCCTACAAGGGCATCCCGTTGGCCGCCACGGTGGCCGTGGAGCTGGCGCGCCAGGGCCGCAATGTGCCCTTTGCCTACAACCGCAAGGAAGCCAAGGACCACGGCGAGGGCGGCAGCCTGGTGGGCGCCCCGCTCCAGGGCCGCGTGCTGATCATCGACGACGTGATGTCGGCCGGCACCGCGGCGCGCGAATCGATTGCGCTGATCCAGGCCGCGGGCGCCACGCCGCACGCCGTGGCCATTGCGCTGGACCGCCAGGAAATGGCCACCGAGAATGGCCAGGACGTGCCGCACAGCGCGGTGCAGTATGTGCGCCACCAGCTGGGCATGCAGGTCTGCACGATTGCCAATCTGGCCGATCTGCTGCTTTATCTGGACCAGGGCACGGGGGATGCGGGACAATCCATGGAAGAACACCATGCGCGCGTGCTGGCCTATCGCCAGCGCTATGGCGTCGACGACAAGGGGTAATCCGGTTGATGCAGAGGATGCCGATCATCGCGGGGGTCTGGGCACTGGCGGCCGCCATCGTGGCGGCGCCGGTCGTGGGGCAGCCCCTGCCCGAGGCCGGTATCTACAGCTGCACCGATGCCCAGGGCCGGCGGCTGACGGCCGACCGCCCGATCGTGGCGTGCCTGGACCGCGAGCAGCGCGTGTACGGCCGCTCGGGCGTGGAGCGCGCCCGCGTCGGCCCCACGCTCACCGATGCCGAGCGCGAGGCGCAGGCGGTGCAGCGGCGCCAGCAGCTGCAGACCGAGCAGCGCGCCCGCGACGAGATCCGGCGCCAGCGCGCGCTGGCCTACCGCTATCCCGACAAGCTCTCGCACGATACCGAACGCGCGGTGGCCCTTGCCCAGATCGACGATCTGGCCGTGCTGGCGCAGCGCCGCGTGCTTGACCTGCGCACCGAGCGCCGCAAGCTCGACAGCGAAATGGAGTTCTACGCCAAGGACCCAGCGCGCGCTCCGGCCGCGCTGCGCCGCCAGCTCACGCTGAGCGACGAATCGCTGGCCGAACAGGCGCGCTACCTTGCGGCGCAGGAGCAGGAAAAACGCCGTATCCACCAGCGCTTCGATGCCGAACTCGCGCAGCTGCGCCAGCTCTGGGCCTCGCCGCCCTGAGCATTTTCAGTGCCCGCGCTGGTGTTCCTTCGCCAGCAGCCGCAGCACCAGCTGCAGCATGAAGGCCGCGCCCCAGGCAATGGCGCCGATGAACAGGGCCAGGGAAATCAGCGTGTCGGTGCTCAGCCACCGCGCCAGCGCCGCATCGCCGAGAAAGCGCCCGTAGCCGGTGTAGGCGGCATATCCCCACCAGACCACTGCGCCCACCGCATAGGCCAGCGCCAGGCGCCGCGCCGTGCGCCCCTGGGATGAATCCGCAGGCACGGCCCGCGCCGCGCGCCGCACGCGCCAGACGGCGGCCAGCGTGATGAACAAGGCGGCGAAAACCGCGGCATAGAGCCGGGCAAACGGGTATTGGGACCAATCCATGGACGGCCGCTCAGGTGGCGTTTTCTTCCTCGCTCAACCACTGCTCGAACGCCTGGCGCATGTCCGCGCCCAGCAGATGCTGGAAGCTGTTCTTGTCGCTGAGGTACATGCAGTGGCGGATCACTTCGTAGGGGCTCATGGCGTCGCCCGGATACAGCAGCTCGAACTGCTTCTTGTAGTCCTTGACGGTGCTGATGTGGGTGCGCATGCTCTGGTTGAAGCCGGTGCGCGTGAACCCGGGACGGAAACTGTTGATTTCCTGGGTGAAGCTGTCTACCTTGTGCGGCGTGAACTCGAAGCCGTTGAAGAAATGGTTGGCAATGCGCAGGAAGCCAAACGCATCGAGCTGGTGGCCACGCGTGGCCGAGGGCGCAGCGGCCAGCGCCGGGCCGGTGCCGGCCTCGACATCGGCAGCCGCGCTGGCATCCGGCGCCGCAACCACGGGCAGCTCTTCGGCTTCGAGCTCCTGGTAGGCATTGGGGCTGGCGGCCTCGGCCAGCTCATGCGCGGTGGCGTCGCGGATCTCGCGGAATTCGCGGTCGGCCAGCTCGAACAAGGCGGCCAGGGTGTTGATGCGGCGCTTGAGGCTGCCGGGAATCGACTTCTTGTACTTGATCTGGTGGTCCAGCACGCTCCAGGAGTCCTGGATGATGGTGCGGATCTGCACCTCGACGCGCGAGTCGGCATAGGACGCGTACTCGGGCAGGTCGCGCCGCGCCGAACCCAGGCGCAGGTCCAGATGCAGGCCCTTGTAGCCGAACTCGCCTTCGGTGCTTTCAAGCGACGCCGACTTGTCGGTGGTGTCGATCACCTCGAAATGCTCGGACAGCACCTTCTTGATCTGGCGCACCTCGTCTTCATAGAGGCAGACGATGCGCAGGCCGATCAGGTCGGTCACATGCTCCTGGATCACATAGGGCTGCTGCGCGCTTTCGAGCTGCAGCAGGTATTTGCTCTGGAACTTGTGGATGCATTCCTCCCGGTCCTTGACGCGCGCCTCGATCTTCGAGAGCTGCAGTCCCGAGACCTGCTTGAGCAGCGAGCGCGCAAGCGCAGCAAAAGTCTCCTTCGCCTCCTCCAGCGACTCGAGGTGCTGGTCATAGAACTGGCGAAAGAGCTTTTTCTCAAGCTTGAAATCCAAGGAGGGCATAGACGACAGGGGTCCGGAAAACAGGGGAGGGTGAACGGCAATCGCTGCGCGCTGCAGCCGGGACGCGCACTGCGTCCGGCATGCCCCGCGCGCCGCATGGAATCAGATGGCGCGCCAGACGGTGGCGCCGCCGCCTTGTGCCGGTTGGGCTTGAATGCCCAGTACCGGGGCATGGCGCTGGAGCTGTTCCTCGATCAGCGCGATATCTTCGTCCGAGGCAGTGCCCTGGCCGTATTCGCTGGCAATGCCGGCCGCGGTGAACGAGGAGGCATCGAACTTCTGCACGATGTGGCGGAGCTTGTCGAGATCGAGCTGGGCAATGGTGGTGCTCATGGCAGTGTCCCTTTCTACGGCGCACTGGCGCGCTGCGTCAGCATAGTGTAGCCACAGCCTGACCGGCCGTGCGTAGGTCAATGCAGGCGCATCAGCGCGCGGATCACATCGGTGCGCGTGATCAGGCCCGCGAGCTGCGGGCCGCGCAGCACCGGGATGAACGCCACCGTGTGCTCGGCCAGCGTGCCCAGCAGCTCGCCCAGCGGCGTCGCTTCCTGCACGCACAGCTCGGGCGCGCGCATCAGCCGCTCGACCGTCGCGGCAGGCGTGCGCGGGCGCAGCAGCTGGCGCCAGTGGCTGCGCCGGTGGCCTTCCCAGAGCCAGTCAAACAGATCCGAGCGCAGCAGCAGGCCGCGCAGTTCGCCTTCAGGCCCGACTACGGGCAGGCTCTTGACCGGATGGCGGTGAAACAGGTCGGCAGCGGTTTCAAGCGAATCGGTGGCCGCCACGGTCAGCAGTTTGGACGACATGACTGCGCCGCAGGTCACGGCGGCAAAGCGCCGCTGGATCGCCTGCTCCTCGGCCGCCGCCAGCAGCTGGCCCAGGTCCTCGGGGCCGAGGTTATAGGACTGGTCGAAGCGCGTGAGCAGCGCCGTGAGGTCGTCGCTGCCCAGCGCCAGCCGGCCCGAGGCCGGTTGAAGCGCCTGCGTGGGCGGCGTGTGGCGCAGCGGATAGGCGCGCCGTGTCGCGCGGTGGTAGACCACGCCCGCGAGTACCAGCGCCAGGGTCAGCAGAAAAACCGTGGCTATCAGATGCCAGCCCAGCGGCACCAGCTTTGCCGCGGCCAGCACGACCAGCAGCGCCATGGCACCGCCCGGCGGGTGCAATGCGCGGCACAGCAGCATCACGGCAATCGCGCCGCCGACGGCGAAAGCTTCGGGCCAGGGGCTGGGAAGCACGGGCAGGGCGCCGAGCAGCAGCAATGCCCAGAGCGCCGACAGCGTATTGCCCACGATGGCCGGCCAGGGCTGGGCCAGCGGGCTGTTGGGCACGGCAAACACCAGCACCGCGCTTGCGCCCAGCGGCGCGAACAGGAACAGCAGGCGGTCGGCCGCGCCGATCCAGACCAGCAGCCCGGACAGCGCCAGGCCCAGGGCCGCGCCCAGCGAGCTGTGCAGCAGCTCGCTGCCCGAGGGGCGCTGGGCCAGTGGGCCCCAGCTGCCGAGGATGCGCGTGATGAATGACATGAAGACGGCCGCGCGCCAGCGCGCCCCGCAAAAACGGCGCCCACGGTGGCGGGCGCGGGGGTTCAGGACAGCTGTGCCTTGAGCAGTTCGTTGACCTGGCCAGGGTTGGCCTTGCCCTTGGAGGCCTTCATCACCTGGCCGACCAGCGCATTGAAGGCCTTGTCCTTGCCGGCGCGGTACTGCTCGACATTGCCGGCGTTGGCGGCAATGACTTCGGCAATGATCGCTTCGAGCGCGCCGTTGTCGTTCATCTGCTTGAGGCCCTTGGCCTCGATGACCGCGTCGACATCGCTGGCTTCACCGCTCCACAGCACCTCGAACACTTGGCGCGCGGCGTTGTTGCTGATGGTGCCATCGGCAATGCGGCCGATCAATGTTGCGAGCTGGGCGCTGCCGACCTTGGCCTCGGCAATGCCGATTTCCTCGGTGTTCAGCCGGCGCGAGATCTCGCCCATGATCCAGTTCGACGCCAGCTTGGCCTGGCCGCAGGCCTTGGCCACGGCTTCGAAGTAGCTGGCCATGTCCTGGCTCTGGGTCAGCGTGGTCGCGTCGTACTCGGGCAGGCCGTAGTCGGCGACAAAGCGCGCGGCGCGCTGGCGCGGCAGCTCGGGCATGCTGGCGCGCACTTCCTCGACCCAGCTCTGGGCCACCACCAGCGGCGGCAGGTCCGGGTCAGGGAAGTAGCGGTAGTCGGCCGCGTCTTCCTTGGTGCGCATGGCGCGCGTTTCGCCGGTGTCGGGGTTGAACAGCACGGTGGCCTGCTGGATCGTGCGGCCGTCCTCGATCTCCTCGATCTGCCAGCGGATCTCGTAGTCGATCGCCTGCTGCATGTTCTTGAAGCTGTTGAGGTTCTTGATCTCGCGGCGCGTGCCCAGCGGGCCGCCGGGCTTGCGCACCGAGACGTTGGCGTCGCAGCGGAAGCTCCCCTCCTGCATGTTGCCGTCGCAGATGCCGATCCAGGTCACGATCTTGTGCAGCTCGCGCGCATAGGCCACGGCCTCCTCGGACGAGCGCATGTCGGGCTGGGTGACGATTTCGAGCAGCGGCGTGCCGGCGCGGTTCAGGTCGATGCCCGACTGGCCGATGAAGTCCTCGTGCAGCGACTTGCCCGCGTCTTCCTCGAGGTGGGCACGTTCCAGGCGCACGGTCTTCCTTTCCTCGCCGAGCAAGAACGACACTTCGCCGCCCTGCACGACGGGAATCTCGAACTGGCTGATCTGGTAGCCCTTGGGCAGATCGGGGTAGAAGTAGTTCTTGCGCGCGAAGATGCTGCGCGGCGCGATCTTCGAGCCCAGCGCCAGGCCGAGCTTGATCGCGCATTCGACGGCCTTGCGGTTCATCACCGGCAGCGTGCCGGGCAGCGCCAGGTCGACGGCGCAGGCCTGGGTGTTGGGCTCGGCGCCAAAGGCCGTGGCCGCGCGGCTGAAGATCTTCGACCGGGTCGCGAGCTGGGTATGGGTTTCGAAGCCGATGACGACTTCGTAGCCGTGGATGAGTTTGGCAGTCATGGGTAAAGGGTGCTCCCGGCGTGATTACAGGGCCAGGCCGGCCGGTTGGCGCAGGTGGAAGTCGGTCGCTTGCTGGAAGCGGTGGGCCGCGTTGAGCAGCTGGCCTTCGCGGAAGTAGTTGCCGATCAGCTGCAGGCCCACGGGCATGCCGCCTTCGCCAAAGCCCGCGGGCAGGCTCATGCCGGGCAGGCCGGCAAGCGACGCGGGCAGGGTGTAGATGTCGGCCAGGTAGTTGGCCAGCGGATCGCTCTTGCCGCCGAGCTGCCACGCCACCGTGGGCGCGGCCGGGCCGGCAATGACGTCGCAGTGCTGGAACGCGGCCTGGAAGTCGTCGGCAATCATGCGGCGGATCTTCTGCGCCTGCAGGTAGTAGGCGTCGTAGTAGCCTTCGCTGAGCACATAGGCGCCGATCATGATGCGGCGCTTGACCTCGTCGCCAAAGCCTTCGGCGCGGGTCTTCTTGTACATGTCGACCAGATCGACGTAGTCCTTGGCGCGGTGGCCGAACTTCACGCCGTCGAAGCGCGACAGGTTGGACGAGGCCTCGGCCGGCGCCAGGATGTAATAGACCGGGATCGACAGCTCGGTGCGCGGCAGGTGGATGGGCACGAGCCTGGCGCCGAGCTTCACGTATTCCTGCAGCGCGGCATCGACGGCGGCGCGCACGTCGCTCGACAGGCCGTCGCCGAAGAACTCGGCGGGCACGCCGATGCGCAGGCCGGCGATGTCGTTGGTCAACGTCGCGCCGAAGTTCTCGACCGGGCGGTCCAGCGAGGTCGAGTCGCGGTCGAGGTCGGGGCCGCACATCGCGCTCAGCAGCAGCGCGCAGTCCTCGGCGCTGCGCGCCATCGGGCCGGCCTGGTCCAGGCTCGAGGCAAAAGCAATCATGCCGTAGCGCGAGGCGCGGCCATAGGTCGGCTTGATGCCGGTGATGCCGCAAAACGACGCCGGCAGGCGGATCGAGCCGCCGGTGTCGGTGCCGGTCACGGCCGGCGCCAGGCGCGCGGCCACGGCCACGGCCGAGCCGCCCGACGAGCCGCCGGGAACGCGCGACAGGTCCCAGGGGTTGCGCACCGGCGCGGGCGCGTCGAAGCCTATGGGTGCGACGGCCGAGTTCTCGTTGGCCGAGCCCATGGCGAATTCGTCGCAGTTGAGCTTGCCCAGCGTCACGGCGCCGGCTTCGGCCAGGCGTGTGACCACGGTCGCGTCAAACGGCGACTGGTAGCCGGCCAGCATCTTCGAGCCGGCGGTGGTGGGGAAGTCGCGCGTGACGAAGATGTCCTTGTGCGCGATGGGCACGCCGGTCAGCGTGCCGGCATTGCCGGTGGCCAGCTGCGCGTCGGCGGCGCGCGCCTGGGCCAGTGTGGCTTCTTCGTTGAGCGCCACATAGGCGCCCAGCGTATGCTGCGCCTTGGCGCGGTTCAGGAAGTGCTGGGCGGTTTCAACGGCGGAAACCTGGCGGGTGCGCAGCTGTTCGGCGAGCGCGGTGACGCTCAGATCGTGCAGATCGGTGGAATGCGAAGTCATGCGGGGAAAGCCTTACTCAATCACTTTGGGAACCAGGAACAGGCCGCGTTCGACGGCCGGAGCGTTCAGTTGGTTGGCTTCGCGGTTGTTGGGCTCGCTGGCAATGTCCTCGCGCAGGCGCAATTGCACGTCCTCGATGGCCGCCACGGGGTGGGACAGCGGCGCCACGCCCGAGGTATCCACAGCCTGCATCTTCTCGACGATGCCGAAGAAGCCGTTGAGCTGGGAGAGCATGCGCTCACTCTCGGCGGAGGATAGTTCAAGCCGTGCCAGATTGGCGATGCGCTCGATGTCTTGAGAGGTCAGTGCCATAGGGTTTTAGAAAGAGGAAACCAGAAGTAAAGCTGTGATCCGGGTCAAGTCGGCAGGGGTTATTCACAGGGGATACGGTATTATCTCGG
>JBEVDH010000262.1:0-27085 GCA_040514115.1 Comamonas sp. | reverse complement strand
TGGCCGTCTTCGCGGATGCGCACGTTCTTCATCGAGAAGTCGTTGATCGGCGTGGCCTTCATCTTGGCGGCCACGACGTCGCCGCGGTCGGTGCCGCTGTCCTTGACCGCCTTCAGGTAATGGGTGACGGCGCTGTAGGCGCCGGCGTGGATGTAGGTCGGCACCACGCCCTTGTTCTTCTCCATGAAGCGCTTGGCCCAGGCGCGCGACTCGTCGTTGCGGTCCCAGTAGAAGGGCTCGGTGAACTGCAGGCCCTGCGCCACGTTCAGGCCCATGGCCTCGACGCTGTTGATCGTCATGCCGAACACGCCGACCTTCTGGCCGTTGCGCGCGAGCTTGTATTCGGCCGCCTGCTTGAGCGCGTTGGTCAGGTCCAGCCCCGCATTGAGCACGACGATGGCCTGTGCCTTGCTGGCCTGGGCCTGCAGCAGGTAGGAGGAGTAATCGGACGCGCCCAGCGGATGGCGCACCGAACCCACCACCTTGCCGCCGCCGGCCTCGATGAACTTGGTCGCATCGGCCTGCATCGCGGCGCCAAACGCATAGTCGACGGTGATGAAGAAAAAGCTCTTGACGCCCTGCTTGAGCAGCGCCGTGACGCCGGCGTTCGCCAGCTGGTAGGTATCGACAATGAACTGCACCGTCATTGGCGAGCACATCTTGCCCGTCAGATCGGACGACACCGTGCCGGCCACGAGGTACGGCTTTTTCTTCTCCTTCATCATGCTCGAGACGCCAAACGCAATCGAGGATGCCGAGCCGCCGACGATGGTGTCGAACTTCTCGCTTTCGATCCACTGGCGCGCCATGTTGATGCCGACATTGGGCTTGTTCTGGTCATCGGCCACGGTGACCTCGATCGGCTTGCCCAGCAACTTGCCGCCAAAGTCCTCCACCGCCAGCCGCACTGCGCGCGAGGAGCCCGGCCCGCCATTGCCCGAGTACGTCCCGGTCTGGTCGGCCATCACGCCGATGCGCACCACGTCATCGCTGATCTGCGCCTGCGCGGGCACAGCGGCGAGCATGGCGCCGCCAGCCAGCAAGGCCAGCCGGGAGAGCGCGGGAATCGAAGGGAAAGCGTGCATGTCTTGTCTCCTGGTAGTTATGGAATGCGCTGACGATTTGCAGAATCTGGAAAAACCGTTTGTGGTGAATCACCGCCAGTGGTGAATAACCGTTTGTAATGAGCCCCAACCGTTCGTGGTGAGCCTGCCCACCCCACCGTTTGTGGTGAGCTTGCCCACCCCACCGTTCGTGGTGAGCTTGTCGAACCATGAAGGGCCAGTCCTATAGGTCAGGTGACCGTCCATCCTTCGACAAGCTCAGGACGAACGGATGGATATCCATCGCCTGGCATCCACCTCGGGAGCCGGCATCACACCGGATCCGTACTCAACCGATGCCCCTTGAACTGCTCGCGCAACTGCGTCTTGAGCAGCTTCCCCGTAGCCGTATGCGGCAGCCCCTCGACAAACACCACGTCGTCGGGCAGCCACCAGCGCGCCACGCGGTCCTTCATGAAGTCCGTCATCTCGGCGGCGGTGAGGCTTTCGCCGGTCTTGGGCACGACGATCAAGAGCGGGCGTTCCTGCCAGCGGCTGTGCGCCACGCCGATCACCGCGGCTTCCTGCACCTTGGGGTGGCCCACGGCGACGTTCTCCAGGTCGATCGAGGAAATCCATTCGCCGCCCGACTTGATCACGTCCTTGGTGCGGTCGGTGATCTGCACGAAGCCATCGGTGCCGATCATCGCCACGTCACCGGTGCTGAACCAGCCCTGGGCATCGAGCGCCGCGCCCGCGCGGTCGCCGTAGTAGGCCGACACCACCCAGGGGCCGCGCACCTTGATCTCGCCCACCTGCTTGCCGTCATGTGCCAGGCGCTCGCCCTCGGGGCCGAAGATGCCGACCTCGATGCCGAAGATCGCCCGCCCCTGCCTGGCCTGGATATCGAAGCGCTGCGCCAGCGGCAGGTCCTGCTGCGCGGGCAGCAGATTGCCGATCGTTGCCAGCGGGCTGGTTTCGGTCATGCCCCAGGCCTGGATCACATAGGTGCCCAGCAGCGTCTGGAACTTCTCGATCATGGCGCGCGGCGCGGCCGAGCCGCCGACGACGACACGCGCGAGCTTGAGCTGCGCCAGGTCGAGCTGGTCGCGGTGGCTCTCGATGTATTGGAAAAAACCCAGCCACACCGTGGGCACGCCCAGCGAGAAGGTGCAGCCTTCCTCGAGCAGGTGCGCGTACAGCCGCTCGCCGCCCACGCCCGGCCCGGGCAGCACCAGCTTGGCACCGCACATGGCCGCCGCGTACGGGATGCCCCAGGCGTTGACATGGAACATCGGCACCGCCAGCAGCACGCTGTCGCGCGCCGACAGGCCCAGGCCGTCGACGGTGCAGGCCGTCCAGGCATGCAGCAGCGTCGAGCGGTGGCTGTAGAGCACGCCCTTGGGGTTGCCCGTGGTGCCAGAGGTGTAGCACAGCGACGAAGCGGTGTTCTCGTCAAGCCGCGGCCAGTCATAGTCGGGCGCGCCCTGCGCGATCAGGTCCTCGTAGCACAGCAGATTGGGCAGATCGAGCGCCGGCAGCTCGCTGCGCTCGCACAGCGCGACAAAGCCCTTGACGGTGGGCAGCTGGCCGGCAATCGCCACCAGCTGCTCGGCGAATCCGAGGTCGAAAAACACATACTCGTCGGCCGCATGGTTGATGATGTAGACGATCTGCTCGGCAAACAGCCGCGGGTTGACGGTGTGCGAGATCGCGCCCATGCCGGCCACGGCGAAATACAGCTCCAGATGCCGGTGCGTGTTCCAGGCCAGCGTCGCGATGCGCTGGCCGGGCTGCACGCCCAGGCCGGTCAACGCGTTGGCCAGCCGCTTGGCGCGCCCGCGCACCTGGCCCCAGCTGGAACGGTAGACCCGGGTGTCGGACACGTGCGAGACAATCTCCACCTGCGCATGGTGCGTGGCCGCATGCTCCAACAATTGCGACACCAGCAAATCCTGCTGCTGCATCAGTCCCAACATCGTCATCAACGCGCTCCTTGTGTCATTGCCGCCAGAGGCCCTTGTGCCTGGTTCGTCGCAGGTCCATATTTTTGCTTACATGCCGACAGGTAAGTAAACAAAGGATAGCGTTTCCCTTGCCAGCAAACCCTAGGGACAAACATGCTTGCCGGCCGCATTCTTTGCGGTTATTGGCAGGCGCGGCAGCCGGTTTCGCATGGCTCGCGGTGCCGCCAAGGTGACTTGCGACGGCCCGCCGCAGCGGTTAGCATTCCGCTTACCTACCGTTCGGCAGGTAAGTGCTGCAGGCACGCCGCACCCACAACAAGGAGACTTTCATGGACTTCAACACCCTCACTTTGGCCGTTGACGCAGGCGTGGCCGTCGTCACGCTCAACCGCCCGCCCGTCAACGCGCAGAACATCGAGCTGCGCGAGGAAATCACGCAGGTGTTCGATCTGCTGTCCGACCGCGACGACGTGGCCTGCATCGTGCTGACCGGCGCGGGCAAGGCATTCTCCGCGGGCGCCGACATCCGCGAGCGCCCGAACCTGGCCGGCGTGCCCGGCGCCTATGGCGCGCACAACCGCCGCGTGCGCGAGTCCTACTACGCCGTGGTCGAATGCTCCAAGCCGATCATTGCCGCGATCAACGGCCCGGCGCTGGGCGCGGGCTTTGGCCTGGTCATGGCTTCGGACATCTGGGTGGCATCCGAGGACGCCTATGTGTCCATGCCCGAGATCAATGTCGGCCTGGCCGGCGGCGTCACCTTCCTGCAAAAGGTCTTTGGCCAGTCGCGCGCGCGCCGCATGTTCTACACCGGCATGAAGGTCTCGGCGCAGGAGCTCTACCGCCTGGGCCTGGTCGAGGCCTGCCTGCCCGCCGACCAGCTGATGCCCTACTGCATGGAAATCGCGCGCGACATCGCCTCCAAGAGCCCGATCGCGATGCGCCTGGCCAAGGAAGCCGCGCGCATGACGCTGAACATGCCGCCGCGCGATGCCTACCGCTACGAGCAGGGCAACACGGTGGCGCTGTCCAAGACCGAGGACTCGAAGGAAGCACAGCGCGCCTTCCTGGAAAAGCGCGCGCCGGTCTACACCGGCCGCTGAAAGCCTGAGGGCCGCCCCGCGCTACAGCCGGTAGACGCGGGCCGCCGTGCCTTCGAACAGCGCGGCCTTTTCGCTGGCGCTGCCGCCATGGGCCAGGCGCTTGAAGGCATTCCACAGGGTGCGGTAGCTGCAGCCGCTCTTGTCCATGGGGAAATTGCTCTCGAACATGCAGCGTTCGACACCGAAAGCGGCGATGCAGTGGTCGATATAGGGTGCCCAGGCCTGGGCCAGCGTCGCCGAGTCCACGGGTACCGGCTGCGCATGCCAGCCAAAGCCGCAGCGCGGCATCGCCAACCCACCGAGCTTCATCACGCTGTTCGGGTATTGCGCCAACGCCTGGATCTGCGCCTGCCATTGACCCAGTACCGCGTCGCGCCGCCCCGCATAGGGGCCCACGCCCAGCGGCCCGCCGCAGTGGTTGACCACCAGCGTGGTCTGCGGGCAGGCCGCGGCCAGTTGGGCGACCTCCTGCAGCTGGGGGTGGTAGACCCAGACGTCGAGCGTCAGGCCCAGGCGGCCCAGTATCCGCACCGCCTGTTGCACCCTGGGCTGCAGCAGCAGTCCGGCATCTCCCGCGCCCGGGGCATGCAGCGCCGCATCCGCATGCCAGGCCGCGCGGCTGCGCACGCCGCGAAAACGCCCCTGCCCGGCCACGAGATGCTGCTCGAGCACCGGCGTGACTGCGGCCCCCAGCCGCAGATCGGCCCAGCCGACAATGCCGGCGCAAAGCTCGGCGCCGCCCTGCCCGGCCCCGCACTCCCGCATGACAAACGCGGTCTCGCCCACCGGCCGCAGCGCCTCGGGCCCCTGCTCGCGGTAGTGCGACAGGCAGTCGACAAACACCGTGGCGCGCACCGCATGGCCGCTGGCGGCATCGGCCTGCAGTTGTGGCCGCGCGTAGCTGAACTCCGGCGTCAGCCACAGATGGTGGTGGGCGTCGATGATGGGCAGTGCGGGCTCGAGCACCGGCTCGTCATGCAATGCCAGCCATTCGGGGCGCAACACAGGCAAATAGGAGGGCATGGGTAGACTCACGGCGATACCTATGGGACAAGCCGTTCATGGGTCGACGGACTCACCACGAACGGGGGGCGCCGTTCGCCCTGAGCGTGTCGAAGGGTGAGCACCCGGGTCAAAAAAAAGCCGGGACCCAAGCCCCGGCTGCATGCGCCGACCCGCGGATCAGAACGCGTGGCGGATGCCCATATGCACCGCATCGCTGTTCCCATTGCGCCCCGGCGCCGCCTGGCTGGTCGCACCCGTCAGCGCATAGGCCGAGCCATTGCGGTTCTTCACGCGGCCGTAGTCGGCATAGACGCTGGTGCGCTTGGACAACGCATAGATATAGGCCACGCCGGCCTGCGTGGCATCGCGGTTGAGCGGGCCGCGGTCGTTGACATGCACCACCTGCGCCAGCACCGTGCTCTTGCCAAAGGGCACGGCCACGCCGAGCGAGGCGCTGCGGTCGTCCTGGCCGGCGTAGTAGCCCACCGTCGGGAAGCCGGCAAAGCCCAGATTGTTGTCGGCCGCGGCCTGGGTGGCGGGCGTGATCGCGGAGCTCGGGTTCTTGAACATCGCAAAGGAGCCAAACACCTTGGCGCTGCCGAAGTCATAAGCCACGCTGGAGTTGAACCAGCGCACATTGCTGCCGTCGGCAATGTGCTTGTGCAGCGTATAGGAGGCAGCGGCGCTCAGCGCCTGCTTGGCGTAGAACAGCGCTACCGCGTTGCTCGAGCCAGTGCTCTTGCCCAGGCCGCTGCCGGGCACGGGGGACGTCTCGCCAGGCGCATGGGAGACCTTGCCGATAAAGCCGCCCAGCGACGGCGTCTGGTACCAGATGCTGTTGTTGACGCGCCCCGACGCGGGCTGGATACCCTGCAGGTTGCCCGCGCCGCCCAGGCCGAAGGGGTCGCCCACGGCCTGCACCTCGGAGCTGATCGCCGTCACCGTGCGGCCAAGGCGCAGCTCACCGAAGTTGCCGGTCAGGCTGACCAGCGCGCCGCGGCCAAAGCCCTTGGCGCCCGCGCCCTGGTTCTGGCCCAGCGTGCCCGAATCGGTATTGAGCCCCATCTCGAGCAGGAAGTTGGCGCGCAGGCCGCCGCCCAGGTCCTCGCTGCCCTTGAAGCCCAGGCGCGAGCCGTTCATATGGCCGCTGTCGAGACGCCACAGACGACCGCCCGGGCTGGAGACATAGCCCACGCTGGTGTCGATCAGGCCATAGATGCTGACGCTGCTCGTGGGCGTGTTGGCCAGGCCACCGGCAGGCTGCACGATCTGGCGCAGCTCCTCCTTTTGCGCCTGCTGGGCCAGCGCGGGCAGGCCGGTGCACAGGCAGGCGGCAACCGCCAGGCTCAGGGGCGACGGGCGCAGCGCGCGGGATGGATGTGTTTTCAACAAGATCTGTCTCCTCGTATGGGTCTGCGTTTTTACGGACCTGCATGGCGCAGGTTCCAACTTCCCAGCCTGTTTACTTGTCGGCCGGCAAGTAATCATAAAAAGTTCACGAGGGTCTGGCGCCAGGGAAAACACGCGTGACCGGAGCGCAACGCTGCGCGCTCCAGGCGGCGGCGAGACCATCCGCCCCTGTTTTCAGCCATAAAAAAACCCTCCGTGAGGAGGGTCGTGAAAGCCGCCGCGCCCTGGCAAGGCGCTGCTTCGGGTCACTCTGTGCGGGCCGCCGCGCGCTTGGCGAGTTCGAGCTTGGCAATGGCATTGCGGTGCACTTCATCGGGGCCGTCGACGATGCGCACGGTGCGCTGGTGGGCATAGGCTTCGGCGAGCCAGAAGTCCTGGCTCACGCCAGCGGCACCATGCGCCTGGATCGCCCAGTCGACCACCTTGCAGGACATGTTGGGCGCGACCACCTTGATCATGGCGATCTCGGCGCGCGCGTTCTTGTTGCCCACGGTGTCCATCTTGTAGGCAGCGTTGAGCGTGAGCAGCCGCGCCTGGTCGATCAGGCAGCGCGACTCGGCAATGCGCTCGTGCCAGATCGACTGCTCGGACAGCGGCCGGCCAAAGGCCACGCGCGCGTTCAGGCGGTCGCACATCATCTCCAGCGCGCGCTCGGCGGCGCCAATCGAGCGCATGCAGTGGTGGATGCGCCCGGGGCCCAGGCGCCCTTGCGCGATCTCGAAGCCGCGGCCCTCGCCGAGCAGGATGTTGGCCACCGGCACGCGCACGTTCTCCAGCAGCACTTCCATGTGCCCATGGGGCGCATCGTCATAGCCGAAGACCGACAGGTGGCGCAGTACCTTCACGCCTGCGGTGGCGCGCGGCACCAGCACCATCGACTGCTGCGCATGGCGCGGCGCGTCGACATCGGTCTTGCCCATGACGATGAAGATCTCGCAATGCGGGCTGCCCGCGCCCGACGAGAACCACTTGCGGCCGTTGATCACATACTCGTCGCCTTCGCGCCGGATCGTGCACTGGATGTTCGTCGCGTCGGACGACGCCACGGCCGGCTCGGTCATCAGGAAGCCCGAGCGGATCTCGCCGCGCAGCAGCGGCTCGAGCCACTGGTCCTTTTGTGCCTCGGTGCCGTAGCGCTCGATGGTTTCCATGTTGCCGGTATCGGGCGCCGAGCAGTTGAAGACCTCGCCCGACCACATCACCCGCCCCATCACTTCGCACAGCGGCGCGTAGTCGAGGTTGGAGATGCCCGGCACGCCGCGGTACTCGTGCGGCAGGAACATGTTCCACAGGCCCGCGGCGCGCGCCAGCGGCTTGAGCTCCTCGATCAGTGGCGACACCTGCCAGGGATTGCCGGCGCGGCGAAATTCCTCCATCTCGCGCAGGTAGCGTTCCTCGTTGGGATAGATGTGCGCGTCAAAGAACGCGTTCAGACGTTGCAGCAGGTCACGGGTTTTCTCGGAGGGTTCTGCAAACATGGGTGTCCTTGTCAAATGGCAGGCCGCTCGCCCGAGCCGCCCGATGAAAAATATTGGAGCACTGCCGCGCGGCAAAGCGCGTCCCGGACGTGACGGAGCCAGGCGCTGGGACACGCGTGGGCGTCGCGCAGGTGACGGGGCAGGCACGGGCACGGGCACGGGTGCGGGTGCGCGCGAGGGCGCACATGCCAGGGCACCCCGCGCCGCCGGCAGGCCGCGCGCAGCGCGCTGCTGCGCGTGGGCGGGCAGCCCGGCACTGCATGAAGCCCGCCCGCTTCAGCCCAGCCGCAGGCTGTTGCCGCGCGCCGCCGACTGCGTCTGGCGCAGCGCGCCGGCCTGCAAGCTCTGCCTGGCCACCGCGTCCTGCACCGCCGTGCGCACCTGGCGGTCCAGCCCCTCCCGGCCCAGCACGCTGCGGTTGGCCAGGTCGTTGAAGTCGGTGACCCGCTTCATTTGCTCGAGCGCGGCCAGCTGCTCGGCGTTCAAGGCATTGCCCGTGCGCAGGTGCTCGCGGTACTTGCGCGGCGTGATCGCGGGCAGGTGCGCAGGGTAGCTGTTCTCGCCCGCACCGAAGATCGGCAGCAGCAGCGTCGCGCCCGTGCTTTTGGCGGCATCCTGGCCCTTGACCTTGCCGGGGTTGATGCCCTGCGTGAGCTCCAGGTGACGGTCGTCGTCGGCGGCAATGATCACCGGCTTGTCCGGGAAGCGCGCATGCAGGGCCTTGGCCACCGCCGGCAGGTTGGCCGGCTCGAGCGCCGCCACCGTCGCAAAGCCCAGCGACTGCGACAGGCTGCCCGCCGTCGCATAGGCCTCGCCAATGACCAGCGCCGGCGCGCGCGCCAAGGCGTCGAGCCCGCCCACCGCGTGAAAGCACCCGTCCTTGCGGCTGTGCGGCGCAAAGTGCTCGGCCCCGTCTGCGTCGATGGTCTGCATCGACCATTGCCGCCCTTGCACATCGATCACCGGCACGCAGGTCAGCCGGCCCGCGCGGTCGGTGAAGACCCCGGGCTGCGGCGCAATACCCTTGGCCTGCATGTACGGCGTGGGCTGCGACGCGGGCTGCAGCTCGGCGAGCTGCTCGCGCACGCGCTCGGCTGCCTGCTCGTGGGCCTGCACGCGCGCATCGGCACGCGCCTGCAGATGGCTGCTCGCCTCGGCCAGCAAGCGTTCCTTGTCCTCGGGTGCGAGCCGGTAGCCCTTGGACTTCCATTGCATCTCGACACCGGTCTGCAGGTTCTTGATGTAACCGCTGGCGCGCGCATCGAGGTGCCCGATGTAGAAGCCCTCGGGCCCGCCCGGCGGCGCCCCTTCGAGCGCGATGCGGTGCTTGCGCCCATCCATCACCGGGTGCTCGCCGTCGACCACGCAGCCCATGGCCCGCAGCGCCTCGGCAAACTCTTCCTGCGGGCGCATGGCCGGGGCCTGCTCATGCGCGCTGTTCCCGGGCTGCCAGCGCGCGAGCTTTTGCAGGTCGGCGTCCGGCCCGACAAACCAGGATTTGGCGGCCGGGTCCCAGGCGGCGCCCATGGCCTTGGCCGCCTTGCGCTCGCCATAGGGCACGGCCAGGTAGTGGCGGTCGGGCTGCAGTTGGAGCTCCTGCCCGGCCGGCGCGCGCGTGGGATGGATCCACTGCGCAAACGGTGCGGCATCGACGCCCGCGGGCACGAACCACGCCTGCGCCTGGCGGTGCCACTTGGCGCCCAGGGCCTTGGCTTCCTCCTTGTCCTTGAAGGGCACATGCAAGAAGGTGGCGCGCGGCGCCAGCGGGTTGCTTCGCTGCAGGACCTGGGCTTCGACTTCCGCCGGCGCCGGTGTCTGCAGCTGCGTGGCCTCCTGCCCGTGCCCCGGCTCCTGTTTCTGTTCCTGCCGATGCTCGAGCGCCATGACAAAGCTATGAATTTGCTCGGCGTCCGCGGCCGCGCGGACGATTTCAATCGGTTCGTTGCGCAACACCCTGACCCAGTTGCCCACATAGGCCGCGTGCTGGCCCGGATCGTGCCCGATGCCCAGCGCCTCCCCGAGGATCATGCTGGCAATCTCGGCGCGCAGTTCCTCCATGGCGTAGCCCTCGCTCGCATAGGGGTGCGACTGGTCCCGGCCCAGGCGCGATGGATGGCCGGTCCAGTGGCCGAGCTCATGCAGGGCAATCGCGTAGTACTGGGCGGGCGTGGCAAACTGCTCGCGCGGGGGCAGGTGGATGGTGTCGGTTTCAGTCCGGTAAAACGCGCGGTCGCTCTCGGTATGCCGGATATCGGCGCCTGACGCCTTCAGGATCTGCTCGGCGCGCTCGATGGGGTTCCAATCCTGCCGCGGCACCACCAGCGGCTTCAGGCCGTCGATCTGCTCGGCGTTGTAGACCGTGGAATGGAACACGTGCGGGCGCTCCATGCTTTGCGTCTGCGCGTCTGCCGAACCCGACCCGTCGCCAAACTTCCAGTACTGGACCGTGACGCCTTGCGCCTCCGGGCGTACCTGGGCGCCCAGGCCCTCGGCCTGCTTGTAGGTCATCCAGCGCGGGTCTGCATGCCCCCGGCTCATCAACGCGACGGCATTGCAGCCCCTGTAGTACGTGCCGGTGCTGGCGTTGACCGGCAGCAGGCTCGGCGGCTCACCGGTGCGCCAGGGTTTTTGCCAGGGAGCCGTGCCCGCCTCCAGCTGGGAGATCAATCTCTTGGCCACTATTTCATGTAACGGCTTTTGCACTTCCATCTTTGTCTCCTGTTCATGGCTCTGCGGCCTGTATTGCGGATAAGAGCGCCGATCAAAACCCTTGAGACGTCGTTGCGGTGCCTTGCCGTGCTGCTTGCACTGTCTGCGTCACCACGCCTAGCCGGCCGCGCCTAGCCGGTCGCGCCTGGCCGGCCGCGCCCAGTCTCAAGCGCAAATCTTCGATTTGCTGGGTTTTGTTAGGCGCTCCAAGGCGGACATGGCGGCGTGCGGGGTGTCCCCTCAGTCGTCGTTCCTCGGGTCATACATGGCGGCCAGGGCGTCCTCCTCGCTCATCGCGTCTTCAATGAACGCACCGGCATACTCGGCCTCCTCCGGATCGAACTCGACGATGCGTCCGGGCGTCATCGCTTCGATGAGCTTCTCGCGCACGATGGCTGCCAACTCTTCATGGGTTCGGCGGGCGGGCGCGCTAGGCAGGGGGTTGTTGGGTTCGGTCATGTCAATGGCTCCTTGCTTGGGTTGTGGTGGCGAAGATCGCCGTGGTTTGCGGATACGGCCACCGGCAACTGCCGCCAACCGATCCACAAATGCGGGGCACCGGGCCGGTGAATACCGGCGCCAGCGGGAAGAGTCTTGGCTTTGCCGCATGTCGTGCCTGAGGCTGCAGGCCAGGTCAGCAGCGGCACGATGACGCTGTGCACCTGGGCCCGCGCCACCGGACCGAAATAGCGCGCATCCCATGCAGTGGGGCGGGCGGACATCAGCAGCAACTGGTCCGGGCCCAGCGTCAGAGACCCTCGCATGTGCTGCGACAAGCGCCGCCCGGCCTGATCCGCCGGCAATGCGGCACTTGCGGCCAGCAGCCGGCCGTTGACGCGCACGCCATCGGCAGCAAAACCTATGTGGTCGGCTTGCGCCGCCAAAACTTTCTTCATCAGATAGCCATAGCCGCCCGGACAGAACCCCGCGCCCAGATAGCCACGCTGGCGTGCCAGGGCAAAGACCGGTGTCTGTGGCGGGCACAGCAGCACATAGGCGCCGCGCGTCACGGGCAGGTCGCTCACGCGGTACAGCCCGAGCGGAATGCTGGGGCTGGTGTTGACGCGCAGCCCGGCCCATCGGCAGCCGGCAGCGCACAGCAGCAGCGCCACTGCGGCCAGCGCCACTGCGTGCGCAACGCGTTGCGCCCGGGGCATGAAGCGCTTGGGCGTACTCACAGCGCGACCCCCTCGCCCGCGGCCAGCGCGCGCACCGGCCGCAGCACATCGCTGGCCGCGGGCTCGGGCACGGCGGCGCGCGCGACAAAGGTCGGGTCCTGGAAGTACAGCGGCTGGCGCCCATAGATCGCGGGAAAGCCCGCGACATAGACCACCATGTCGCCGGCCTCGGTGATCTGCCCCTGCGCATCCTTTTTCGGGCCGGGCATGCGCAGGCATTCGTCGGGCGTGAGCAGCGGGCGCTGGGTCTCCTGCGTCGTGCGCGACACCTGCCCCAGGATGGCGCTGGTGCGCCGCCCGCTGGTCGTGATCTGCGCCTTGGCCACCGTGGTCTGGCCGGTCAGCTTCGACAGGTGCTCGGCGGTCTCGATGCGGTTGGGCGGGTAGGCATTCTGGATATGGCAGTTCGAGGTGATGGTCTCATCGGGCCCGTAACCCGCCTCCTTGCTCTTGAGCTGGTTGATGTCCTGGCAGATCAGGTAGAACTTGATGCCGTAGCTGGCAACGAAAGCCAGCGACTCCTGCAGGATCTCGAGCCGGCCCAGGCTCGGGAATTCATCGAGCAAGCCCAACAACCGGTGCCGGTAGGCCTGGCGCGCGCGCACCACCGTGGCCGGCGCACGCCCCGGGCGCCACCAGCGCGCGGGCGCGGCCACCGGTACGCGCTCGAACTCCATCTTGTCGGCCAGCAGCCGCACGATCATGTTGACCATGACCCGCACCAGCGGCCGCAGCCGCGCCTTGTCATTGGGCTGCGTGACGATGTACAGGCTCACCGGGCTGGCGTGGTGCATCAGGTCCTTGATGCGGAACTGCGACTGGCTCACATTGCGCGCCACCACCGGGTCGCGGTAGAGCGCGAGATAGGACTTGGCCGTCGACAGCACCGAGCCGCCCTCCTCGTCCGGGCGGTCGAGCATGTCGCGCGCGGCGCTGGCCACGGCCGGGTGCGGCTGTCCCGCGCAATGCGGGAAGCTGCTCATTTCATGCCACAGCGCGCGGGTGTCGCGCGTGGGGTCGGCCAGCATCGCGTCCACGGCCGGCAGCGTCGCCGCCTCGCCCCCGGCGCGGGCCTTGTAGAGCGCATGCAGGATCACGCCCACCAGCAGCGCCTGACTGGTCTTTTGCCAATGGCTCTCGAGCCCCTTGCCATCGGGGTCGACAATCAGCGTCGCGAGGTTCTGCACATCGCCGACCTCGTACTCGGTGGCGATGCGGATTTCATCGAGCGGGTTCCAGCACAGCCCGGCATCGGGCGCGGCCGGCTCGAAGCGGATCACCTTGTTGTGCGCATGCTTTTGCCGCCAACCGGCCGTCATGGCCCAGAGCTCGCCCTTGAGATCGGTGACCACGCAGCTGTGCGGCCACGACAGCAGCGTCGGCACCACCAGCCCCACGCCCTTGCCCGAGCGCGTCGGTGCATAGGTCAGCACATGCTCGGGGCCGCTGTGGCGCAGGTAGTGGATGGCGCCGCGTGCATCGGCCCAGGCGCCGACATAGACGCCTTCACTGCGCGCGCCGGGCTGGCCGCGCAGCCGTTCGGCCCAGCTGCGCGGACGCGCCAGCAGGCCCGCGCGCCGGATATCGTGCGCATTGGCCCAGCGCGCCGAGCCATGCAGATAGGCATTGGGCCGTTCGGAATGCGCCTGCAGCATGCGCACCACCGCCAGCACCAGCAGTGCGCTGCCCGCCAGCGTTGTGCCGACGCTGGCCGCGCGCAGAAAGACATCGGGGTAATGGCCATACCACTGCGCGGCCCACAAAACGCCGCTCCATGGGGCATAGAACTGCCGCCAGTGCGCACCCAGGGCCGGGTGGTACTGCAGGTCATGTGCGAGGAATTGCGTCGCGGCCTGCAGCCCGGCTACCAGTGCCAGCAGCGCCAGCAGCGGAACCAGCCAGCCCGCGCGTGGCTTGCCCGCCCTGACCTGGGGGCCTACTGCGTTGTTGAAGCGATCGTTCATCTTCTGCAGCCTTCGGACGTAGCCCGTTTGCGGGCGTTGACTGACGCTGACGGCATGCGGCCCGGACGTGATGGGGCTGCCCCGTCTGGGGCGGGAGTATAGCCACGGCAATTCGTTATAACGAAATCTTTCGACGCGATGCCCATCCCACAAGCGTTGGATTTATCGATCTCCGCGCGATTTTTAGCCGCTAAAGATCGACCTTCGCACAGGGAAAAACATCTCGAACCCGGAACACCATCAGCGCATATAACGAAATTTCAGCGCTGTGTGCCTACAATGCCAACCCAGGATTCCAGGAGGATTCGCATGGCCAAGGTGCATTGCGTGATGCAAGCCAAGGGGGGTACGGGAAAGTCGCTGGTCGCAGCGCTGCTGGCGCAATACCTGGCACGCCGCGGCCATGCGCCCCTGTGCATCGATGCCGACCCGGTGCATGGCACGCTCTGCGGCTACCGGGGCCTGGCAGCCAGGCGCCTGCCCTGGCACCAGCGCGGCCCATTCGATGCGCGCGCGTTCGACGCGATGCTGCAATGGATCGCGCAGACGCCACAAGACGTGGTGATCGACAGCAGCGCGAGCGTCTGCCTGCCCCTGCTGCATTTTCTTGCAAGCCCCCGCGCGCGCCCACGGCTGGCGCGCATCTCCCATCGGTGGATCGTGCATACGCTGGTCGCGGGCGGGCCGGCGTTTACCGACACGCTCGATGGCTTCGCGCAATTGGTGCGCCAATGGCCCCAGACCACCCGGTTCGTTCTTTGGCTCAATCCGTTCTGGGGGGCCCTGGTGCATCAGGGCCAGGGGGTCGAAGCGTTGCCGGCGTACCGGGAGAACAGACACCGCCTGGACGCGCTGCTGCGCCTGCCCGAGCTGCAACCGGTCACCGATGGCCGCGCGCTGGCGGCATTGTTGGAGCAGCGCCTGACCTTTGACGAAGCCCTCGCCATGGCCTCGCTGGGCATCCTGGAACGCCAGCGCCTCAAGCAATTGCAGCGCGCGCTGTTCGCGCAGCTCGACCTGGCCATGGTGCAGTGATGGCGCACGAATTCACTTCCATCGAAACGCTGCTCGAGGAAATCGCCGCGCAGAACCATGTCGGGCTCTCGCCCGACGACCCGATCCTGGTGCTGCACACCATCCAGCGCCGGGTGCTGCAAGACAGCCTCGAAGCCCAGCAGGCCCAGCTCGACCAATACCAGCAGGCGCTTGAAAGCCTGAGCCTGCGCTGGAGCAACGATGCCAGGGACAAGGCCGAGCGCAGCCTCAACGCCGCGCTGACCGCGGGCCGCAACGCGCTGGCCCAGGCCGTGCAGGACAGCGCCGGCGCAGCGGCCCAGGCCCTGCGCGCCGAACTGGACACGGCCCTGGAGCGCGTCGGCGCCACGCTCGAGCGCGCGCACCGCATTGCGTTGCTGCAGCTGCTGGCCGCGGGCCTCACGCTGTGCGCGGCAGTGCTGGCCGGCTGGCGCCTGCTGGCCTGACGGGTGGCCTTTGCGCGCAGCCGGCGCGCGGTCGGCGCGCGGTCGGCGCGCGGTCGGCGATGATATGCCCCTTTGACCTCGAGTCCGGCGCTTCAGACGCCCCACCGCCCTGCCCCCATGCAAGCTTCCTCGCCCTCCTCATTCATCTCGGTGGAAACCGGCCTGCAAAGCGCCGGTGTCGGCAAGTTCCAGTACCGGCTGTTCGTGATCTTCGGCCTGGTGTGGCTGGCCGATGCGATGCAGGTGCTGTCGATCGGCTTCAGCGCCCCGTCCATTGCCAAGACCTTCGGCATCACGCTGCCCGAGGCCTTGCGCACGGGCACGCTGTTCTTTGTCGGCATGTTGATCGGCGCCTTTGTGTTTGGCCGGCTGGCCGACCGCATCGGCCGGCGCCCGGTGCTGCTGCTGGCCGTGCTCATCGATGCCTGCGCGGGCGTGGCTTCGGCGTTCGCGCCCGATCTGGCCTGGTTGCTGGTGCTGCGCTTCATCACCGGCATCGGCGTGGGGGGCACGCTGCCCGTCGACTACACGATGATGGCCGAGTTCCTGCCCAGCCAGCGCCGCGGCCGCTGGCTGGTGCTGATGGAGTCGTTCTGGGCCATCGGCACGATCTTCCTCGCACTGCTGTCGCTGGTGGCCGTTTCCTGGGGCTCAGATGCCTGGCGCCTGATCTTTTTCGTGACCGGCATTCCGGCGCTGATCGGCGTGGTGCTGCGCTTTTATGTTCCCGAGTCGCCGCTTTATCTCAACCGCAATGGCCGATCGGACGAGGCGCGCGCGGTGCTGCAGCGCGTGGCCGATACCAACGGCCGCGCGGTGGTGATCCCCGCGCTGCACCCCGAGGCACCGCAGCAGCGCCCGGCCTTTGCGCTTTTCTCCAGCGAACTGCGCCGCCGCAGCATCGGCCTGCTGCTCGCCTGGTGCCTGGTGTCGATGGCCTATTACGGCGTGTTTGTCTATCTGCCGATACAGCTGGCCAGCGCGGGTTTCGGCTTCATGCGCGGCCAGGAGTTCCTGGTGCTGCTGGCGCTGGTGCAGTTGCCGGGCTTTGCGCTCGCGGCCTATGGCGTCGAGCGCTGGGGACGCAAGCCGACGCTGATCGGCTTTTTGCTGCTCAGCGCCGTCGGCTGCCTGCTCTACAGCCTGGGCACCACGACACCCGTGGTGGTCGGCTCGACGCTGCTGCTGAGCTTTGCGCTGCTGGGCACCTGGGGCGGGCTGTATGCCTTCACGCCCGAGGTCTACCCCACCCACCTGCGCGCCAGCGGCATGGGCCTGGCCGGCGCGGTGGCACGTTTTGGCGGACTGTTTGCCCCGGCACTCATTGCGCCGCTGATGGCCACGCAGTTCACGCTGTCGCTGTTCGTGCTGGCCGGCATGCTCGTGACCGGCGCGGTGGCCATTGCGGCCGTGAATGTGGAGTCACGCAACCGCGCATTGGATTAAGGGCACGCCGCCTCGGCCGGCGCGTCGATCAGCGCAACGAAAGCCTGCACCCGCTGCAGCACCTGCGCCGTGCACTCGCGGTGCGGCACATGTCCGCAGTCCAGCTGGACCAGCGTGACCGGCCCGCCTGCCAGCGCGACAATACGCTCGGGCTGGCGCAACGAACCATATTCGTCATTTACGCCCTGGAAGACCAGTGACGGGCAGCGCACGCGCGGCAGCACTGCATCAAGGCTCCAATCGCGAAATTGTGGCGAAAGCCAGGTATTTACCCAGGCATCGAGCACCCAGCGCGCCTTGCCAGGGTGATACTTCTCGAGCCGATCCATCTGCCCCGGCGCGGCAAACCCGTCACGGGCGGCGCGGATGCCGTCCAGCGTCAGCGGCTCGACAAACGACTGCGCCGATTCGGTGATCACCGCCACGCAGCGCCCGGGATAAGCGGCTGCAATCGACAGCGCCATGCCGCCGCCGACGCTGTGGCCCAACACCATGAAGCGGTCGATGGCCAACGCCTCAAGCACCGCCGCAAAGCCGCCCTGCGCCTCGGCGCCGACAAAGGCTGCATCCAGCACCCCCGGATGGGGATCGGACTGCCCGAAGCCCAACCGGTCATAGCTGACGACCGGGTGGCCTGTCACCCGCGCCAGCTCGGCCGGGAAGCTGCGCCACAGTGCGGTGCAGCCCAGCGAGTCGTGCAGCAGCACGATGGGTATGCGGGACTTCGACCCCGAATCGGCGGTCCAGCGTTTGGCATGCAGGCGCCCCAACGCGGCGGGGACCCATATCTCCTGAACGCCTGTGTCTGCCGGTGTCGACCCATGCTCTGCTGGCTGGTGGCTGTCCATATGCTGATGCTCCTTGAGTAATTCCGGGGTGGCCGGCCGCAATGCCGTGGCTTGCAGTCCGTGGAAAGCGCTGGCGATGAGTCAGGCGGGCCCGGCGTCATGCGCCATGGATTCGCGCAGCCAGACCAGCAAACTGCGGTCTTCGATCTCATACTCGCCCTTGTTGCCCGTGGGAGCGATAAGCCCGTGCTTTGCAAGACGGTTGAGCGATGTCTGGACCTTGCTGGACGTGACCTTGAATTCCCCGCCGCAAAACCCCTGCACGCACCGCACCCCCTCGGCACTGAAGCATGACGGATGTCCTGGCACCGCCAGCGCAAGCAGCAGCCCGAGGTCGATGCCATTGAGCTTGTCCAGCACCTCGTCAAAGACTTCCATGCGCTGGTTTTCAAGCCAGGCATGCATGGCCGCGGGCACATCACCCTCGCCGCGAACCATGATGTCGACAATCAGCCAGTTGAGGAACTCGGGCGATTTCCCCAATCGCTCGAAGGCGCTCTCCAGCGCGTCCAGGTCGACGACGATGGACGTGCGCTGCGCCAGGAAAGCAGCCCGGTCTTCGACGAAGCCGCGACCGAGCTCCGGCAGCGCCAGTGCATGCGCCGACTGGAACAGCGGCGCCTTTGCCCGGCGGAACATGGCATTGAGCGCAGCACGCGAAGAGCCGGTATAAAACACCAGCAAACGGCCCCGGTGCTTTTGCAGCGCGGTGCGGAACGCGGCAACGAAGTCATCGCGCTGCACGCCCGCCAGCGCCTGGAACTCATCGAGTACCAGCAGCGTGACGTCCGCGCGTTCGACCAACGCATCCAGCACTACCGCCAGGCGATGCTCGAGCGATACTGCGCCGCCCACGGGGGCGAAAGCCTTCTCCGGTTCGGCCTCGATCTTGAATTCCGCCATTGGCGGCTTGATCGTTCCCGACAGGCGCGAGAGCTTCCACTGCGCCAGCAGACCCGGCGCCGGCTTGAACACCTGGGCCTCGAGGCCTTCGACCAGTCCCCGAGCCGGATCGCTGCGCAGCCGCCAGAGATCGAGATAGACCCCCTGCCAGCCCGCTTCCTGCGCTGCAGGCAGCAGTTCGTTCATCACGAAACTGGTCTTGCCCTGGCGCCGCGGCGCAAACAAGGTCACACCCTGCTGAAGGCCTGAAGTCAGCACCGCGAGCACCCCTGCCAGAAACTCGGGGCGTGGATAGTAGGGAAGCGCAAGAGCGGGGTTCATGCGAGACATTATGCATATTTATGCTCTTCTCATAAATTATGAAAAAACCATAAATTGCCATATTTGTTCTTTTGGGAGCCTTGTCTCAAAAGCTGTATGCGAGGTTGAAGCCCAGATGCGTATGCGCGGTCTCGAAGCGCTCTGGCTTCCTGACCGGCGTACCGACCAGCAGCTCATAGGAAAAGCCGCGCCCGGCGCCGCGCAGGCCCAGTGCCGCGCCGGTCAGCGAGCGGCTGGCCAGATACCGGGCCGAGGGGCCTCCGACCCGGCCTGTGTCCAGCGCCACGAAGGCTTCGGCGCCGGCGCCCAGTGCCAGCGCCAGTTCGTTGCGCCAATAGCGCCCGCGCTCGGCCAGCAGCGTGGTCTCGCCATCGAAGCCGCGCACGGTGTAGCGCCCGCCAATGGCAATGCGGTCCTGGGGCGTGAGCGGCGTGCGGTTCCACTGGCCATGCCAGGCCGTGGAAAAGCGCAGGCGCTGGTCCGCGAGCTTGAAGGGCCGGCTCAGCGCGAGGTCGGCGACATAAATCTTCATGCGCGAGCTGCCTTCGCCCCAAGGCTCCTCGGGCGCGCGCAGTGCGCCAAACGCGCCGGTGCCGCGCCTTGCGGCCAGGCTGCCTTCGAACACCGCCGTGCCCAGATAGCTGCGCTGCGCCAGCGCCAGCTCATGGCCCGAGGTGCGCCGGCGCTGGACCTCGACCTCGGTATCGTCAATGAAGTTGGACGACGCGCGGTGGAAGGCGCGCACGCTGGCGGTGGTGCGCGAGGTCGCGCTGCGGTGGATGACGCGGCCCAGCCGCACATCGAGCTGGCTGGATTTGCCGCTGTAGCGGTAGTCCTCATAGGCGCCGGCCACGGTCTGGTGGTAGCGGTGGGCGGACGCCGTCAGGCCCAGCAGCCAGTAATCGAGCGGCACGGAATAGTGGAATGCCGCGTTGCGCGTGCCGCGGCCCCCGGTGTGGCGCAGGCCGCGGCCCAGGCTCAGGTAGGCCAGGTCATTGCGCTGCAGCGGATTGTCCCAGGACAGCGTGGCCGCGCCCTGGAGCTTGCCGGTCGACTTGGTGCCGCCGTCGTCAAGCGCCAGGTTCAGGCGCCAGGGATTCGCGCGGCGGTAGCTGACCAGAAGATCGCTTTGCCCGGGCGCGGCATCCGGGCCTTCGCTGGGCACGATCTCGATGTCGGCATCGGCCGTGGGCACGCGCTGGAGGTTTTCCAGCCCCTGCTCGATATCGCGCAGCTGCAGCAGCTCTCCTTGCCGGGACGGCAGCGCGCTCAGCAGCGAGGCGGCGCCCGCGCTGTCCGCGCTCAGGCGCACCTCGCGCAGCACGCCAGGCATGAATGCAATCTCCAGCACCCCGCCTTGCAGGTTCTGCGGCGTGACCAGCACCCGCGAGGTGATGAGGCCGCGCACCACCAGCGCGTGCTGCAGCCGCGCGAGAATGACTTCCACCCCCTTGGCGCCGATGCAGGGGTGGCGGCGCAGGTCGAGGTCGGCTGCATTCTCGAGCCATGGCACCTCGTCGGCGTGCGCACCGGTGATGCGGATCGCCTGCAGGGGAAAGCACGGCGACTCGCTTTCGGGCAACTCCAGCGCCAGCGGCGCGGTCGGCCCGGGCAACGCATTGACCTCGGGCGCAATGCGCTCGCGCAGCGCCTTGTCGCGCTCCTGCTGGCGCTGCAGTTGCTGCTGCTCTAGACGCGGGCCGGGGGCCTGGGCCAGGCTGGCGCCGCACCAGGCCCATGCACACAGGAAAACTGCCGTTCCTTTGTTCATCATCGGTTGCTCGCGGGGAGTTGCGGTCGCGGTCTTGGGGACCCGTGAAGGGCAGCGTATCTTTTGTATAGCTAACGACTTGTAATCATCGATCCTGGATAGTTTTTTCTCGACCTCCCGACATGCCGCAGCGCATGGCTGCTAAGCTGGGCGTGGGCCCCACCACCCGCATGGAGGACGCAATGCCGCCGGATGCCATTGACTATCGGATCCTCGAGTTGCTGCAGCAGCACGGCCGCAGCAGCGCGCGCGCCATTGCCGAGCGCGTGCACCTGTCGCCACGGGCCACGCTGGCGCGCATCCGCGCGCTGGAAAAGCAGGGCCATCTGCGCGGCTACCACGCCGAGCTCGACCGCACGCTGCTGGGCGCGCATGCCGTGGTCTTTGCCGAGGTCGCATTGAAGGACCAGCGGCCGGCCACCGCCGCGCTGTTCGAGCGCCACGCCCTGGCCTGCCCGGAAGTCGTGGCCTGCCATCTGGTCAGCGGACGCTTTGACTATCTGGTGCGCTTTTGCTGCCGGGACCTGGCGCACTACCAGGCGCTGACCGATGCCTGGCTCGACCAGCCGCTGCTGGGCATCGAGAAGATCGCCACCAACACCGAGCTGAAGACGGTCAAGGAATTCCGCGGCTTCCCGCTGTTCGACGCGCCGCGCCGAAGGGGCTGAACCCCGTCGCTCCTTCAGCCGTTTCGGCGGTGCGGGGGGCGGTTTTGCGCGTTTGGCGTGGCTGCACGCGGCCTAGACTGGGGCCATGGCCGCATGGCTGCGGCAGGAGGACACAGATATGACCAACTACCTGGGCGTTGCCGAGCTGCAGCGCATGCTGGCGCAGATCGGCGCTGAAACCATGCTGGCGCAGATTGCCGAATTCATCCGCGAGGACTTCCGGCGTTGGAACAGCTTCGAGAAGTGCGCGCGCACTGCCAACCACTCGCCGCAGGGCGTGATCGAGCTGATGCCGGTCTCGGACGCGGAATTCTTTGCCTTCAAGTATGTCAACGGCCACCCGCGCAATCCGCTGCGCCAGCTGCCCACGGTGATGGCGTTTGGCGTGCTCGCCGAGGTCGCGACCGGCTACCCGCTGCTGCTCAGCGAGCTGACCATCACCACTGCGCTGCGCACCGCGGCGACTTCGGTCGTGGCGGCCGAGCGGCTGGCGCGTCCGGGCAGCCGCTCGATGGCGCTGATCGGCAACGGCGCGCAAAGCGAGTTCCAGGCGATTGCCTTCATGCAGGCGCTGGGTATTCGCGAAATCCGCGCCTACGATGTCGACCGCGCGGCAACCGAGCGCCTGATGGCCAACCTCGCCCCCTATATCGACGCCGGCCGGCTGCAGGTGCGGCCCATGGATTCGGTGCGCGATGCAGTGGCCGGCGCCGACATCGTCACGACCATCACCGCCGACAAATCCCGCGCCCGCATATTGGAGCTGGACATGGTCGAGCCCGGCATGCATCTCAATGCCGTCGGCGGCGACTGCCCGGGCAAGACCGAGCTGGACCCGCGCATCCTGGAGCGCTCCACGGTGGTGGTGGAATACGCGCCGCAAACGCGCATCGAGGGCGAGCTCCAGCAGATGCCGGCCGATTTCCCCGTGGTGGAGCTGTGGCAATTGCTGGAGGGCGGCGGCCGGCGCAGCGCCAGCGAGATCACCGTGTTCGACTCGGTGGGCTTTGCGCTCGAGGACCTGTCGGCGCTGCGCTATCTGCACGAGACCGCCACCGCGCTGAACCTGGGACAGTCGCTCGAGCTCGTGCCACGCCTGCACGATCCCAAGGACCTTTATGGCTGTGCGCTGGGCCGGACGGCGGCTTTTGCGCTGGCCGACTGAGGAGCCGCAGCATGAAACGCGAACGCAGGGCGCTGCAGATCGTCAGCGCGGCCATTGGCGAGGGGGCGCGCGACAGCGGCTGCAAGTACGCGGCCAGCGCGCTGCTGGCCTCGGGCATTGCGCAGGCGCTGGCCGAGGCGGGCCGCGAGGTCCATGCCGAAACCGCCGTGGCCTCTGACCCGCTGCAGGCGCGCGACCGCATGGACACCGTGGCGCGCTTCAACCAGGCGCTGGCCGAGGCCGTGCTGCCACTGGCGCAAGGCGGCGCGCAGCTGCTGGTGCTCGGCGGCGACCATTCCTGCGCGATCGGCAGCTGGAGCGGCGTGGCCCAGGCGCTGCGCCCGCGCGGCCCGCTCGGCCTGATCTGGATCGATGCGCATCTCGACGCACACACGCCCGACTCCTCGGAGTCCAACGCCCCGCACGGCATGCCGCTGGCGGCGCTGCTGGGCCATGGCAGCGCGGCGTTCACGCAGCTCTTTGGCTGGAGCGGCAAGATCCGCCCCGAGCACCTGGCCATCCTGGGCGCGCGCAGCTATGAAAGCGCCGAGCGCGCGCTGCTCGAAGCGCTGGGCGTGCGGGTGTTCTATATGGAGGAAGTGGCGCGCCGCGGCTTCGAGGCCTGCTTTGCGCAGGCCCGGGCCCAGGTGTCGGCGGGCTGCGCGGGCTGGGGCGTGAGCATCGATATCGACGGGCTCGATCCGCGGGATGCGCCGGCCACCGGCACGCCCGTGGCGCAGGGCATATCGCTGGTCGAAGCCACCGCCGCGCTGCGCGGCTGCCGCGTCGACCCGCGCTTTGTCGCGCTGGAGATCGTCGAATACAACCCGCTGCAGGACTTTGGCGGCAAGACCGCGCGCGCCGTGCAGGCGCTGGCGCTGGCGGGACTCGGACAAGAGGTCCGGGAAGTCAGCCCAGCGTGGGCTGCAGGCAGCGCTTGAACCGCAGGCTCAGACGCTGTCGTGCACCGGCAGCGCGCCGTGGCGGATGGCCGAGCTGAGCTCGGACTGCACCTGGTCGCGGCTTGCGGCCTGCGCGGCGGCCCGGGCCGGGTAGTTGCCGGGCGCGAGCTGGTTGGCCTTCAGACCGGTCACGCCGTCCACCGGCACGTCGCCGCTGCGCAGCGCCTGCGCAAATTCTGCCCGGACCTGTTCGCGGGTCTTGCCCGGCAGCGCTGCCTGGGCGGGGTAGTTGCCGGGCGCCACTTCGTTTTGCTTGAGCCCGGCTTCGGCATGGGCCAGCAGGTCGCCATTGCGCTGGGCCTGCGCCAGCTCGGCGTTCACCTGATCGCGCGTCAGCGATGCACCAGCATCGGCGGCCAGGGCCGGGCCTGCGCTCCAGGCGGCAACGGTGATGGCGAGGATGGAGAGAATATTGCTTTTCATGATTTGGGTCCTGTGTCTTGTGGCGGAAAGTGGTGGACTGCAGCTGCTGCCCGGTCCATGGGATGAACTTTAAAATTTCTACCGACAAAGATAAACAGCACAAAAAGAATACGTGTGTTTCCAAAAATGGAATAATCGGATTTTCATCGACCGGGTGGCCCATGGACCGATTGCTTTCAATGCGGGTGTTCGAGCGCGTGGTGAACGAGGGCGGCTTTGCCGCGGCGGCGCGCGTGCTCGATATGTCGGCCCCCGTGGTCACGCGCCTGGTGGCCGATCTCGAGGACCATCTGGGCACGCGCCTGCTGCAGCGCTCCACGCGCCGGCTGTCGCTGACCGAGGCAGGCCAGAGCTATCTGGGCCGCGTGCGCAACATCCTGCAGGACATCGACGAGGCCGACGCCGTGACGCGCCTGCAAAGCACCGAGCTCGAAGGCCTGCTGCGCGTGCATGCGCCGCCCGAGCTGGCGAGCTACGTACTCGCGCCGATGCTGGCGAGCTTTCGTCAGCGCTACCCGAAGATCCAGTTCGATGTCGAGGTCGAATCGACCGGCGCACCGCCCTTCGAGGAGTTCGATATCACGCTTGTCGGCGCGGATGAAAACCTGCAGGGCGAGCTGGTCGCACGCAAGGTGATCGAGACCCAGGCAATCCTGGTCGCCTCACCGGCCTATCTGCAGCGTCATGGCACACCGCAGCAACCCGAAGATCTCGTGGACCACGACTGCCTGCGCCTCAAGCTATCGAACGGTCAGACGCGCGCCTGGCGCATGTGGTGCGAGGCCGATGCCGCGCACTCGCGCGAGATTGCCGTCAAGCCGGTCATTGCCGCCAACCACACCGACACCCTGCTGCGCGCCGCGCTCGATGGCGCGGGCATTGCTTCGGTCGCGATGGATACCGTCGCGCCCTGGCTGGCGCGCGGCGAGCTGGTGCGCGTGCTGAGCCCCTGGATCACCGGGCGGCTGGTCATGTACGCGGTGCTGCCCAGCCGCAAGTTCATTCCCCAGCGCACGCGGGTGTTTCTCGACGATCTGGTGGAGCAGGCGCGTGCGCAGGCGGGAACGGCGCTGCGCGCCTGTGCGGCATGCCACGGCGAAGCCGACACTCAATGACACACGCAGGCTTCGCCCTGCGCCGCACCCACCAGTTCCTTGAGGATGCCGCAACTTGCATGGGCATGGTCTCCGCTGCACGAACGGCGCAGCTGCAATAGTTGCTGCTCCAGCGCCTGCATGCTCAGCAGCCGGGCGCGCACGCGCGCCAGTTGCGCATCGACCAGCGCATCGACATCGAGGCAGTCGGCGCGCGGCGCGTCGATGGCCCCGAGCAGGCGGCGCACATCGGGCAGCGGGATATCGAGCGCGCGGCAGTGGCGGATGAAGGCCAGCCGCTCCAGGTGCAGCGGCGCATAGTCGCGGTAGCCGTTGGCCAGGCGCGCGGGCGCGGGCCACAGGCCCTGCTTTTCGTAGAAGCGGATGGTCTCGGTGTCCACGCCGGTGGCCAGCGCCAATTCCTTGATCTGCATGGAGTTCTCCAGTTGCCACAGTCGGCAACAGTGTATTTCGCCCGGGCACTTGACCTTGTAGCAACTTCAAGGTTTTCAATGCGGGAATTCACTTCCGGAGCGCCCCATGTCAAGCCACTGCTGTCACCACGACACCCCCCCAGCCAAGGACGTCAAGAACCTCGCGCGCATGCGCCGCGTGCTGTGGATCGCGCTGCTGGTCAACGCCGCGATGTTTTTCCTGGAGATCGCCGCCAGCCTGGGTTCGGGCTCGCTGGCGCTGCTGGCCGATGCGGTCGATTTTGGCGGCGATGCGCTGAACTATGGCGTGTCGCTCGCGGTGCTGGCCTCGGCGCTGGCCTGGCGCGCGCGCGCCGCGGTGCTCAAGGCGCTGTGCATGCTGGGCTTTGGCGGCTATGTGCTGGCCAGCGCGCTGTGGTCGGCATGGCACGCCAGCGTGCCGCAGGCGACAACCATGGGCGCGGTCGCGGTACTGGGGTTGCTGGCCAATCTGGGCGTGGCCTGGATGCTGTATGCGTTTCGCGAGGGCGACGCCAATATGCGCAGCGTCTGGCTGTGCTCGCGCAACGATGCGATTGGCAACCTCGCTGTGCTGCTGGCCGCGGCCGGGGTGTTTGGCACCGGCCGCGCCTGGCCGGACCTGGTGGTGGCGAGCCTGATGGCGACGCTGGCGCTGCAGGGCGGCTGGAGCGTGCTGCGCCAGGCGCGCGCCGAGCTGCGCGCTCCTGTCCCGGCGCCTTGAGGCTTCAGGCGACGCTGTGCGGCCGCAGCACGACGGGCACGGCCTTGGAGGTCGGCGTGCCCGCGCCCACCGCCGTGGCCGCCAGCGGCACCAGCGGATTGGTCTCGGGGTAGTAGGCGCCGATATTGCCGCGCGGAATGTCATACGCCACCAGGCGAAAGCGTTCGGCGCGGCGCTCGATCCCGTCGTCCCAGGCAGAGAGCAGATCGACCCAGTCGCCATCCTTGAAACCCAGCGCGTGGATGTCCTCGGCGTGGATGAACACCACGCGGCGCTGGCCGAACACGCCGCGGTAGCGGTCGTCCATGCCATACACGGTGGTGTTGTACTGGTCGTGCGAGCGCATGGTCATCAGCGAGAACACGCGCTGATCGGGCCGGCGCGCGCTCGCGCGGTGCACCGGCGTGTCGCAGGGCACGGCATGGGCAAAGAACGTCGACTTGCCGGCGGGCGTGTTCCACACGCGCTCGCTGGCCGTGTTGCGCAGCCGAAAGCCGCCGGGCGTGGCGACGCGGGCGTTGAAATCCTGGAAATCGTCAAACACCTGGGCAATCAGATCGCGCACGCGCGCGTAGTCCTCGACCAGCCACAGCCAGGGAATGCGGCTGCCCTTGGCCCCGGGTCCGGTCAGCGTGGCCGCCGCCAGGCGCGCGACGATTGCCGGCTCGGACAGCAGCAGCTCGGACGCGGGCGCGTTGATGCCCGCGGACAGGTGCACCATGCTCATCGAATCCTCCACCGACACGCTTTGCACGCCGCCGGCCTGCAGGTCGATCTCGGTGCGCCCCAGGCAGGGCAGTATCAGCGCCTCGCGTCCGTGCACCAGGTGGCTGCGGTTGAGCTTGGTCGTCACATGCACCGTGAGACGGCACTGGCGCAGCGCGCGCCAGGTGGCATCGGTGTCGGGCGCGGCCGCGGCGAAGTTGCCGCCCAGCGCAAAAAATACCCGCCCGTGGCCTTCGAGCATCAG
>JBEVDH010000227.1:0-4818 GCA_040514115.1 Comamonas sp. | reverse complement strand
TGCCCTGCTGCAGGTCCTCGCCGCGCTGGCGCCGGTTGGCGCCCGGCGCCAGCAGATCGGGTGCAATCCACAGCTGGTGGTTTTCTTCGAGTGCCACCAGTTCCTGCGGCACGACGGTATCCGCGCCCGCGGGCATGACGGCGCCGGTCATGATGCGCAGGCATTCGCCGGGCTGCAGCGCCTGCGGCCAGGTGGCCCCTGCATGCACGCGCCCGACGATGCGCAGCCGCAGGCCCTGGCCGGGACGCAGCGCGCCGCCCGCAAACGCGAAGCCGTCCATCGCGGAGTTGTCGTGCGCCGGCACATCGATGGGCGACACCACATCCTGCGCCAGCACCCGGTCGAGCGCCGCGCTCAGCGCCAGCATTTCGCTGTGGGCGGGCGCGGGCGCCAGGGCTTCGAGAAAGCGCCGGGCGGTGGCCATGTCCATGGCTTCGGCGTCATAGCCTTCCAGGCGGTCGGCGATTTCCTGCAGGGTGGGCGGCAGCGTCATCGGGCGTATTCCAGGGTGTGCAGTTCTTCCAGGGTGTTGGCATTGGCGAATGCCTGCGGATCGTCCGTCGGCGCGTCAAAGGCCACGCTGATGCAGCGGTGCATGTGCGCCCATTGGTCGATCTTGCGCCCGCCGTCGGCCAGATAGCGCTGCAGGCTGGGCGCCAGCGCGGTCTGCATCAGGCAAAAGACCGGCTGGGCGCGCCAGCGCAGAAGGCCCTGGGCGTCGGTTTCGGCACCGGCGGCAAAGACGATTTCGGCGTTGGCGGCCGCGGCTCCCTGGCCCAGGCGCCGGGCGAGATCGTGCGGAAACAGCGGCGTGTCGCAAGGCACCGTGAGCAACCACGGGGTGGCGCAGTGGTTCAGGCCGCAGAGGAAGCCGGCCAGGGGGCCGGCGTAATCCGCCAGGCTGTCGGGCAAAACCGGCACGCCAAACGCGGCGTATTGATCCAGATGGCGGTTGGCATTGACAAGGCAGCTGCCGACCTGCGGCGTCAGACGCTGCAGCGCATGCCGGGCCAGCGGCACGCCGCGAAACGGCTGCAGCCCCTTGTCGATGCCGCCCATGCGCGCGCCGCGCCCACCCGCCAGCACCAGGCCGGTGATGTCGTCGCAGCGCAGGGTTTCAGCCACCGATGTAGCTCATCTCGATGCGCCGCCCCGGGCTCGCGGCGCCCGGCGTGTCGATGCCCGGCGGCAAGCTACTGCGCAGCTGCGAGTACTGGTCGCGGCGCTGGTGCCACACCGGCGCGATCGCGGCGGCCAGTTCGGCATCGCTCGCGCCCTCGCGCAGCAGGCTGCGCAGATCCCAGCCCTGCGAGGCAAACAGGCACAGGTAGAGCTTGCCTTCGGTCGACAGCCGCGCGCGGTTGCAGTCGCCGCAAAAAGCCTCGGTGACGCTGCTGATGAAGCCGACCTCGCCCAGCGCCGGATCATGCGCGCCCCGGGCATCGGCGTAGCCCCAGCGCGACGCGGTCTCGCCGCGGCTGCCGGGCGTGAGCGCGACCAGCGCGAACTCGGACTGAAGTCGCTCGCGCACCTGCGCCGAGGGCAGCACCTGGTTCATGCACCAGCCATTGGTCGCACCGACATCCATGTATTCGATGAAGCGCAGCGTCACGCCCGTGCCGCGGAAGAACCGCGCCATCGGCAGGATCTGGTCATCGTTGGTGCCGCGCTGCACCACCATGTTGACCTTGATGCGCTCGAAGCCCGCGGCCTGCGCGGCTTCGATGCCGTCCAGCACATCGGTGACGGCGAAGTCGACATCGTTCATGCGCCGAAACACGGCGTCGTCCAGCGCATCGAGGCTCACCGTGAGGCGGTTCAGCCCCGCATCCTTGAGCGCGCGGGCCTTGCGCGCCAGCAGCGAGGCATTGGTGGTGAGCGTCAGATCGGCCGGCAGGCCTTCGGCCGTGCGCAGCGCCGCGAGCTGCTCGACCAGCGCCTCGAGGTGCTTGCGCAGCAGCGGCTCGCCGCCCGTAAGGCGGATCTTCTGCACGCCATGCGCGAGGAAAACCCGCGCCAGCCGCGTGATTTCCTCGAAGCTCAGCAGTGCGCTGTGCGGCAGGTACTTGTAGTCCTTGTCGAAGACTTCCTTGGGCATGCAGTACTGGCAGCGGAAGTTGCAGCGGTCGGTGACGCTGATGCGCAGGTCGCGCAGCGGCCGGCCCAGCTGGTCAAGAAGCCGTCCGGAAGGGGCGGCAGACAGCAGCGGCACAGCGACCGACAAGGCTGCTGTGCGCTGATCTACCAGGGGAATCACTCGTACAGCCATGCGGGCATTTTGCCGCATGCGCCGGCCCTGCAGGCGTAGGACGAAGCATGCCCGGGCGGGCGCCGGGGCTGCTAGCCAGGCTTGTGCGGCTCGGCGTCGGCGGCCTCCACGGGCCGGGGGGCGCGCGCTTCGGCATGCCAATGGATGAATTGCGGGTAGTAGGCCGCGACGCCCGGGCCGTCGAAGTCCCAGCCCAGGCACTGGCCCAGGTGGCGCGGCGGCTCGTCGGGGTTGCCGGTGGCAAACACGTTGGGTATCGACTGGAACGCGGCCGTCGCCATGTTGAACAGCAGCTCGCGCAGATGGGTGCAGCTGGCCACGCCGCCCAGGTGCTCCTGGATCGCCTTGCGCCAGCCCCGGCCCATCTGGCAGCCGACCATTTTCTGCAAAGCGGCCGTGGCCTCGGGGCAGTGGCGCAGCGGATGCGAGTCCATCGCGACCTCGATGGCCACGACCCGCAAGGTGGTGTCGACGGTGGCGCGAATCCACATGTGGTGGATGGCCGTTCCCGCGGGCACGCGGCGGTTGCCCTGTAGAACCAGGTCGACGGCCTTGCTGTCATGGAGCTCGCCTTCGATGTCCCAGAGGCCGTCGGGGCGCGAGAAGCTGCGGTAGCGGACGTCGCGCAGGTGCTGCGGGCGGCGGTTTGGAATTTCTGTCAGGGGCATCGTGGATTCTTCGGGAGCAGGGCGGCGCGGCGTGGCTGCCGCAACCTCGACCCTAGCGAACAATGCCCCGGCAGGCAAGCGCTGGGATGGGTTCAGGTGCCTGCCATGGTGCTCGCACGGGGCAATTTGCCGCCAGGCTCCGAGGCTGCGCCTAAAATCACGGCCAATCCCGCTTCGGGCGGTTCATTTCATTCAACTCGCTATCCACCATGTCCCTCGACAAAGTCTCCCCTGGCAAGAATGCTCCCGACACTTTCAACGTGGTCATTGAAATCTCGGCCAACGCCCACCCCGTGAAATACGAAGTGGACAAGGAATCGGGCGCGATCTTCGTCGACCGCTTCATGACCACGGCCATGCATTACCCCGCCAACTACGGCTACGTGCCCCAGACCCTGTCGGGCGACGGCGACCCGGTGGACGTGCTGGTGATGACCCCGTTCCCGCTGCCCCCGGGCGTGGTCGTGCCCTGCCGCGCGCTCGGCATCCTGATGATGGAAGACGAAGCCGGCGTCGACGGCAAGGTGCTGGCCGTGCCCACCGCCAAGATCCTGGCGCAGTACGCCAAGATCGAATCGATCGCCGACGTGCCCGAGATCACCCTGGCGCAGATCTCGCACTTCTTCGAGCACTACAAGGACCTGGAAAAAGGCAAGTGGGTCAAGGTCCAGGGCTGGCAGGGCGTCGACGCGGCCAAGAAGGAAGTCACTGACGGCATCGCCAACTACAAGGGCTGATGGCCTGCCGCGCGCGCCGAGCCCATCGCGAGAGGCGCGCGCGCAGCGCATTGACGGCGTTGATTCGACAGCGTGTTGCCAGCAGTGGCAACACGCTGTTTTGATTGGGCATCCCTGGCGCCGCGCGCGGGGGTGAGGGATGGCATTCAATACAAGAAAGATGCGTATGAAGTTAGCTGATATGCGCCTGGGAATGAAGCTGGGCCTGGGGTTTTTTCTGCTGGTGCTGCTCACGGTGGCCGTCGGTGGCCTGGCGCTGTGGCAGATGCAGAACATCAACGCGACGGCCCGGTTCCTGGGCGGCCACGCGCTGCAAAGCGTGACGGAAACCGGCAACATCCGCGTGCAGTGGAACCGGCTGCGGCGCCTCGATGCGGGCCTGCTGTCGGCCAAGAGCCTCGACGAAGTCTCGGGCCTGGTATCGCGCATGCCCCCCCTCCTGGAGCAATTGCAGGGCGCGGAGCGCGCCTACGAGGCGCTCGAGCATGACGAGGAGGAACGCACGCTGATGGCCCAGTACCGCGCCGAGCGCGAGAGCTATATCGGCGGCCACGATGCGCTGGTCCAGGCGGCCAAGGAAAAGGATTACAGCGTGGTCGAGCAGGATGCGCTGCTGGGCGACGCCGTGGGCAACATCTACAACGGCGCTTCGGAAGCGGCGTTCGTGACCCTGACCGAAACCGTGGGTCGGCTCAACGCGCTGAGCCAGGAACGCGCGAGAAGCGCCCAACAGGCGGCGGCCGACGCCTACGATAGCGCGGTGGTCTGGCTCGCGGCCGGTGTGGCGCTCAGTGCGCTGCTGGCCGCCTTCCTGGGCGCGCTGGTGACGCGCTCGGTCGTGCGGCCGGTGCGCCAGGCGGTCGATGCCGCCAACCAGATCGCGCAGGGCGATCTGTCCCAGCCCATCGCCACCGGCAACCGGGATGAGATGGGCGAGCTGCTCCAGGCCCTGCAGCGCATGCAAGGCAGCCTGGCGCAGACCGTCCACAGCGTGCGCGGCAATGCGGAAGGCGTGGCCACGGCCAGCGCGCAGATTGCCTCGGGCAACAGCGACCTGTCGGGCCGCACCGAGGAGCAGGCCAGCGCCCTGGAGCAGACGGCCGCCTCGATGGAGCAGCTCGGCTCCACGGTGCGCCAGAACGCC
>JBEVDH010000220.1:0-6514 GCA_040514115.1 Comamonas sp. | reverse complement strand
CGCAGGAATGTGCAGGCCGTGGCGCAGGTTCTGGACGAAGTGGTGCGCGAACTCGGGCTGGCGCCCGCCCGTGAGGCACCCGGTTAGACCGGCACGCTCGCCCACAGCGCAAGGCGGCGGGGCGTTTTAGCGGCTAAAAAGCCCCGTCGAACCGCTTACTCCGTAATGTTCGCGAACTTCGCCAGATCCTGGTACTTGGCCATGTCCGTGCGGATGATCTGCGCCAGGTTCTCGTCGCCCTTGGCGGGAATCGCGCCCGAGGCTTCGAGGCGCTGGCGGATGGCCGGGTCGCTCAGGCCGGCGCGCAGCGCGGCTTGCAGCTTGGCGAGGATCTCGGGCGGCAGGTCCTTCGGTCCGACCAGGGCAAACCAGCCGTTGAGCGCATAGCCCTTGAGGGCCGGGTGCTCGCCCAGGGCAGGCACGTCCTTGAAATTGGGCAGGCGGTTGGCGGTCGTGACGCCCAGGGCCTTCATGCGGCCGTTTTGCAGGAAGGGTCCAGCGGCGAGCGGCGAGATGATCGCGAAGTCGACATTGCCGCCGCCCAGGTCGGTGGTCATTGCCGCCGAGCCGCGGTAGGGAATGTGGGTGATGTACAGGCCCGCGGTCTTCTTGATCAGCTCGCCCGAGAAATGCGGTGTCGAGCCGATGCCCGGGCTGCCGTAGCTGTACTTGCCGGGGTTCTTCTTCACCAGCGCGACGAACTCCTCGATGTTCTTCGCCGGCACATGGGCGCCAGCCACCCACATGTTGGGTGCCAGGGCCGCCAGGCCGATGGGCGTGACATCCTTGGAGGGGTCGTACTTCTGCGCGGTGTTGACGGCTTTGGTGCCCGCCAGCTCGTTGCTCGAGCCGGCCAGCAGCGTATAGCCATCGGGCTTGCTGCTCACCACGCGCTGGGCCGCGATCACGCCGGCGGCGCCGGCCTGGTTCTCGACAACCACCGTCGCATCGAGGTGCTTGGTGAAGATATCGGCAATGACGCGCCCGACCATGTCGACCGAGCCGCCCGGCGCGTAGCCGATCACCAGGCGGATGGGCTTGGAGGGATAGGAAGGCTGGGCCCACAGGGGCGTCACTGCCAGTGCGGCAGTCGAGGCCAGGAGCAGACGCCGGGAGAGGGAGGATACGGACATGGTGGATGAAGGAAAATGGATTGCAATGCGGCACTGGATGCAAGAACCGGGCCAAGGAAGCGATATTAGAGGGCAATCCGGGCTCGCATACGGCTCAATCGCTAGGGGTTTGTACCAGCATTCAAAGTCTATTGTTCAACAATAACCGCCCATCGGTGGTGCAACCGGCACCACAGAGGTGCAGTCGTGCCCCACGGCGCATTATGGCCCGCCTTCCCCGATCTGTCCGATGCGCCGGCCCAGCTGCACGCAGCGTTGCCCGACGAAGTCATGCAGGCGCCGCAGCAGGGGCGTGAGCTGCTGGCGTCCTGGCACGACCAGAAACAGCGGCACGGCCTCGGTGGTCCAGTCAGTGCACAGGGCCTGCAGCCGGCCCTCGACCAGGTCGCTGGCGATGTCGAGCCCTGACTTGTAGGCAATGCCCCGGCCCAGCACTGCCCAGCGCCGCACGGCGTCGCCGTCGTTGGCAACGTTGGTGCCTTTGACACGCACGCTCAGGGGCGCAGCGCCTTCGCCCCAAAAGCGCCAGCGGTCATGGATCTCTTCGCCCAACATGAAGCACAGACAGCCATGCGCGGTCAACTCGTGGGGCGTTGCCGGCGCGCCATGCCGCGCGAGATAACCGGGCGCGGCGCACAGCACGCGGCGGTTGGCCGGCGCCAGTGGCAAGGCGACGAGTCTGGAGTCGGGCGGCTTGCCGTAGCGCAGCGCGGCATCGACGGGCTCGCTGTAGACATTGGCCGTGCGGTCCGCGAGCTGCAGCCGGATATCGACCCCGGGGTGCAGCTGCTGAAATTCGTCGAGCCATGGCAGCAGCACGTTGCGCCCCAGATCCGAGGGTGCGGACAGCTTGAGCACGCTGCGCAGGCCCTGCCCTCCGGTGGCCAGCTGCGCGCCCGCCTGTTGCAGTGCCGCCAGCGCCGGCCGGCACTGCGCCAGAAACTGCTCGCCCTGCGCCGTCAGGCGCAGGCTGCGCGTCGAGCGCAGGAACAACTGCACGCCGAGCTCTGCCTCGAGCCGCTTGAGCGCGGCGCTGGTGGCGGCCGGGGTCATGTCGAGCGCCCGGGCGGTGGCGGACAGGCTGGCGTTGGCCGCGGTGCGCACAAAGATATCGAGGTCGTTCAACGCTTTCATGCGCCAATGATCGCGCAATCGAGGAGATGTTAAAAAAAGCGTTGAATCCGCACCTGCGAAAACCGCCCTCGATGCCACGCCATCTTCAAATTCTTTTTGAAAGCCGCTTCAAGGCGCCCAGGGTTTTTCGCGCCGGTCAAACCGGCGATCATCGAAGCATCGATTGCTCCATTCAGAGGCCCCCCATGAAAGCCGTTGGCTACCAGACCCCCCAGCCCATCAGCGAGCCCACAGCGCTGCGCGACATCACCCTGCCCGACCCGGTGGCCATGGGCCGCGACCTGCTGGTCGAAGTCAAGGCGGTATCGGTCAACCCGGTCGACACCAAGGTGCGCGCCAGCGCCCTGCCCGCGCCGGGGCACGACTATAAGGTGCTGGGCTGGGACGCCAGCGGCATCGTCAGGGCGGTGGGCCCCGAGGTGACGCTGTTCCAGCCGGGCGACCGCGTCTGGTATGCGGGCTCGATTGCGCGGCCCGGCACCAACAGCGCGCTGCACCTGGTGGACGAACGCATCGTCGGCCATGCGCCGCAATCGCTGAACTTCGCGCAGGCCGCGGCGCTGCCGCTCACGGCCATCACCGCGTGGGAGATGCTGTTCGACCGGCTGGGCGTCGCGCCCGGCAAGCAGCCCGGCGGCAAGTCGCTGCTGATCATCGGTGCCGCGGGCGGCGTGGGCTCGATGCTCACGCAGCTCGCGGCGCGGCTCACCAACCTCACGGTCATCGGCACTGCCTCGCGCCCCGAGACGCAGGCCTGGGTGCGCGGGCTCGGCGCCCACCATGTGATCGACCACAGTCAGCCGCTGACCGAAGAACTGCAGCGCATTGGTTTCCCGGCCGTGGACCTGATCGTCAGCCTCACGCACACCGACCAACATCTGGCGCAGATCGTCGAAGCCATTGCGCCCCAGGGCAGATTCGGCCTGATCGACGATCCGGCGACGCTGGACATCATGCCCTTCAAGCGCAAGTCGGTGTCTGTGCATTGGGAGCTGATGTTCACGCGCTCGCTGTTCGGCACCGACGACATGATCAGCCAGCACCGGCTGCTGGGCGAGGTGGCGGCGCTGGTCGATGCCGGCTTGCTGCGCACCACGCTGGCCGAGCATTTCGGCCCCATCAACGCGGCCAACCTGCGGCGTGCCCATGCGCTGCTGGAATCGGGCCGCGCGCGCGGCAAGGTGGTGCTCGAGAACTGGGAGTGAGCCGCACTGCCGCGCTGCGCCAGGCAAAACGCGGCATCATGGCAGCTTTGTCCTTGCGAGAACACCCCATGCCCACCTGGCCCGACTCCCGCATCCTCGATCTTCTAGGCATCCGACTGCCGATTCTCCAGGCACCGATGGCCGGACCCTCGATGCACGAGATGGCCATCGCGGTGGGCCAGGCAGGGGCCCTGGCCGCCCTGCCCTGCGCCATGCTGGGCGCGGCGCAGGTGCGCAGCGAAGTCGCGCTGATCCGGGCGCAGACCGATGCGCCGCTGAACCTCAACTTCTTTTGCCACCACAACCCCGCGCCCGACGCGGCGCGCGAGGCCGCCTGGCGCGAACGGCTGCGCCCCTATTACCTGGAGCTCGGGCTCGACCCCGAGATGCCGGTGCCCGTGTCCAGCCGCAACCCCTTCGATGAAGGCAGCTGCGCGCTCGTCGAGGAGCTGCGCCCGCAGGTGGTGAGCTTTCACTTCGGGCTGCCCGCGCCCGAGCTGCTGGCGCGCGTGCGCGCCACCGGCGCCAAGGTCCTGTCGTCAGCGACCACCGTGGCGGAGGCGCGCTGGCTCGAGGCGCACGGGGTGGACGCCATCATTGCCCAGGGCGCGGAAGCCGGCGGGCACCGCGGCATGTTCCTCGATGACGAGGTAGGCCACCAGCTCGGCACCTTGGCGCTGCTGCCGCAGGTCGTCGATGCGGTGCGGGTGCCGGTCATTGCGGCCGGCGGCATCATGGACGGGCGCGGCATGGCGGCGGCGCTGCTGCTGGGCGCCTCGGCCGTGCAGCTGGGCACGGCCTATCTGTTCACGCCGCAGGCGCGACTCTCGCCCGTGCACCAGGCGCTGCTGCGCAGCCCCGCCGCCGAAACCACGGCGCTCACGCGCCTGTTCACCGGCCGGCCCGCGCGCGGCATCGTCAACCGGCTGATGCGCGAGGTCGGGGCGCTATCGCCGCTGGCGCCGGCTTTTCCCCTGGCGGGCGGAGCACTGGCGCCCTTGCGCAGCGCCAGCGAAGCGCTGGGCCACGGCGACTTCACGCCGCTGTGGGCCGGCCAGGGCGCGCCGCTGGGGCGCGAAAGCGGCGCCGATGCGCTGACCGGCGCCATTGCGGCGCAGGCATTGGCACTGCTGCCGCGCTAGCGCTGCCGACTAGGCGTAGACGTGGAGTTCAGGCGCCATGCCTGCGGGATGCACGCCCACCAGCGCCAAGCTGCCCGTCGGGTCCTCTTGCATGCCCCCGGCACCCGCGTGCGCCGCGCTCTCGTGCCCGGTCGTGTGAAACTCCGTCAAGCCCACATCGCCGGGCACCGGTTTGGGCAGTGCGGACAGTTTCTGCGCGATTTTTTCCGCGACGCCATCGAGCACCGCATCCACTCGATTCCCGGCTTCGTCCAGCGCCGCCTTGATGTCCTGCGCCGCGTTCTTCAGGATGATGCGGGCCTGGACGCCCGCCTGTTCGGGATCGGCAGGAGGCGTTTCGGGGTTGTGGTAGTGGCGCCAGGTCGTTTCGATCTTCGCGATCAGTTGGTTGAAAAGATCGACGCCCTGGTGCAAGTAGCGCTGTGGTGACATGTCCATACCTCTTAGATGAATTGCGGGACCGAAGGCCAGCGGGCGGCGTGCCTCGACAGGCATCGGCAGCGCCCACCACAACTCTATCTATATGTCACATCAACTCAATAACCAACTTCTATTCACAGCGTAAGCCAGGCGCTCACGCCGGTAGGGGTCCAGGCGCGCGGGACGAAGCCCGCATCAGCGCCGCGGCTCCGCAGCCGGCGCCGCAGGCGAAGGCAGCACCAGCCAGCCCAGCAACGCCAGTGCCACGCCCGATGCCTGGAACACCAGGTCATAAGCCAGAGGCGACGGCGCATATTCATTGACATGGTGCACGCCCAGGATCAGGTGGTCGATGCCGCCCTCGATGAAATTGAACAGCCCCCAGCCCAGCAGCCAGGCACCCCAGAACGAGCGCGGCGACCAGGGCACATCGCTGCGGCTGGCCACCCGCACCAGCATCCACAGGCCGATGAACGTCATGGTCCATACCGTCGCATGGAAGATGCCGTCCCAGAGCATGTTGATCTTCGCATCCACCAGGTTGGTTGGCGGCAGCCAGCCCGACAGCATGTTGTGCCATTGCAGGATCTGGTGGAAGACGATGCCGTCGACAAAGCCCCCCATACCCGCGCCCATCAGGATGCCGGCGGCCAGCAGCGGTCTGCGTTGATTCATGTGGAAGTCTCCTGGGATCGATAAAGCCAGACTGCAAGGGCCACCAGCAGCAGCACCGGCGCCGTGAGCATCAGCAGGCGCAGGGCAAAGTGCGCGTCGAAAACGCCGGCAAGAACCATCGTGCGGCAAGAGGAGCAGGCGTGCGCGTGCAGCGGCGCGAGCAGCAGGCAGACCGGCAGGAGGCAGGATTTCATCGCGCCATGCTAATTCCGCGCGCGCCAGCGCAGCCAGACGCGCCCGGAAAATGGCTCGCCGCCTACAAAAGCCCGGTCGCCGCCGCGCTGCAACCGGAATGCAACGCTGCGGCGCGGCGTTTGTCCCGGCGTCCGCTGATCCGATATTCTGGCCGCACGCCCTGCAAGGAGTGCCGCCCCATGACCGCATCGGCCTGGCTTCGAGCCGCTGGAACCGCGCTGCGCTGGAGCCTGTACGCGCTGGGCGCCCTGGCGCTGGCGTGGGAGGTGCTGGCCATCGCGCATTTCCCGCTGCTGCCCGCGCCCGCGCGCTGGGCGCTGGCCGGGGCGGTGGCGGCGTTTTCCGCGTGGGGACTGTGGATCAGCCCCCACCGCTGGCCCAAGGCTGCGGTGCTCGCGCTGTGGTTTGGCTGCTGGCTGGCCTGGATGTCGGTCCAGCCCTCGCTCGAGCGCGACTGGCGGCCCGAGGTGGCCGTCATGCCGCGCATCGACGTCGATGGCGACCGTATCCGCATCACCGGATACCGCAACTTCGACTACCGCAGCGCCGAGGATTTCACGCCACGCTACGAGACGCGCGAACTGCGCCTGTCGCAGTTGCGCTCGCTGGA
>JBEVDH010000216.1:0-10280 GCA_040514115.1 Comamonas sp. | reverse complement strand
CAGCTTGGTCATTTCCTTGCGGCGCTCTTCGCTCATCGGCGGCACGGGCACGCGGATCAGGTCGCCCAGCGACGAGGGGTTCACGCCCAGATCGCTTTCGCGAATGGCCTTCTCGATCTTCGCACCCATGGGCTTTTCCCAGGGCTGAACGCTCAGCGTGCGCGAATCGAGCAGCGAGACGTTGGCCACCTGCGTCAGCGGCACCATGGAGCCGTAGTATTCGACCATGATGCTGTCGAGCATGCCGGCGCTGGCACGGCCCGTACGGATCTTGCCCAGGTTGTTCTTGAACGCCGTGATGGACTGGTCCATCTTGGCTTCGGTAGTCTTCTTGATGTCAGCAATCGTCATGTCTATTCCTCGGGGATCGGCAATGCACCTGCCTGGTGCATGATGCTCAAGCGTACACCAAGGTGCCTTCGTCTTCGCCCATCACCACGCGCAGCAGCGCTCCATGCTTGACGATGGAGAACACCCGCACCGGCAGCTTCTGGTCGCGGCACAGCGCGAAAGCGGTTGCATCCATGATGCCCAGATTGCGCGAAATGGCTTCATCGAAGCTCAGCTTCGTGTAGCGGGTTGCTTCAGGGTCCTTGAACGGATCGGCCGTATAAACGCCATCCACCTTGGTCGCCTTGAGCACGACTTCGGCACCGATTTCCGCACCCCGCAGCGCGGCGGCGGTGTCGGTGGTGAAAAACGGGTTGCCCGTGCCGGCGGCAAACACCACGACCTTGCCCTCTTCGAGGTACTGCAGCGCCTTGGGACGCACGTAGGGCTCGACCACCTGCTCGATCGCAATGGCCGACATCACGCGGGCCGTCAGGCCCTGCTTGTCCATGGCATCGGCCAGGGCCAGGGCATTCATGACCGTGGCCAGCATGCCCATGTAGTCGGCCGTTGCACGGTCCATTCCTACGGAGCCACCTGCCACGCCACGAAAGATGTTTCCGCCCCCGATGACCACCGCCACCTGCACACCCACACGGGTGACAGCGGCGATTTCTTCCACCATGCGAACGATGGTGGCGCGGTTGATGCCGAAGGAGTCATCGCCCATGAGCGCCTCACCAGACAACTTGAGCAAGATGCGCTTGTGGGCTGGTGCTGCGTGGGTCATGAAAAATACTCCGTACGGTAAAAAATGGGATCAGGGGAAAGAAAACGGTCTACGGATGACTTAAGCGCCAGCCTTGGCAGCAGCCACCTGGGCAGCCACTTCGGCGGCAAAGTCGTCCACCTTCTTCTCGATGCCTTCACCGACCACGTACAGCGTGAAGCTCTTGATGGAGGTGTTGGCGGCCTTGAGCATCTACTCGACGGTCTGCTTGCCATCCGCGGCCTTCACGAAGACCTGGTTGTTCAGCGAGACTTCCTTGAGGTACTTCTGCACCGAACCTTCGACCATCTTGGAGACGATGTCGGCGGGCTTGCCCGACTCGGCGGCCTTGGCGGTGGCCACGGTGCGCTCTTTTTCAATCAGGTCGGCGGGCACTTCGGCGCTGCTCAGGGCCACGGGCTTCATGGCGGCAACGTGCATGGCGACGTCCTTGGCAGCGGTGGCATCGCCTTCGAATTCGACGACCACGCCAATGCGCGAGCCGTGCAGGTAGGAAGCCAGGCTGGTGCCGCTGAAGTACTTGAAGCGACGGAACGACATGTTCTCGCCGATCTTGCCGATCAGGCCCTTGCGCACGTCTTCCAGCGTCGGGCCGAAAGTGTCTTGCTCGTAGGGCAGCGCGGCCAGGGCTTCGACGTCGGCGGGGTTGTGCTCGACGATCAGGCGGGCAGCGGCATCGGCCAGGGCCAGGAAGCTGTCATTCTTCGAGACGAAGTCGGTTTCGCTGTTGACTTCGACCATCGCGCCGACATTGCCGTTGATGTGGGTCGCCACGACGCCTTCGGCGGTGATGCGCGAGGCGGCCTTGCCAGCCTTGGTGCCGAGCTTGACGCGCAGCAGCTCTTCAGCCTTGACCAGATCGCCTTCGGCTTCGGTCAGTGCCTTCTTGCATTCCATCATCGGTGCGTCGGTCTTGGCGCGCAGTTCAGCCACCAGTTTTGCGGTAATAACAGCCATCTTATTTCTCCGGTTTCAGTTCGATTCGTTACAAGGATTGAGGCTAAAAAAAGGGGGCTACCAGAGCCCCGCTTCTTTGTCGCGACAGGTCGCGTTGCCGGACTTTAGGCAGCCGACTCTTGCACTTCCACAAATTCGTCCGAGCCTTCGGCAGCCACGGCCTTGACCACGTCATTGACGGCGTCTGCACGGCCTTCGATGATCGCATCGGCGATGGCCTTGGCATACAGTTCCACGGCCTTGGCCGAGTCATCGTTGCCAGGGATCACGTACTCGATGCCTTCGGGGTTGTGGTTCGTATCCACCACACCGATCAGAGGAATGCCCAGCTTCTTGGCTTCGAGCACGGCGATCTTGTGGAAACCCACGTCGATCACGAAGATGGCGTCAGGCAGACCGTTCATGTCCTGGATGCCGCCGATGTCCTTTTCCAGCTTTTCGAGTTCGCGAGCGAACATCAGCTGTTCCTTCTTGCTCATCGCTTCCAGGCCGGCTTCCTGCTGGATCTTCATGTCCTTGAGACGCTTGATCGAGGTCTTGACGGTCTTGAAGTTGGTCAGCATGCCGCCGAGCCAGCGCTGGTCGACGTAAGGCACGCCGGCGCGCTGGGCTTCGGAAGCCACCATGTCGCGGGCCTGGCGCTTCGTGCCCACCATCAGCACCGTGCCGCGGTTGGCGGACAGCTGCTTGGCGAACTTCTGCGCAGCCTGGAGCATCGGCAGCGACTTTTCCAGGTTGATGATGTGAATCTTGTTGCGGTGACCGAAGATGAACGGAGCCATCTTGGGGTTCCAGAAGCGGGTTTGGTGACCGAAGTGGACACCGGCTTCCAGCATTTCGCGCATAGTGACGGACATATTGATACTCCAAAGGTTGGGTCTAAAATCCAGCCCGACATTTGCCCGTGAGGGCAACACCTTGAGGGGACTGGTTTGCTATTAACTTTGCTGCTTGCCGCTAGGGCACACTGTGCATCAAGCGCCCTGAAAGCGCCCCGAACTGCGTGCCGCAAGGCAGCACTCAGCAAAGCCGAAAAATTCTACCACAAGCATGCACTCTGATCTTTGCTCTGCCCTTGCCAACGTGCGCAGCGGCGAATGCCGCGCCACCGACCTGCTCCAAGCCGCGATCGAGTCCGCGCGCGCGCCGGTGTGCGATCACGTCTTTGCCCAGACGCTGTTTGACGGCGCGATGCAAAGCGCGGCGCGGGCCGCGCCCCATCTGCCGCTGGGCGGCCTGCCGGTCTCCATCAAAGACCTCTTCGATATCGAGGGCACACGCAGCGCGGCCAGCTCGCTGGTGCTGAGCGATGCGCCGCTGGCCGCGCAGGACAGCCTGGCCGTGGCCCGGCTGCGCGCGGCTGGTGCCGCGATCATCGGCCGCACCCACATGGTCGAGTTCGCCTATTCCGGCGTGGGCGTGAACCCGCATTTCGGCACGCCCGCCGCCCATGACGCGCGCTTCGGCGCGCTGCCCGGCGCAGCGCGCGTGAGCGGCGGCTCGTCGTCGGGCGCGGCAGTGTCGGTGGCCAGCGGCGCGGCCTATATCGGCCTGGGCTCGGACACCGGCGGCTCGATCCGCATTCCCGCGGCGCTGTGCGGCCTGGTCGGCTTCAAGAACACCGCGCGCCTGACGCCCACCAGCGGCACGGTGCCGCTGTCCACCACGCTCGACACGGTATGCGCGCTCACACGCAGCGTGCGCGATGCCATCGTCGCGCATGAGATCCTTGCCGCGCGCATCGTGACGCGCAGCGCCTGCAGCCTGGCCGACTGGCGCCTGGCCGTGCCGCGCCGGCTGTTCTTCGACGACATCGAGCCCGCCGTGGCGCAGGCCTTCGAGCGCAGCCTGGAGCAGCTGCGTGCCGCGGGCGCGCAGATCGTCGACATCGATCTGCCCGAGCTCGATACCCTGCTGCACATCAACGACAACGGCAGCTTCTCGGGCGCCGAGAGCTATTCCTGGCACCGCCAATTGCTCCAACGCGCCGATGCGCTGGGCCGGCCCTACGACCCGCGCGTGCGCAGCCGCATCGAGCGCGGCGCGAGCATGACGGCGGCGCACTATATCGATCTGCACAACGCGCGCAACGCGTGGATCGCGCGCATGGAGCAGGCGCTGGCCGGCTACGACGCGCTGCTCTCGCCCACCGTGCCGATTCTTGCGCCCACCATTGAAAGCGTGGCCCCCGCCGACGGCCTCGACGCCGCCGTGGATGCGCAGCGCGAAGCCGCGTTCCAGCGCGCCAACACCTTGCTGCTGCGCAATCCCAGCGTGGTCAACATGCTCGACGGCTGCGCGCTGTCGCTGCCCTGCCACCGCCAAGGCGAGCTGCCCGTCGGCATGATGGTCTGGCATGGCCCGCTGCGCGACGACGCGGTCCTTGCCGTCAGCCTGCAGATCGAAGGCATACTCGGGACCCCGTAGCGCATTGCCCGCGCCGCGGGCTGCACCTTTGTGAGCAAATTCCTCCCATGAACATCGCCATCGTGGGTGCCGGCGCTGCCGGCATCGCCACAGCGCACGCGCTTGCGTGCGACGGACACGCCGTCACGGTCTACGACCGCAACGGCAGCGCCGCCGAAGGCGCAAGCTTTGCGCCCACGGGCTGGCTTGCGCCCGCGCTGCTGCAGCCCTGGAGCGCGCCGGGAATGCGCGCCCCCGCCTCTTTGCTGCGCATCGGCAGCGGCCTGCGCGGCGCCGATCTTGCCTGGCTCTGGCAATGGCGCCAGGCCGGGCGGCGCATCCGCAGCGCGCCCGATCGCGTCCACCCGGCATTGGCCGCCATCGAGCGGCTGAGCCAATACAGCCGCCAGCTGCGCGCCAACGACCCGGTGGCGTTCGACCAGGACCTGCAGGCGCAAAGCGGCGCGATGGTGTTGCTGCGCAGCGAGGCGACGCTGGCGCGGCTGGCGCCGGCGCTTGCCGTGCTGGCCGATGCCGGCGTGCCCGTGCAGCGGCTCGATGCGGCGCAGACGCGCCAGCTCGAACCCGGCCTGGCCGGCGACTTCCCCCTGGCAGGTGCGTTGAACCTGCCCGAAGCCGCCACCGCCAACAGTCGCCTGTGGGTGCAGCTGCAGCGCTTCGCGGCCCAGCAGATGGGCGTGCAGTTCGTATTTGACGCTCGGGTCGCCCGCCTCCAGCATGCGCCCGCGCGGGTGCAGCTCGCGGGCGAGACGGCGCCGCGCGCGCACGACGCCATCGTGGTCTGCGCGGGCATCGCCAGCGCCGCGCTGCTGCGCCCGCTGGGCCTGAAGCTGGCGCTGATCGACCTGGGCGGATACACCGTCAGCGCTCCCGTGCGCGAGCCGGTGCATGCGCCGCGCTGCGCGGTGCTGGACTGGGACAGCCAGATCACGCTGGTGCGCCAGGGTCAGCGCGTGCGCGCAGGCGGCGGCGCCGAACTCGGCACCTCGGGGGCGCCGCACGAACCGAGCCTGCAGCGGCTGTACCGTGCGCTGAACCAATGGTTTCCCGGCGGCATGCAGCCCTCGCAGGGCCTGCACAGCTGGCGCGGCACCCGCGCCATGACAGCCGACGGCGCGCCGGTGCTCGGCGCCAGCGGCCTGCCGGGCATCTGGCTCAATCTGGGCCATGGCAGCCACGGCGCGGCGATGGCGCATGGCTGCGCCCGGGTGCTGGCCGACCTGATCGCGGCGCGCGCGCCGGCCATCGACACCTCCGGCCTGGCGCTTGAACGCTTCTGAGCACGGCCCTATGCTGGGGCCATGCAAGCCATTTCCCCTGAACAGACCCACGCGCTGCACAGCGCAGCCGCGACCCGTGCCATGGAAGCCGCCGCTGCCAGCGGCCTGCCCGCCCACTGCCTGATGCAGCGCGCGGGCGCCGCCGCCGCGCGGCTGGCCCAGGCCATCGCCCCGCATGCGCGCCGCATCTGGATTGCCTGCGGGCCCGGCAACAATGGCGGCGACGGCCTCGAGGTCGCGCTGCGTCTGCATGTTGCAGGCCGCGCCGTCAGCGTCACCTGGCTGGGGCAACCCGACACAGCCCCGCCCGATGCGCGCGCCGCGTGGCAGCGCGCGGTGGACGCGGGGGTCGTGTTTGCGCCCGGCTCGCCCGCTGACCTCGGGCCACGCGATCTGTGCATCGATGCGCTGTTGGGCATCGGCCTGAGCGCGTCATCCCCGCCGCGCAGCACCTCGCCCGGCGCGCTGCAGGCATTGCTGGACGCGTTGCGCAGCAGCCCGGCCACGCTACTGGCGGTCGATGTTCCCTCGGGCCTGGATGCCGATACCGGCCAGTACGCGCCCGGGTTCGCGCCCGCTACGGCGCCCGCGGCGCGCCATACGCTGAGCCTGCTGACGCTCAAGCCCGGACTGTTCACGGCCCAGGGGCGCGATGCCTGCGGCAGCGTCTGGTTCGATGACCTCGGCTGCAGCGCGTTGGCACCGCCGCCGGTGGCGCAATGGGGCACGCAGCCTCGTGCCAGCGGCCGGCACGGCGCGCTCCACGCCAGCCACAAGGGCAGCTTTGGCGATGTCGCGGTGGTCGGCGGCGAAGGCCTTGCGGCCCGCGGCATGGGCATGACCGGCGCGGCCTGGCTGGCGGCCCTGGCCGCGCTGCATGGCGGCGCGGGCCGGGTCATGGTGGCGCTGCTCGACGCCGGCGGCACCACCGCCCCGCCCTGGCCCGAGCTGATGCTGCGCCGTGTCGATGCGCTGGACTGGCCGCAGCTCACGGCCGTCTGCGGCTGCGGCGGCGGCGAGGCCGTGCGCGCCGTGCTGCCCACCGCGCTGGCGCAGGCAGCGCGCCTGGTGCTCGACGCCGACGGTCTGAACGCGGTGGCCGGCGACGATGCGCTGGCGCGCGCCCTGCGCGCACGCGCGGATGCGGGCCACACCAGCGTGCTGACGCCGCATCCGCTCGAAGCCGCGCGCTTGCTGCAATGCACCACCGCGCAGGTCCAGGCCGACCGGCTGGCCGCGGCGCAGGCGCTGGCCGAGCGCTACGCCTGCACCATCGTGCTCAAGGGATCGGGCTCGATCACCGCCACCCCGGGCGAACGGCCCATCATCAACCCCACCGGCAACGCACGCCTGGCCACGGCCGGCACGGGCGATGTGCTGGCCGGGCTGATCGGCGCACGCCTGGCCCGGGGCCTGGGCCCCCACCAGGCCGCCAGCAGCGCCGTGCAGTCGCATGGCGCCGCAGCCGACCAGTGGCCCGCGCACCTGGCACTCACCGCCAGCGCGCTGGCCGCCGCGCTGCAATGAAAAAAGCCCCGGCGCAGGCCGAGGCTTTGGAGTTCACATGGTGAGGCACCTGCGTTCAAGTAGGCCCCACCGTTCGTGGTGATCCTGACCCTGCCCGGGCAGCCCCGTCGAAGGCTCGAACCCTGCACGGGGCCTGCCCGACAGTTGCGTCGAGACGCTCAGCGCCGCAGCTTGCGCTTGGGCTTGCCGCTGGGAGGCTTGCCGCCCGAAGCCGCCTTGCGTATCGAGGCCTTGAGGCCCTCGATCGGCGAAGGCGGCGGCAGCGACGGCATCAGCAGCGAAGACTTGGCGCGGTTGCCTCGCTCCTTGGGGCCACCCTCCCAGTCGTTGTCCGCCTCTTGCGCCGGCGCATTGCCGTCCTGCCATGCATCCGCATCCTGCGCCTTGCGCTCCGGGCGCGCAGCAGCGGACTCGTCGCGCCGTCCGCGCTCTTCCCGCGGGCCGCGTTCTTCCCGTGCGCCGCGCGGCGGCCGCGTGTCGCGCTTGCCACCGCCGTTGCTGCGCGCCGGCAAGGCCTCGCCGCCCTCCTGCACCAGGCGGAAGTCGATGCGCCGGCCGTCGAGATCGACGCGGCTGACCTGCACGCGCAGACGCGAGCCAATGGCATAACGGATGCCCGAACGCTCGCCGCGCAGTTCCTGGCGCAGCTCGTCGAACTTGAAATAGTCGCCGCCCAGCTCGGTGATGTGCACCAGGCCTTCGACATACATCGCGTCCAGCGTCACGAAGATGCCGAAGGTGGTGATGGATGTGACGGTGCCCGAGAACTCCTCGCCCAGATGCTCGCGCATGTACTTGCACTTGAGCCACGACTCGACATCGCGGCTGGCCTCATCGGCACGGCGTTCGTTGGCGCTGCAGTGCAGGCCCGCGGCCTCCCAGGCCTGCAGCTCGGCGCCGCCCTCGGGCTTCTTGCGCGGGGTCTGGCCGGGTGCGCTCACGCGGTTGGCCAGCCGCTTGGCCAGCTTGGCATGGGCTTCGCCCGGCAGCGGCAGCACCGGCAGGCGGTAGCGCTTGCCCTCGAGCGCCGACTTGATCACGCGGTGCACGAGCAGGTCGGGGTAGCGCCGGATCGGGCTGGTGAAGTGGGTGTAGGCATCGAACGCCAGACCGAAGTGGCCTTCGTTCACGGGCGTGTACATGGCCTGCATCATCGAGCGCAGCAGCATGGTGTGGATCTGCGGCGCGTCGGGACGGTCCTTGGTGGCCTGGGCAATCGCCTGGAACTCGGCGGGCTTGGGGTTGTCGCTGATCGACATGCCCACGGCCATCGCCTTGAGGTAATTGCGCAGCACTTCCTGCTTCTCGACCGACGGGCTGTCATGCACGCGAAACAGCCCGTTCTGGCCGCTTTGCGCAATGAAGTCGGCGCTGCAGACGTTGGCCGCCAGCATCGCTTCCTCGATCAGCTTGTGCGCGTCATTGCGCGTGCGCGGAATGATCTTCTCGATGCGGCCGTTGTCGTCGCAGACGATCTGCGTTTCGGTGGTCTCGAAATCCACCGCGCCGCGCGCCTGTCGCGCCTTGAGCAGCGACTGGTAGACGCCATGCAGGTTCAGCAGGTCGGGCACGCGCGCGCTGCGGCGCTCGGCTTCGGGACCGCGGGTGTTGGACAGGATGGCCGCGACTTCGGTATAGGTGAAGCGCGCATGGCTGTGCATGACGGCCGGATAGAACTGGTAGGCATGGACATCGCCCTTGGCCGTGACCAGCATGTCACAGACCATGCACAGACGGTCGACTTCAGGATTGAGCGAGCACAGGCCGTTGCTGAGCTTCTCGGGCAGCATCGGAATGACGCGGCGCGGGAAATAGACGCTGGTGGCGCGGTCGTAGGCATCGGTGTCGATGGCGCTGCCGGTGCGCACATAGTGGCTCACATCGGCAATGGCCACCAGCAGGCGCCAGCCCTTGGTGCGACCGATCTTGGCGGGCTCGCAGTACACCGCATCGTCGAAGTCGCGCGCGTCTTCGCCGTCAATGGTGACCAGCGGCACGTCGGTCAGGTCGATACGCTGCTTGCGGTCGATCGCGCGGACCTTGTCGGGCAGGACCTTGGCCTGCTCCAGACATTCTTCGGAAAACTCATGCGGCACATCGTATTTGCGCACCGCAATCTCGATTTCCATGCCGGCATCGTCGACTTCGCCGAGCACTTCCGTGATGCGCCCCACGGGCTGGCCAAACAGCGCCGGGGATTCGGTGAGCTCCGCCACCACGACCTGGCCCGTCTTGGCCGTGCCGGTGGCATTGGACGGAATCAGCACGTCCTGACCGTAGCGCTTGTCTTCGGGCGCCACGAGCCAGACGCCGCTTTCCTGCAGCAGCCGGCCAATGATGCTCTTGGTCGGGCGCTCGATGATCTCGGTCACGCGCCCCTCGGGGCGCCCGCGCCGGTCTTGACGCACCACTTGCACCTTGACCCGGTCCTTATGCAGCACCGCGCGCATTTCGTTGGCCGGGAGGTAGATGTCTTTTTCACCGTCATCGCGCAACACGTAACCGTGGCCATCGCGATGCCCCTGCACGCTGCCTTGGATTTCTTCGGTTGCGGCGGCAGAGCTTGTGCTGAGGTTCATTTTTTTGCTATACAATGTTGATCTTTCCTGAGATGCCCAGGTGGCGGAATTGGTAGACGCACTAGTTTCAGGTACTAGCGAGTAACATCGTGGAGGTTCGAGTCCTCTCCTGGGCACCAAGTTTAACGAGAACCTGCAAAGGTTTTTGAAAAATTCAGGGCCACTGCTACCTCAGTGGTCTTCATGTGGATTGTGCGATGCGGCAGGGCCGGCACAACGAGTTTTGGGAAATAAATTTTTTCGGGATTTTTGGAAAATACGGTTTTTTATGCCGCATAATTCAAATCTTTCCTGAAATGCCCAGGTGGCGGAATTGGTAGACGCACTAGTTTCAGGTACTAGCGAGTAACATCGTGGAGGTTCGAGTCCTCTCCTGGGCACCAAATTCAA
>JBEVDH010000191.1:0-4072 GCA_040514115.1 Comamonas sp. | reverse complement strand
TCGCGCAGCTTCTTGTAGATGCCCTTGTCGTCCCATTCCTTGGTCCAACCGGCTTCCCGCTTGGGCAGGTCGCCGCGCATCGGGAACGGGGTGTCGGGCATGTTCAGGGTGCTGCGATAGCTGCTCGCGGCGGCGGGGGTGTTTTTGGCTTGATCGGACATGGAAACCTTCAAAGCGAAGCGTTGCCCGGGGAAGTGGCCCGGACATGGAAAGCGGGGCGGGAGTGGAGCGCAGGCGACAGGCCCGGCCCCTTAAGCGCGGGGCGCGCGTCAAATTCGATCGCGGGTCGTCTGGCGACGGGTTTCTGTATAGATCGGCGCAGGCAGCGCAGAAAACAGCGCGCGCGCCTGGTCGCAGTCCCGGGCGATACCCTCGGTGAGGGCTTGCAGACTGTCGTACTTCAGCTCGTCATGCAGTTTGTGCAGAAGTTCCACGCGGATGATTTTACCGTATGCCCCTTCGGCCCCGAGGTGCTCGGGCCAATCGAGGCAGTGGGTTTCCAGCAGAACGCGCCCGCCATTGACATCGCTCGGGTCGAGCGAGGGGCGCACGCCCAGGTTCGCCACGCCCTGCAGCGGCTGCTCCGACAGGCCATGCACGAGCACCGCGAAGATGCCGCCGGCCGCGGGCTTCCAGTGCGCAAAGCGCAGGTTCAGCGTGCGAAAACCGTCATGCGCGCCGGCGCGCGACTCGGCGAGCTGGCGCCCGAGCTTGCGGCCGTGCAGCACATGGCCGGAGATGGTGTAGGGGTGGCCCAGCAGCCGTTCGGCTTCGTCCATCTGGCCCGCGGCCAGGGCTTCGCGCACCGCGGAACTCGACACGCGCAGGCCGTGCACTTCGTAGCTGTTCATGCGCGCCACGTCAAAGCCGCTGCGCTGGCCGGCGGCGTCGAGCATCGCGTAGTCGCCGGCGCGCTTGGCGCCAAAGCAGAAATCGTCGCCGACCAGCACGTAGCGCGCGCCCAGGCCCTGCAGCAGCACTTCGTCAATGAAGGCCTGGGGCGACTGGCTGGCCAGCTGCTGGTTGAACGGCAGCACCACCACCTGGTCGACACCGCAGCGCTCCAATGCCTCGAGCTTGTCGCGCAGCGTGCAGATGCGCGCCGGCGCGAGTCCGGGCTGATTGAGCACCTTGGCGAAATAGTCGCGCGGATGCGGCTCGAAGGTGAGCACGCAGGTGGCAACGCCGCGCTGCCGGGCCTCGCCTGCGAGCAGCGACAGCATGGCCTGGTGACCCCGGTGGACACCATCGAAATTGCCAATCGTCAGGGCACAGGCTGGTTCACGCCCCGAGTGCTGAAAGCCGCGGAAAATCTTCATCAATATGCTTTGGTTTTGATAGCGATGCGCGCATGTGCATCCGGCGCGGACTACGGTTTTTCGCTCAAAGCGAGTATATTGCCTGAGACAGGTTGGCCCAGATCGGCGGGTTGTTCCCTTCGGGCCTATGTTCCTTGGCGATGGTGGTTGCAAAGGAGGCATGTTGTGAAGGTGCTGAAATTGTCCGCGCAAGGGCTGCCCCAGTCCTGGCTCACGTTGGAACAGGCGGTGCTGTATTACGCCGCCGACGCCGTGCGCTGGGAATCCGGCGGGGCGATTGCCTGCTTTCGCGGCGGCCACAACGCGCGCACCGGACTGCAGTCGGTGATCCACGTCAACAGCATCATCGGCACGCGCGGCATGCCCGCGATCAACCCCCATGCCCTCAAGCCCGGCCTCACAAACAGCAAGCTGTTTGCCCGCGACCGCTGCGTCTGCGCCTACTGCGGCCAGCTCTTTCCCGACAGCGAACTCACGCGCGAGCACATCCTGCCCCAGGCCGCGCGCGGCCAGGACCACTGGATGAACGTGGTCACCGCCTGCCGCCCCTGCAACCACCGCAAGGGCGCGCGCACGCCCGAGCAGGCGCGCATGCCGCTGCTCTATGCCCCCTATGTGCCCAGCCTCTGGGAAGACTTCATCCTGCGCAACCGCCGCATTCTTGCCGACCAGATGGAGTTCCTGACCGCCCACCTGCCCAAGACCTCGCGCATGCTGCTGGCCCATGAAGTGGACGCGGTGGTTTAGGAAGCCTGGGTCCGAGGAACCAGCGCGTCGGCAAAGTGCCGCGCGGGCGCGGGCAGGTCGGCAAAGCGCGTGGCATACAGGTTGAGGCCGCGCTCGGCCCAGGCGTCGGTCAGCGGCACGGCGTGCAGTTCGCGCGTCTCGCCCAGCCGCTGGTACGCGCCTTCGGGCATCACGCCCACGCCCAGCCCGCATTCGATCATCCGGCACATGGCGCTCAAGCTGTCGACCTCGATGCGCTGGCGCAGCATGCGCCGGCCCGAGCGCGCCTGGCGGTCAAGCATTTCCTGGACGACGGAGCTGTCGCGCAGCCCGACCTGGGCATAGTCGAGCGCCTCTTCATAAGCCAGCTGTTTGTGGCGCGCCAGCGCATGGTCGCCGGGCATGATCAGCACCATGCGTTCGCGCCGGTAGGGCATGGCTTCAAGTCCCTCGGCTTCATCGCAGGGGCTGCACACGCCCAGGTCGGCCAGGTGGTCGCGCACCGCGCGCGCCACGTTGCGGCTGGTGGCCTGGCGCAGGTCGATGCGGATGTCGGGATGGTGGCGCGCAAAGGCCGCAATATGCTCGGGCAGGAACTGCTCCACGGCCGAGGCGTTGGCGCTCAGCCGCACCAGGCCGCGCACGCCGCGCGCATATTCGATCAGGTCGTCGCGCAGGTGTTCCACGCCCAGCAGGATGGTGCGCGCATGCTCGAGCAGCAGCTGGCCGGCGGGCGTGGCCACCACGCCGCGCGCGTGCCGCAGCAGCAGCGGCGTGCGCGCCAGCGACTCGAGCTCGGCAATGCGCTTGCTCACGGCCGAGGCCACCATGCCGCCATGCTCGGCCGCGCGCGCAATGCTGCCGTGCTCGCAGATCAGCACGAACAGGTCCAGCGAGGACAGGTCGATCTGGCGCAGAAAGCTGCGCGAGGAAGTGAAGTCGGACAGGGTCATGGAAAGCGAGCCATCGCGGTTGGGAACGGCTGGGCGAATTTTAGCCACTTCTTGCCGGGCCCCCGGCTTCTTACCATCTACCTTTTGCCCAGGGACACGCCCATGCTTCTTTCCGACTCCGACGCCCCGCGCGTTGCCCAGGCCCTGGTGGGGCTGGGTGCCGTGCGCATAGCCGCGCACCAGCCGTTTTTCTACACCTCGGGCTGGGCCAGCCCGGTCTATGTGGATGCGCAACTGCTGATGTCGGATGTCGCGCTGCGCGGCGAGATCATGGACATTGCCGCGCGCTGCGTGCGGCCGGTGATTGCCGCGCGCGGCATCAACGCCATCGTGGGCACGGAAAGCTCGGGCATTGCCTTTGCGGCATGGCTGGCCGAGCGCCTGGAACTGCCAATGCTCTACCTGCGCAAGCGTCCCGTGGGCTGGGACATCACGGCCCAGCTCGAAGGCCGGCTGCCCGCCGATGCCAAGGTGTTGCTGGTCGACGACGTGACCACCGACGGCCGCTCCAAGGCCGGCACCGTCGCGGCGCTGCGCCGCGCGGGCCCGGTGGTCGAAGACGTGCTGGTGCTGCTTGACTACGCGCTTTACGCCCAGGAAGCCAGCACGCTGGCCGAGCATGGCCTGTCGCTGCACGCGCTGGCCACCTGGAAGCACCTGCACCAGGCCCTGCTGGCCAGCGGCCAGTTGAGCAGCGCGCAACAGGCGACGCTGGCCGACTTCTCGGCCTCGCCCGTGGCCTGGTCGCTGCGCAACGGAGGGACAGGCGCATGATGGACTGCACCACCGTGATCGACACCCGGGCGCTGGCCGAATCGCTGCTGGCCGACATCCGCCAGGCAACGCGCGACGGCCTGGGCGTGACGCGCGAAAGCTATGGCCAGGGCGAGAACACCGCGCTGCGCATTCTTGCCGACAAGGCGCAGGAACTCGATCTGCGCTGCGAAAGCGACCGCGCCGGCAACCTGTGGCTGAGCCTGCCCGAGGACCAGCGCGACGCGCCTTTCCTGGTGATAGGCTCGCACGCCGACTCCGTGCCGCAGGGCGGCAACTTCGACGGCCTGGCCGGCATCG
>JBEVDH010000164.1:0-2653 GCA_040514115.1 Comamonas sp. | reverse complement strand
GCGGCGTGCGCCAGTTCGACTTCGGCCGCTCGACCTTCGGCGAAGGCACCTATAAATTCAAGAAGCAATGGGGCGCGCTGCCGGTGGCCCTCGACTGGCGCGAATGGGATGCGCAAGGCGTGGCGCCCGCGGCTGCGCCGGCTGCCGCGGGCGGCGCCTCCTCGCTGCGCCCGTTAATTGAAAGCGCCTGGCAACGACTGCCGCTGGCAGTGACGAACAGCCTGGGGCCGCGCCTGCGGCGTTACATTACGTTATGACACCGTCAAGCCTGGCCATGCCGGCCAAGGCTCCGCCCCATGCCAAACGCGTGACGCATAATTGGGTCTAGGCACTAAAATAAAATTTTTGCCTGGATTGACCATGACTGTTGAGCCGCGCGCGGTGGCGATTATCGCTTCACGCGAAGATATTGCCACCCTAAAAAACTGTATCGATTCCGTCATCCGCGCCTGCAAGGACCAGGCCGCAGTCATTGATATCCTGGTGAATGGCAATGCCCAGCTGGCGCAGGACGTGATGCAGACAAGGTTCTTCAGCCCCGAACACTGCCGGCTTCGGATCTGGAACATCAAACAGGGCGACAAGGCGCATGCCTGGAACGAGTATGTGCACCGCATCTGGCCCGGCCGTGGCGACGCGTATTTTCTCGACGGCTATGTCGAGGTCGAAGAAAACGCGCTCGATGCCCTCGCCGCCTCGCTGAGGGCCGCGCCTGATGCGCTGGCGGCCAGCGGCGTGCCCTCGAGCGGACGCTCGGCATTGCGTACCCGCGAGCTGATGCTGCGCGAGGGCGGCTTCCAGGGCAACCTGCCTGTGCTGGGAATGCAGACCATGCAACAACTGCGGCACTCGGGTTTCCGCCTGCCGCTCGGGCTCTACCGTACCGATTCGTTCACCAGCGGCTTGCTCATGTTCGGGCTGGATCCGGCCTCGCGCCCCTGGGACAAAAAACACATTGCCGTCGCGCCGGAAGCCACCTGGACCGTCAGGGGGCTGGGCCGGATCACCTACGCAAGCATCGTCTCGCAATGCAAGCGCATCCTGCGCCAGGCCCAGGGCGAGCTGGAGAACCGGGCGGTCCGCGAGCACATGGTGGTCAAATGCCTGGCCCCCAACCAGCTCGCGACGACGGTGCAGGCGCTGATCGGCCGCTGGATCGCCGAGCAGCCCGCACAGGCGCGCCAGTTATTTCGCAAAAATCCCCTGTGCGCCTATGCCGCATGGCGCCTGCGCGCACCGCGCGACTGGTCCGCGGCGGCCATCTCTCCCCTGATGGTGCCTGCGCTCGCGGCAACCGAACGACGGCGCACGGCGCGCGGCGCCTGAACGCTGCGGCGCTGCCTGCCCGGCGTGCGCGACCGTGCCGCGCCAACGAGCCCAGGCGCGTTCAGCGCATCACACGCAGGTCGCGGTGCGCGCCGACCGTGCCGAGGTAGCGCCCGCCCCGGCTGGCCAGCAGCCGCCCGGCATGCTGCCAGCCCAGGCTCAGGAAGGTATTCACGGAGCGCAGGTTGGTCGCCTGCACGTGCGAGAAGCACACCTGCAGTCCTTCCCGGGCCATGCTGGACGCAGTCGCGACCAGCAGCTTCTTGGCCCAGCCGCCGCGCCGGCTTGCCGGGTGCGTGTACAGGAAGCTCAGGAAGGCATTGCGCGGCCCCACCTCGCACGTGAGCGGGCATGGCGTATCGGTGGAGGCGACGCCGACGTCGATCCGGGTCTGCGAACGCACGGCGCCGTCTTCGACCAGCGCGTAGATCCGCCCGCCTTGCGCGATCACCTTGCGCACCCCGATCCCGGTATGCGGTCCGATCTGGTCGAGCAGGCCCTCCGGACAGCGCGCCAGGTCGTCCTCGGAGGCGAGCCGCAGCAGCGTACAGTTCGGGGGGCATGCCGCGCCCGCGTCGCGCAGCGGCAGCGCAAACAGCGTGTACACATCGAGCGCCAGCGCCTTGCGCAGGAGCCAGTAGCCCAGGCTGCGCGGGCCGCCACGTTCCCGCAGCAGCGCCACCCGCTCGTGGTTCAAGAGCGCGCGCATCACAGCGGCACCCAGCTGGACAAGGCCTTTTTCGCCACCCGGTACCCTACTGCGCCGACCAGCCCCGGCCGGAACAGGAGCAGGTCCATCACCCGCGCGCCCGGCTTCGCGCCCCAGCGCTGCTTGTAGCCGGAGTCGCCCTGGCCCCAGTCCACCAGGCGCAGGCCGCGCCCGATCGCGTCCTGGAAAATGTCGAGCGAGAGCAGCGAGCCCGGGCTGGACGCCTTCCACGCCTCGTCATAGCCGTTGGCCACGATGCAGATCGTCGGCCCCTGTTCGAGGTGCAGCGAATAGGCGATGTCGCGTCCGCCGCACGACAGCAGCCACAGCACGACATCAGGCCCGCTGCCGCCGTCCTGCGCGAGCTGCGACCAGTAGGCCTGATTCTGCGCCCCCACGAGCTTGACTTGTTCGCCTTGCTGGGCAACCCAGGAGGCCTGCTCGACCAGCGCCGCGCGCTCCAGCAGCGGCGCGGCTTGCTCCAGGGTGAGCCGATGCCGTTCCGTGGTCACCGCGCCCTGCTTGTCGAGGCGGCGGCGCAGGTAGGCGATGTTCTTCCACAGCGACGCGCTGACCTGCGCCTGCAGCGCCTCGCTCGACGCCGGCAGGGCCAGTTCG
>JBEVDH010000115.1:0-30187 GCA_040514115.1 Comamonas sp. | reverse complement strand
AAATCAATTCAGGGTAAAATACACGGCTGCGGTTGGGGGTTGCACCAAAGCAATAACAGACCTTTGCCCTCAACTATTCAACGACTACACCCGAGAGATAGAAGCGCATGGCGATCGTTGTCAACAAACCACTCCCAGAATTCGAAGCCAATGCAACCGGCGGGATCAAGGTGTCCAACACCTCCCACAACGGCCAGATTGTGATTCTCTACTTCTATCCTAAAGACAATACGCCCGGTTGTACCACCGAAGCGATGCAGTTTAGGGATAAATACAAGGATTTTGTCAAAGCCGGCGCCGCAGTCTTCGGCGTGTCGCGCGACAACATGAAATCCCATGATGAGTTCAAGGAAAAGCTCGAGCTGCCCTTCGAACTCATTGCCGACACCGAAGAAAAGATGTGCCACATGTTTGGCGTGGTCAAGAACAAGATCATGTACGGCAAGAAGGTCAAGGGCATCGAGCGCAGCACCTTCCTGATCGACGTCGACGGCGTGCTGCACCAGGAATGGCGCGGCCTCAAGGTGCCCGGCCATGTCGAGGAAGTGCTCAAGGCCGTGAAGTCGCTCAAGACGCTGAAGAAAGAAGCCGCCTGATTTTGCGCGTTCGGCCCCGAACGCCTGCGTCTGTCATGGAGGTATGCATAATGGAACGATGCTCCTGAGCTTCGCTTCACGCTGTATTTCCAATCCCAAGCCGCCCCGGTCTCCGTGGCGGCTTTGTGCTTTTTGTTCCGCTGTTTTTTGATTGGGCCTGCCGAATATGCCATTGCCTCCCGCTCCCAGCCGCCGCGCCGACAGTCTCCCTGCTGAAGCCTTCAGCGTGATCGCACAGCGCAAGAACGCACAAACGGACGCCGCCGACGATGACTTCGAGGTCACGGCAGCCGCGCCGGGCGTAGCCACGCCTTCGCCTGCTGTCATGACCACCGCTTCAACTCCGGCTCCGGCCCCGGTTTCCGCTCCAGTTGCCACTCCAGCTCCGGCCCCGCGCCGCCGCCGGGCAGCACCTGCAGCCGCCGAGCCTGTCGCCATCCAGGTTGAAACCCGGCCGGCAACCGCCGTGGAACCTGCGGCACGCACTCCACGCCGCACCGCGCCCGAGCCGGTGATCGCACCTGCAGCCGTACCCGCGGCCGCACCGATTTCAGCCAAGTCAGCCAGCCCGGCACAGCCTGCGGCACCCGCCGCACGCCGCGCCGGCAAGCGCAAGTCGCGCACCGGCGCGACCACGCTGTTCGTGCTCGACACGAACGTGCTGCTGCACGATCCCACGAGCCTGTTCCGCTTCGAGGAACATGACATCTTCCTGCCGATGGTGGTGCTCGAGGAGCTCGACGCGCACAAGAAGGGCATGACCGAAGTCGCGCGCAATGGCCGCCAGGTCAGCCGCAGCCTCGACACGCTGGTGGCCGCCCAGGGCGAGGCCAGCCTCGACAAGGGCCTGCACCTGAGCTCCACGGGCCACCGCAGCGCGACCGGCCAGCTGTTCTTCCAGACCGAGGCGCTGGAATGCACGCTGCCCACGAGCCTGCCCCAGGGCAAGGCCGACAACCAGATCCTGGGCGTGGTCGAAGCCCTGCGCCTGCAGCGCAACGGCCGCGATGTGGTGCTGGTCTCCAAGGACATCAACATGCGCGTCAAGGCGCGTGCGCTGGGCCTGGCTGCCGAGGACTACCAGAACGACAAGGTGCTCGAAGACGGCGACCTGCTGTATTCGGGCCTGATGCCGCTGCCCCAGGACTTCTGGACCAAGGCCGGCAAGGGCATGGAAAGCTGGAACGAAGGCCCCTACACCTGCTACCGGGTCACGGGCGCGATCGTCGGTCAGTTCATGATCAACCAGTTTGTCTACTACGAAGCGCCGGGCGAGCCGAGCCTGTTCCTGCGCGTGGCGGAAATCCGCGACCGCACGGCCGTGCTCAAGACCCTGCGCGACTATGGCCATGCGAAGAACGCGGTCTGGGGCGTCACCACGCGCAACCGCGAGCAGAATTTCGCCATGAACCTGCTGATGGATCCCGAGATCGACCTCGTGACACTGACGGGCACGGCCGGCACCGGCAAGACGCTGATGGCGCTGGCCGCGGGCCTCACGCAGGTGCTGGATGAACGCCGCTACACCGAGATCATCATGACCCGCGCCACGGTGAGCGTCGGTGAGGACATCGGCTTCCTGCCCGGCACCGAAGAGGACAAGATGGGTCCGTGGATGGGCGCGCTGGACGACAACCTCGAGTTCCTGGCCAAGGGCGACGGCGGCAATGCCGGCGAGTGGGGGCGTGCCGCGACCAACGAGCTGATCCGCAGCCGCATCAAGATCAAGAGCATGAACTTCATGCGCGGGCGCACCTTCCTCAACAAGTACCTGATTCTTGACGAGGCGCAAAATCTCACGCCCAAGCAGATGAAGACGCTGATCACGCGCGCCGGCCCGGGCACCAAGATCGTCTGCATGGGCAATCTGGCGCAGATCGACACGCCCTACCTCACCGAGGGCTCCTCGGGCCTGACCTATTCGGTCGATCGCTTCAAGGGCTGGCCGCACAGCGGCCACATCACGCTGGCACGCGGCGAGCGCTCGCGCCTGGCGGACTTTGCCAGCGAGGTGCTTTAAGCAATGCCGATCAGCTGGATTACCGCATTGAAGCTGGTGCCCTGGGGCGACGTGATCGAAGCCACGCCCCAGGTGCTCAAGGCCGCCAAGGGACTGCTGCGCAAGAAGGAGGCGGCGGCCGAGGCCGCTGCAGCCGCCGAAGCCCCTGCGGGCCGGCTTGCGACGCCAAGTACCGCGGGCGAGCAGGCGCTGCAGTTGATCCAGGCGCTCGAGGGCCGCATCCAGCAGCTCGAGCAGGGCCAGCAGCAGTCGGCCGAGCTGATCCAGCAACTGGCCGAGCAGAACGCGCAGGTGATCCGCACCGTCGACCTGCTGCGCACCGGGGCCCAGCGGCTGGCCTGGGTGTGCGGGGGGCTGGCGGTTGTCGTGGTCGGGTTGGTGATTGCGCTGTGGCGGATCTGACTCGAAGCCTGCGCTTTTCATGGAAAAACGGCCTTCGGGCCGTTTTTGTTTGTGCGCGATGGCTTGAGGACGGGCCCGTTACCCTTCGACGGGCTCAAGGCGAACGGGATTGCAGGCGCGCTGCGTGAGAAGAGCGTGGTCCAGATCAGGGGCAGCGAGGAAGGGCCGCCCCTAGGCGGCCCCCCGGCACCGAGGCTGCCGTCCCTAAGCGGGTCTCCCCCTCCACCGAAGGATGAGAGGGGGAAGCGGGGGCCGGCCATCCGGCGTAAGCCGCTCAGGGGGTGATGCACATTATTTAAAAATCATCCGCCCCCATCGCCAGATTCTCGAACCGGGTCTGGTTCTTCTGGAAAAACAGCTTCACCGTCCCCGTGGGCCCGTTACGCTGCTTGCCGATGATGACCTCGGCAATATTGGGCTCCTTGGAGTCCTTGTTGTAGTAGTCGTCGCGGTAGATGAACATGATGATGTCGGCATCCTGCTCGATGGCGCCCGATTCGCGCAGGTCGGACATCATCGGGCGCTTGTCGGTGCGCTGCTCGACCGAGCGGTTGAGCTGCGACAGCGCGATCACCGGGCACTGCAGCTCCTTGGCCAGCATCTTCAGGCCCCGCGAAATTTCGCCCAGCTCGGTGGCGCGGTTGTCGGAGCTTGCGGCGGAACCCGAGCCGCTCATCAGCTGCAGGTAATCGACCACGATCAGGCCCAGTTTGCCGCACTGGCGCGCGAGGCGCCGCGAGTTGGCGCGCAGCTCGCCGGGAGTCAGGCCCGGGCTCTCGTCGATATGCAGCGACACTGTGCGCAGGCGCTCGATGGCCTCCGTGAGGCGCGGCCATTCGTCGTCGTTGAGCTTGCCGGTGCGCAGGTTGCCCTGGTTCACGCGGCCGATCGAGCCCACGATACGCACGGCCAGCTGGGCCGCACCCATTTCCATCGAGAAGATCGCGACCGGCAGACCTTCGTTGAGCGCCACATGCTCGGCAATATTCACCGCCAGCGCGGTCTTGCCCATCGAGGGACGCGCCGCCAGCACCACCAGGTCACCGGCCTGCATGCCCGACGTCATGCGGTCCAGATCGGCAAAGCCCGTGGGCACCCCCGTGACGTCCATCGGGTTGTCGGCCATTTCCTGGACCCGGTCGAGCAGGTCGACCACCAGCGTGTCCAGCGACTGAAAGCCCTGCTTGTTGCGCGCGCCCTCTTCGCCAATGGCAAAGATCTTCTGCTCGGACTCGTCCAGCACCCGCTCCACGGTCTTGCCCTGGGGATTGAAGGCGTTGGTGGCGATCTCGTCGCTGGCCGTGATCAGCTTGCGCAGGATCCCGCGGTCGCGCACGATTTCCGCATAGCGGCGGATGTTCGTGGCGCTGGGCACATACTGGGCAAGCTGGTTCAGGTACAGCAGGCCGCCGATTTCCTCGGCCTTGCCCATGGTCTGCAGATGCTCATAGACCGTGATCACGTCGGCAGGCTTGCTGCCGTTGATCAGCTTGCCGATCGCTTCATAGATCAGCTGGTGCTCATGGCGGTAGAAATCGCCATGCGAGAGCAGGTCGCCCACGCGGTCCCAGGCGTTGTTGTCCAGCAGCAGGCCGCCCAGCACGCTTGATTCGGATTCCATCGAATGCGGCGGCACGCGCAGCTGCGCGACCTGGCGGTCCGGTGGAGAAAAAGCATCATCGAGCTCGAGCGGGGGCATAACGGAAGACATGGATTTCCTTGGGGGCAAGCCCTCCATCCTAGCGGCAGCGGCGCTTGCCGTCACCCACATGCGTGTTGTGCGCATGCCAGAAAAGACTGATAGCTGGCGCTGACGGCAAAGATGAAAGCAAAAATACAAAAACCGCCCGAAGGCGGCTTTCATTCAGGGCAAAGCGCTGACTTAGGCGGTTTCGCCGTAGACCGAAACGGTCACGTCGACCAGCACGTCGGTGTGCAGGGACACGCTGACAGTGGTATCGCCAATGGTCTTGATGGGACCGTTGGGCAGGCGCACTTGCGACTTCACAACCTTGTAGCCTTGCTTGTTCAGCTCGGCTGCAATGTCGTGGTTCGTCACCGAACCGAACAGACGGCCGTCAACGCCAGCCTTTTGCGACAGCTTGACATTGCTGCCAGCGAGCTTTTCGCCTTCAGCCTGCGAAGCAGCCAGCTTTTCAGCAGCGGCCTTTTCCAGTTCAACGCGCTTGGCTTCGAACTGGGCCTTGTTGGCTTCGGTCGCGCGGCGTGCAGAGCCGGTAGGGATCAGGAAGTTACGGGCGTAGCCGTCTTTGACCTTGACGATATCGCCCAGGTTACCCAGGTTCACAACCTTTTCGAGCAGAATGATTTGCATGGTTCGTGCTCCTTAGATCTTGTGCTGGTCGCTGTAAGGCACCAGGGCCAGGAAGCGCGCGCGCTTGATGGCGGTGTTCAGCTGACGCTGATAGATGGCGCGTGTGCCGGTCAGACGTGCGGGCACGATCTTGCCGTTTTCGCCGATGAAATCGCGCAGCGTGTCGACATCCTTGTAGTCGATTTCTTCCACGCCAGCCACGGTGAAGCGGCAAAAGCGCTTGCGCTTGAACAGCAGCGACTGGGTGTTGCGCTTGGGGCGCTTGTCTTTGTTGAATTTCTTGAACGTGGCCATTGCTGGACCTCTTGAAAATTAATTTTGTTGAATATCCTGGATGTGCATTACCACTGCCTTGCTGTTGCGCGGGGTAGCGAGGAAGCCTTGAAACTTCCAGCTGCTGCCGGGGGCCTGACGAGCCAGACGCTCTGCCAGTGCCCCGAAGGCCACCGCTTTGACAGCTGCCGTGACTTTCCGCTCGTTACCTGCCTCTTGCTGCTGCGACTCGTGTTCGAGCCTCAGATCCAGCGCTGGCAGTCCGGCGGGCGTGTAGCGCAGGGGTTGAACCTCGGCGATACAGGCAGTCAGGACAACGTGGTTTTCCACTCCGTGGGTGCGATGTGACGCGCGACTCAGGCCTGTTCGGCTTGATTGGCCTTGCGGGCTTCTTCGCGCTCGACAGTCTTCATCATCGAAGAAGGCGTGGTGTCAGCCTTCTTCTTCAGCACGGTCAGGTGACGCAGCACGGCGTCGTTGAACTTGAACGCGTGTTCGAGTTCGGCCATCACGGTTTGATCAGCTTCGATGTTCAGGCACAGGTAGTGGGCCTTGGCAAGCTTGTTGATCATGTAGGCCAGTTGACGACGGCCCCAGTCTTCTTCACGGTGCACCTTACCGCCGCCGGCGGTAATCATGCCCTTGTAGCGCTCCAGCATGGCTGGAACTTGTTCGCTTTGATCCGGGTGGATCAACAAAATGATTTCGTAATGACGCATGTAAACTCCCTTTTGGGTTGGGCCCCCCGCTGCGTCTGTAGCGGTGTGGCAAGGCAAAGCAGGCAATTATAGCGTTGCTTCCTCGAGCTTGTACACTCCGCTGCGCAATATGACCTTGTCGGAGGCTGGCCAAACGTCCCGGGCTCAACACCGCACTTGAAATCTCCGGGGCCGTGCCCATCTTCGACACAGTCGTTTTTTTTCTTCCATTCTTGAAGCCTCAACCATGTCTGAACAGAATCCCTCAGCCCACCCTGCCCCGGCGGATGCCTCGCCTGAAGAAGTGGAAGCCGCCATGGCCGCCCACAGCGCGGACGAAATCGCCCGCCTGCAGGCCGAGCTCGCGGAGATCAAGACCAAGAGCGCCGAACTTGCCGACCAGTTCCTGCGCGCCAAGGCCGAAGCGGAAAACGCGCGCCGCCGCGCCGAGGACGAAGTGGCCAAGGCCCGCAAGTTCGGCATTGAAAGCTTTGCCGAAAGCCTGTTGCCCATCTGCGACAGCCTCGACGCGGCACTGTCCATCCAGTCGGCCACGACCGAGCAGCTGCGCGAAGGCGCCGATGCCACGCGCCGCCAGCTGGTGTCCGCGCTCGAGCGCAACAAGGTCCAGCCGATCGACCCGCCGGCCGGCGAGAAGTTCGACCCGCATCTGCACCAAGCCATCAGCGTCGTGGCGGCCGACCAGGCCCCCAATACCGTGGTTGCCGTGCTGCAAAAAGGCTATGTGATTTCCGACCGCATCCTGCGCCCGGCGCTGGTGACGGTGACCGCTCCTAGCTAGAGCGCACGGTGAAAAATTTCGTTGGCGCGGCTTGAAGCAGCTCCGGCTGCCACAAGCTATCAGCCATTCAACAATTCAGTATTTCGGAGAAGAACATGGGAAAAATCATCGGTATCGATCTGGGCACCACCAACAGCTGCGTGGCTGTGATGGAAGGCAACACCGTTCGCGTGATCGAGAACAGCGAAGGTGCGCGCACCACGCCGTCGATCATCGCCTACCAGGAAGACGGCGAGATCCTCGTCGGCGCCTCGGCCAAGCGCCAGGCCGTGACCAACCCCCGCAACACGATCTACGCCTCCAAGCGCCTGATCGGCCGCAAGTTCGACGAAAAGGAAGTGCAAAAGGACATCGATATGATGCCCTACAAGATCGTCAAGGCCGACAACGGCGACGCCTGGATCGAAGTGCGCGGCCAGAAGATGGCGCCTCCGCAGATCAGCGCCGAAGTGCTGCGCAAGATGAAGAAGACCGCCGAGGACTTCCTGGGCGAGCCCGTGACCGAAGCCGTCATCACCGTGCCGGCCTACTTCAACGACGCCCAGCGCCAGGCCACCAAGGATGCTGGCCGCATCGCCGGCCTCGATGTCAAGCGCATCATCAACGAACCCACGGCTGCCGCACTGGCCTTCGGCCTGGACAAGACCGACAAGGCCGACCGCAAGATCGCCGTGTATGACCTGGGCGGCGGCACCTTCGACGTGTCGATCATCGAGATCGCCGACGTGGATGGCGAAAAGCAGTTCGAAGTGCTGTCGACCAACGGCGACACTTTCCTGGGCGGCGAAGACTTCGACCAGCGCATCATCGACTACATCATTGCCGAGTTCAAGAAGGAACAAGGCGTCGACCTGTCCAAGGACGTGCTCGCGCTGCAGCGCCTGAAGGAAGCCGCCGAGAAGGCCAAGATCGAGCTGTCGAACTCGGCCCAGACCGACATCAACCTGCCTTACGTCACGGCCGATGCCTCGGGTCCCAAGCACCTGAACATCAAGCTCACGCGCGCCAAGCTCGAAAGCCTGGTCGACGACCTGATCGAGCGCACGATCGCGCCTTGCCGCATGGCCATCAAGGACGCGGGCATCTCGGTGTCCGACATCAATGACGTGATCCTGGTCGGCGGCATGACCCGCATGCCCAAGGTGCAGGAAAAGGTCAAGGAATTCTTCGGCAAGGAACCGCGCAAGGACGTGAACCCCGATGAAGCCGTGGCCGTGGGCGCTGCCATTCAAGGCCAGGTGCTGTCGGGCGACCGCAAGGACGTGCTGCTGCTGGACGTGACTCCGCTGTCGCTGGGCATTGAAACCCTGGGCGGCGTCATGACCAAGATGATCAGCAAGAACACGACGATCCCGACGAAATTCGCGCAGACCTTCTCGACCGCCGACGACAACCAGCCCGCCGTGACCATCAAGGTGTTCCAGGGCGAGCGCGAGATCGCCGCCGGCAACAAGGGCCTGGGCGAGTTCAACCTCGAAGGCATCCCGCCGGCCGGCCGCGGCGTGCCGCAGATCGAAGTGACCTTCGACATCGACGCCAACGGCATCCTGAACGTGTCCGCCAAGGACAAGGCTTCGGGCAAGGAAAACAAGATCACCATCAAGGCCAACTCGGGCCTGTCGGAAGAAGAGATCCAGCAGATGGTCAAGGACGCGGAACTCAACGCGGCCGACGACAAGAAGAAGCTCGAACTCGTGCAGGCGCGCAATCAGGGTGAAGCCGCGGTGCACAGCGTGGGCAAGAGCCTGGCCGAGCATGGCGACAAGCTCGATGCCGCCGAGAAGTCGGCCATCGAAGCCGCCGTCAAGGAAGTCGAGGAAGCGCTGAAGTCGGAAGACAAGGACGCTATCGATGCCAAGACTACGGCGCTGATGACCGTGAGCCAGAAGCTCGGCGAGAAGATGTACGCTGACGCGCAAGCCGCTGGTGGCGCCGAGGGCGCCGCTGCCGCGGGCGCTGGCGGCGGCGCCGCAGGTGCCTCGGCCCCCCATGACGACAACGTGGTGGACGCCGAAGTCAAGGAAGTCAAGAAGGACTGACGCGGCAGGTCCTGCGTGACCAACCGCCGCCGCGTCGCCCCGCAAGGGGGACGCGGCGTTCCTGTTCCAACCGGCCCCAGAAAGCAAAATGTCCAAACGCGACTATTACGAAGTCCTCGGCGTTGCCAAGAACGCCACGGACGAAGAAATCAAGAAGGCTTATCGCAAGCTGGCGATGAAGCATCACCCCGACCGCAACCAGGGTGATACCGCCACCAAGTCCGAAGAAAGCTTCAAGGAGGCCAAGGAGGCCTACGAGATGCTCTCGGACGCCCAAAAGCGCGCGGCCTATGACCAGTACGGCCACGCCGGCGTGGACCCGAACCGCGGCATGGGCGGCGGCGAAGGCTATGGCGGCTTTGCCGAAGCCTTTGGCGACATCTTCGGCGACATGTTCAGCCAGGGCCAGGCACGCGGCGGGCGCGGCGGCGGACGCCAGGTCTACCGCGGCAACGACCTGAGCTACGCGATGGAGATCACGCTCGAGGAAGCCGCCAAGGGCAAGGATGCACAAATTCGCATTCCTTCCTGGGACAACTGCGACACCTGCCACGGCTCGGGCGCCAAGCCCGGCACCAGCGCCAAGACCTGCACGACCTGCGCGGGCCAGGGTTCGGTGCAGATGCGCCAGGGCTTCTTCAGCGTGCAGCAGACCTGCCCGCACTGCCGCGGCACGGGCAAGATCATTCCCGAGCCCTGCACCACCTGCAACGGCCAGGGCAAGGTCAAGCACCAGAAGACGCTCGAGGTCAAGATTCCCGCGGGCATCGACGACGGCATGCGCATCCGCTCGACCGGCAATGGCGAGCCAGGCACCAACGGCGGGCCTCCGGGCGACCTGTACATCGAGATCCGCACCAAGAAGCACGACATCTTCGAGCGCGAAGGTGACGACCTGCACTGCCAGGTGCCGGTGAGCTTCATCACCGCGGCGCTCGGCGGCGAGATCGAAGTGCCGACGCTGGCCGGCAAGGCGGCGATCGACATTCCCGAAGGCACCCAGGCGGGCAAGCAGTTCCGCCTGCGCGGCAAGGGCGTCAAGGGCATCCGTGCGAGCTACCCTGGCGACCTTTACTGCCACATCGTGGTGGAAACGCCGGTCAAGCTCACCGAGTACCAGCGCAAGCTGCTGCGCGAGCTCGAGGAATCACTGCAAAAGGGTGGCGGACGTCACTCACCGAGCGGCGAGAGCTGGACCGACAAGCTGAAGAAATTCTTCAGCTGATTGCCTCCGGCAAAGCGATGATCCCCGCCCCGAGCGGGGATTTTTTTGCCCGCCATGTAGGTGAGGTTCGCTGAAAAATACCCAAGTCATCGTCGTTTACGATGACGGAGGCTGAAATATCCGCGAAAATACCATCCAACTTCTCATTTCGAGAAGCATATAAAACCCATGAAGAATTCCGAGCGCAGTTTTGCGCGCCGCATCGACCTGACCTCCCTGCAGCTGTTTGTTGCCGTCTGCGAACTCGGCAGCATCGGGCGCGCGGCCGAGCGCGAGTTCATTGCCGCCTCGGCCGTCAGCAAGCGCCTGTCCGACCTGGAAGCTGCCGTGGACACCGCGCTGCTCTACCGCCACAGCCGCGGGGTGACGCTCACACCGGCCGGCGAAAGCCTGCTGCACCATGCGCGCACGGTGCTGTTCGGGCTCGAGCGCATGCAAGGCGAGCTCAGCGAATATGCCGAAGGCGTGCGCGGCCATGTGCGCATGCATGCCAACATGTCGGCCATCCTACAGTTCCTGCCCGAGGACCTGGGGCGCTTCGCGCGCACCCACAGCCAGATCAAGATCGACCTGCAGGAGCGTCTGAGCGCCGAGGTGCTGCACGCGGTGCAGGAAGGCACAGCCGATATCGGCATCTGCACGCTGGGCCCGGCCGGGGCCGGCGAGCTGCAGGTCAGGCCCTACCGCAGCGACCGCCTGGTGGTCGTGGTGCCCGAGGCCCATCCACTGGCCAATGCGCCGGGCGTGGCCTTTGCGCAGGTGCTCGACTGGGACATCGTCGGTCTCAAGGCGGACTCCAGCATCAGCCTCGCCATGCAGGCCGCGGCCGCGCATGCCGGCAAGCCGCTGCGCCAGCGCATCCAGGTCACGAGCCTCGACGCGATGTGCCGCATGATCGACAACGGCCTGGGCCTGGGCCTGCTGCCCGACCGCGCGTTCGCGCTGATGCATGGCGTCGGCCACCTGCGCGCGGTGGCCCTGAGCGACGACTGGGCAGCGCGTGAAGTGCTGCTCGTGGCACGCGACTTCGAGACCCTGCCAATGACATCGCGGCTGCTGGTCGAGCATCTGGCCGCCGCCTAGAATCACACCCCCACCTGAAACCACCAAGCCGAGAGAACGCCATGGGACGCACCCTGTACGACAAGATCTGGGACGAGCACGTCGTCCACACCGAAGAAGATGGCACTTCCATCCTCTATATCGACCGTCATCTGGTGCATGAAGTCACCAGCCCGCAGGCGTTCGAGGGCCTGCGCGTCGCGGGCCGCAAGCTCTGGCGCATCAGCTCGGTGGTTGCCACGGCCGACCACAACACGCCGACAACGGGGTGGGAGCTGGGCTACGAAGGCATTGCCGATCCGATCAGCCGGGAGCAGATCACCACGCTCAACGACAACATCGGCGAGTTCGGCTCGGCGGCGTTCTTCCCGTTCATGCACAAGGGCCAGGGCATCGTCCACGTGATGGGCCCCGAGCAGGGCGCGACGCTGCCCGGCATGACGGTGGTCTGCGGCGACAGCCATACTTCGACCCATGGTGCATTCGGGGCGCTGGCGCATGGCATCGGCACCTCGGAAGTCGAGCATGTCATGGCCACGCAGACGCTGCTGGCCAAGAAGGCCAAGAACCTGCTGGTGCGCGTGGACGGCAAGGCCGCGCCCGGCGTCACCGCCAAGGACCTGGTGCTGGCCATCATCGGCAAGATCGGCACCGCGGGCGGCACGGGCTACACCATCGAGTTCGCGGGCCAGGCCATTCGCGACCTGTCCATGGAAGGCCGGATGACGGTCTGCAACATGGCGATCGAGGCCGGCGCGCGCGCGGGCCTGGTCGCCGTGGACGAAAAAACCATCCGCTATGTCAAGGGCCGGCCGCTCGCACCCACGGGTGTCGAATGGGACCATGCCGTTGCCTACTGGCAGACGCTGCAGTCGGATGCCGATGCCCAGTTCGATGCCGTCGTGACGCTGGACGCGACGCAGATCGTGCCGCAGGTCACCTGGGGCACCTCGCCCGAGATGGTGCTGGGCGTGGATGCGCGCGTGCCCGATCCGGAAAAGGAAAAGGACAGCAACAAGCGCGGCGCGATCGAGCGCGCGCTGGTCTACATGGATCTGCAGCCGGGCAAGGCCATCGACGACATCAGCATCGACAAGGTGTTCATCGGCTCGTGCACCAACAGCCGCATCGAGGACATGCGCGAAGCCGCGGCCATGGTGCAAAAGCTCGGCCGCAAGGTCGCCAGGAACGTGAAGCTGGCGATGGTCGTGCCAGGCTCGGGCCTGGTCAAGGAGCAGGCCGAGCGCGAAGGGCTGGACCTGATCTTCAAGGCCGCGGGCTTTGAATGGCGCGAACCCGGCTGCTCGATGTGCCTGGCCATGAACGCCGACCGGCTCGAGCCCGGCGAGCGCTGCGCCTCGACCTCGAACCGCAACTTCGAGGGCCGCCAGGGCGCGGGCGGACGCACCCATCTGGTCAGCCCGGCCATGGCCGCCGCGGCTGCGGTGCACGGCCATTTCGTCGACGTGCGCCGCTTTGTCTGAACGGCAACCGCGCCCCCACCTTCGAGGAATATCTCCCATGCAAAAATTCACCGTACACCAAGGCCTCGTGGCCCCGATGGACCGCGAGAACGTCGACACCGACGCCATCATTCCCAAGCAGTTCCTCAAGTCGATCAAGAAGACCGGTATTGGCGTGAACCTGTTTGACGAATGGCGCTATCTGGACCAAGGTGAGACCGGCCAGGACCCGGCCAGCCGCAAGCCCAACCCCGACTTCGTGCTGAACCTGCCGCGCTACCAGGGTGCGTCCATCCTGCTGGCACGCAAGAACTTCGGCTGCGGCTCGAGCCGCGAGCATGCGCCCTGGGCGCTGGACCAGTACGGCTTTCGCGCCGTCATTGCGCCGAGCTTTGCCGACATCTTCTTCAACAACTGCTTCAAGAACGGCCTGCTGCCGATCGTGCTGCCCGAAGCCGTGGTGGCCGAGCTGTTCGACGCCGTGGCGGCCTTCCCCGGCTACCAGTTGACCATCGACCTCGAGCGCCAGGTCATCGTGCGCCCGCAGGGTGAAGAAATCCCGTTCGATGTCATTGCGTTTCGCAAGTACTGCCTGCTCAATGGCTTCGACGACATCGGCCTGACGCTGCGCCAGTCCGACAAGATCAAGGCGTTCGAGGCTCAGCGCCTGGCCACCAAGCCCTGGCTGGCCCACACCCTGGTGCAGGGCTGAACGCGCTCCCCGCCGCAGGCATCACCCGCCGGTGCCTGCGGCTTTTCGTTTTTCAATTCACAGGGAATTCCCATGAAAATTGCAGTCTTGGCCGGTGACGGCATCGGCCCCGAAATCGTCGCAGAAGCCGTCAAGGTGCTGACCGCGCTCGACCTGGACTTCGAGATGGAATCGGCCCCGGTCGGCGGCGCGGCCTATGCCCTCACGGGCCACCCGCTGCCCGAGGCCACGCTCAAGCTGGCGATGGAGTCCGACGCCGTGCTGTTCGGCGCCGTCGGCGACTGGAAGTACGACACGCTCGACCGTCCGCTGCGCCCCGAGCAGGCGATCCTCGGCCTGCGCAAGCACATGGGCCTGTTTGCCAACTTCCGTCCGGCCATCTGCTACAAGGAACTGACGCACGCGTCCAGCCTCAAGCCCGAGCTGGTCGCCGGCCTCGACATCCTGATCATTCGCGAACTCACGGGCGACATCTACTTCGGCCAGCCGCGCGGACGCCGCATCGCGACCGACGGCCACTTCCCCGGTGCCGAGGAAGCCTTCGACACCATGCGCTATTCGCGCCCCGAGATCGAGCGCATCGCGCATGTCGCGTTCCAGGCCGCGCAAAAGCGCAGCAAGCGCGTGACCAGCGTAGACAAGGCCAACGTGCTCGAGACCTTCCAGTTCTGGAAGGACATCGTCACCGAGGTCGGCAAGGAGTACCCCGACGTCCAGCTGGACCACATGTATGTCGACAACGCCGCCATGCAACTGGTCAAGGAACCCAAGCGCTTCGACGTCGTGGTCACGGGCAACATGTTTGGCGACATCCTCTCGGATGAAGCCTCGATGCTCACCGGCTCGATCGGCATGCTGCCTTCGGCCAGCCTGAACTCCAAGGGCCAGGGCCTGTATGAGCCCAGCCACGGCAGCGCGCCCGACATTGCCGGCAAGAACGTCGCCAACCCGCTGGCAACCATCCTGTCGGCCGCCATGATGCTGCGCTTCAGCCTGAACCAGGAAGCCGCAGCGCAGCGCATCGAAGCCGCGGTGCAGGCCGTGCTGGCCCAGGGCCTGCGCACGCCCGACATCTGGAGCGAAGGCACGACGCGCGTGGGTACCGCCGAGATGGGCGATGCCGTGGTGGCGGCACTCGTCTGAATCCGGCGCGGCTGCGGTCGCGTATCGACGAGAAGGCAGCCTGCGGGCTGCCTTTTTTTGCACTCGCGCAGTGCTTTGCGCTGCCGCGGTTTGCGTGCGACAGCTAGCGGATGCGCCGGGCTTCGGGCTGTAAGCGGGCAGGCATAAATAGCTCGAGACCTGAAATTTTCAAACATCCATAGCTAGCATAAAACCTCATGAGCTATCTGTGGAGATCTTGGTATGCCCGCATACGACGCGCCGAGGGACCCTCCTGCCTGGCGCAGGGACATCTATCCGCAGCAACACCCGCACCCGTACGAGCCGACGGGCTGGCAGGCCCTGCAGCAGCATTGGCTTGACCAGCTGCACGAACTGCGCCTGTTCGTGGCGGCGCAGGCGCGCGAAGCGTTGCTCAAGCAAGCCCACCAATACTGCACCGGGCTGGCGGACTGGGCCGGACGCAGCCTGCTCGAGCGCATTGAATATCTGCATTTGCCGTCCCCGCTGATGGATCTGGTGACCACCGCAGCCAAGCAACAAAGCCACGATTTCTGCAGCGCGCTGGTGGCCCAGCTGCATGCCCAGGCCCGGGCGCTGCTGGCCGGCGTGCAGCAGCTGTGGAATGGCGATGCGCCGCGTCTGGCAGCGTCAACGCAGCCCGCGGCGTCCGAGCTGGTCGCAGCTGCCCAGGAAAGGCCGCCCGATGCGCATGAGGACCTGGCGCCGTTGTGGTACGGGTATGGGCCCATGCAGGACATGCCGCCCGAGGCAGGCTTCGAAGTGCTTCTGATCGGGTACTGGAACGATGGCGGGGCGCTGCTGCTGCCATGAGGCAGTCGCATGGCAGGTTCATCCCTCGCCTTGCCAGCCCTTAGAAAAACACCGTTAAATAGTTTTTAGCTATTTACATATAAATTCAATAGCCTGATTATGTGAGAACTTTCTTGCACACCAGATACGTTTGGCTGACCAATGGACCGCTTGGCAGAGCAAGTCTGGTGACCGCAGTACGGCGACTACGCGCAGACATCCGGTGCTGACGCCGCCTCTTCTAAATCATGGAGGGTCTTATCATGTTCAATTCCTACAAGAGCCTGGGTGCCGTGTGGAGCACGGCAACGTCTTTCATCGCAGGCGCGACGGATATGGCTTCATCAGCCGGCGCCACGGTGCTCAATGCCGGCTATGGCCCTTTGGCAAGCGCCTATGGAACGCTTTCTGAAAAGGCGGGTGACTGCCTGCATGAAATCGATCAGCAAATGCAGGACCTGGCAGGCTGGGCGCGCGGCGACGACCCCTACCCCGGGCATTTCGGCGTATCCCTGCAAGACCCTGCACCACCCGACGATTCCTTCACGGCACAAGCGTTCCTGGCGGGAGTGCGGGACTGGTTCACTGGCGCCGGCACCGCCGAGATCGACTGCTGAAAGCCTGGCTGCGGTTGAAAGCTCCGGGCGGCATCACCGCCGACGCGCCGAAGGCCTGCCCGCATCAGGCTCGGTGTGGATCCGGGGAATCCATTACAATCCGCGGCTATGTTTGCTGCCCACACCCACTGCGCCCCGACGACAGCTGCCGCCCTGGCAGCCGTAGCTGCGCCAGCCGTGGCTGCGCGTGCAACAACCATTACGACGACCAAAGGCTGACCCAGCCCGGTTCGTCGCGCGCCCTCTCCCGGCCAGACGAGCCGGGCCCCAGTCTGGTCGAACACTGTTTCTTAAACCACAGGGGCGTTGAAAATGAGCAAGTTGGTAGGTTTGGTGGGCTGGCGCGGCATGGTCGGCTCGGTGTTGATGGACCGCATGCAGGCCGAAGGCGATTTCGATCTGATCGAGCCGATTTTCTTCTCCACCTCGAACGCCGGCGGCAAGGCGCCCGCCCAGGCCCGCACCCACACCACGCTGCAGGATGCCAATGACATCGCGGCGCTGGCGCGTTGCGACATCATCATCACGGCCCAGGGCGGTGATTACACCAAGGCCGTGTTCGGTCCGCTGCGCGCCTCCGGCTGGCAAGGCCACTGGATCGATGCGGCCTCGTCGCTGCGCATGGAAGACGACGCCGTCATCGTGCTCGATCCGGTCAATGACGACCTGATCCAGTCGCGGCTGGCTGCGGGCGGCAGGAACTGGATTGGCGGCAACTGCACCAACTCCATCTTGCTGATGGGCCTGTCCGGGCTGTTCAAGGCCGGCCTGGTCGAATGGGTCAGCTCGATGACCTATCAGGCAGCTTCTGGCGGCGGTGCCAACCACATGCGCGAGCTGCTCAAGGGCATGGGCGTGGTGCACGCGGCCGTGGCCGATGCGCTGGCCACGCCGGCCTCGGCCATTCTCGACATCGACCGCCAGGTCGCCCAGACCATCCGCAACGACGTGCCCACCGAGTACTTCGGCGCGCCGCTGGCCGGCGGCCTGATCCCCTGGATCGACGTGCAGCTGCCCAACGGCCAGTCCAAGGAAGAGTGGAAGGGCCAGGCCGAGGTCAACAAGATTCTCGGCACCTCGTCCCTGATTCCCGTCGACGGTCTGTGCGTGCGTATTGGCGCCATGCGCTGCCATTCCCTGGCGCTGACGCTCAAGCTCAGGCATGACCTGCCGCTGGCGGAGATCGAGACCCTGATCCAGTCGGGCAACCCCTGGGTGAAGTTTGTCGCCAACGATCGCGCGCTCACGGTGAAGGAACTGACCCCTGCGGCCGTGACCGGTGGGCTCGAAGTGGCCGTGGGCCGGGTGCGCAAGCTCAACATGGGCCCCGAGTACCTGTCGGCGTTCGTGATTGGCGACCAGCTGCTGTGGGGCGCCGCTGAACCCCTGCGCCGCATGCTGCGGATCTTGTTGAACACCCCCTGAGCGACTTCGCCCTAGGCGGGCCCTCGCTTCCCCCTCTCATCCTTCGGTGGAGGGGGACGGCAGCCTCGGTGCGGGGCGGCCCTTCCTCGCTGCCCCTGATCCTCATACCGCGCCAGTCTCGTAGGCTGGACCCTGATCCGACCTCCTGCTTCCGCCCGCAGGCCATGAAAGTGGCCTGGCGGGCGCTTTCTCGTTGCCTGGGGACAACATAGCCGGGCGCGCAGGGCTGCGCCTCGTGCCATGTGTTGGACAATGCCCTCTGCTTCCTTGGTTGTCTCTGTCATGCATTGCTGCTAAGGTATTTTTCACTTTGACGCGCCCGCTTTACCGCCCGCGCGCTCATCCATGAGAACAACTATGCCGCTCGCCCGGGCCGCACAACCATAAAAGTTGACGCCACCATGCATCGTTGGAAACTCTCCACCCTGGCCGCCGCGGCCCTTGTCACTGTCAGCCTGACCGCCACCGATGCCTGGGCACTGGCGCTCGGGCGCCTGAGCGTGCAGTCGGGGCTGGGCGAGCCCCTGCGCGCGGAAGTCGAACTGCCCCAGATCACCGCGGCCGAAGCCGACAGCCTGCAAGCGAGCGTTGCCACGCCCGCCGTTTTCCGCGCCCAGGGCATGGAGTACACGACCGCCGCCGGCCAGTTCAGGGTCCAGTTGCTGCGCCGCCCGGATGGCTCCGCGGTGCTGCGCCTGAGCAGCGCGCAACCCGTGACCGAACCCTTTGTCGACCTGGTCATCGACGCCGCCTGGAGCGCCGGGCATGTGGTGCGCAGCTACACCCTGCTGCTGGACCCGCCGGTCGGGCGCCAGAGCGCTCCGGCTGCAATTCCTCCCCAGGTCAGCGCCGCGGCACGAACGCAGCCGCTGCCCGCGCCGCGGCCTGCAGCAGCAGTAGCAGCGCGCGGGGCGAGCGCGCGCACGGTGCCCGCGCCGGCCCCCGTCCAGAGCGCTGCGCCGGCCCCGGCGCAGCCGGCCGCGCTCACGGTACGCGCGGGCGATACCGCCAGCCGGCTGGCCCAGGCCCATCGTCCGGCCGGCGTGTCGTTGGACCAGATGCTCGTGGCGATGCTGCGCGCCAACCCCCATGCCTTCATCAGCGGCAATGTGAACCGCATGCGCACTGGCGCCGTGATGGAATTGCCCGACCAGGCCGCAGCCCAGGCCACGTCGATCCGCGAGGCGCGCCAGATCGTTGCCGCGCAGAGCCAGGATTTCAACCGCTACCGCCGCCAGCTTGCAAGCGCGGCCCCCGCGGCCGCCGTGACCGCGGCGCAGCGCAGCGCCAGCGGAAATGTCGAGGCGCAGGTCGACGACAGGAAGCCGTCCACGGCCGCACCCGACAAGCTCACGCTGTCCAAGGGCGCGCTGTCCGACGAACGCCTGGCGCGCGAAAAGCAAGCCCAGAGCCAATCCGACCGGCTGGCCGAACTCTCGCGCAACCTCAATGAACTGAAGAATGTCGCCGGCACCGCGCCCGCTGCCGCCGCAGGCGCACCGGCAGCGAATGCACCGGCAGCGGGCGTACCGGCAGCGGGCGTGCCGGTACCTGTCGGCGTGCCGGCGGCTGCAACGCCGCCAGCCGATGCTGCAGCAGCCGGTACTGCGCCAACCGGTGCTGCGCCAGCCAGTGCTGCCGCGGCGGCGACCGAGGCTTCGGCATCTGCCACCACTGCACCGCCCGCCGCAACGCCGGCAGCGCCAGAGCCTGCCTCCGCCGCGACCGACGGCGCTGCGCCGTCGCAGGCGGCCACACCCGCCGCACCGGCACCCGCCGCCGCGCCTGCCGCAGCGCCCGCCCCGGCCGCGGAACCTGCCGCCCCCAGCTTCCTCGACACGTTGCGCGAGGATCCGGCGCTGCCGCTGGCGGGCATCGGCCTGCTGGCCCTGCTGCTGGGCTATGTGGGCTACCGCCAATACCAGCGCCGCCGCGCGCCGGACGCAGCGGCCGACACGCTGCTGCACAACGATTCGTTTTTCGATGCCGGCCAGGGCCAGCGCGTCGATACCGCGCACACGCAGTCCGGCAGCTCGGCCGCCTATTCGCACAGCCAGCTCGATACCGGCGGCGAAGTCGATCCCCTGGCCGAAGCCGATGTCTACCTGACCTATGGCCGTGACCTGCAGGCCGAGGAAATCCTCAAGGAAGCGCTGCGCAGCCAGCCCGAGCGCCTGGCCCTGCACCAGAAGCTGGCCGATATTTATGCCAAGCGCCAGGATCGCAATGCCTTCGAGGCGGTGGCGCAGACGGTGTTTGCACTGACCCAGGGCAAGGGCGCCGAGTGGCTGCACCTGGCCGAACAGGGCCGTGCACTCGACCCGGTCAATTCCCTGTATCAGGCTGCGGGCACCGCGCTGCCTGCAGGCACGGCTGACGGCGCTGCCACGCCGGTGCGCGCCGATCTCGACGGCAGCGCCGCGGCGGTGGCGCTGGGCGCGCTTGCGGCCTCGGCAGCGCCGGCCGCCAGGTCCGAACCCGCGCCGGCGCCCAGCCCGGACCTCGATCTGGCCCTCGACCTGCCTTCGAGCGAGCCCACGGCACCGGCCGCGCGCGCGCCCGCCGACCTTGACTTCGAGCCCTTTGAGCCTTTAGAGCCCATCGCGCCTATAGAGTCCATCGAGTCCATCGAGCCCATCGAACCTATCGAACCCGTGTGGAAGCAGCCCGCGTCGACCCCCGAGCTGCCGCCGCTGCCCCCGTTGCCCGAAGCGCCGGGCGCCCGTGAAGACTTGTCCACGGCGTCGGGCCTGACGCTGCCCGATCTGGAATTTCGCCTCGACAAAGAGCCCGACACCTCGAAATCCGATGCCCTGCCCGCAGCGCCCACCGAAGCGCCCGAGCCGGAGCTTCCCGAGCTGCCAGCATTTGAAGCCCCTGCATTCAGCCTGGCCGAGCCGGATCTGTCTGAAGCACCGGCGCCCGCTGCGCCTCCAGCAGACGCTCCTGCGCCCGCCCCGGCTCCCGAAGTGCCCGCCAAGCCCGTGGCAGCCGCGCCGGCCCCGGCCTTTGATTTCCTGGAATTCGATCTGGGCAATCTCTCGCTGGACCTGGGCGATACGCCGCGCGCCGACGCGCTGAGCCAGAGCAGCCAGGCCGCCGCCGAAGACCCGCTGGCCACCAAGCTGGCGCTGGCCCAGGAATTTGCGGCCATTGGCGACAGCGAGGGCGCGCGCACGCTGATCGAGGAAGTCATCGACGAGGCCGAGGGTGAGCTCAAGCAACGCGCCCAGCGCCTGCTTGCCGAACTCGAGTGATGCTGTTCTTGCAGATCCAGAGCGCGCCAGGCGCGCGCGGCGGGGAGTTGCCATGCGCATAGCGCTGGGCGTGGGTTACAACGGCCAGCGCTACAACGGCTGGCAGAGCCAGACTTCGGGCAACACCGTGCAGGACCGTCTCGAAGCCGCGCTGGCCCGCTTTGCCACGCAGCCCGTGCCCACGGTCTGCGCGGGCCGCACCGATGCCGGCGTGCACGGCATCATGCAGGTCGCGCATTTCGACACCGAACTGGACCGTACGCCCTATTCCTGGGTGCGCGGCACCAACACCTTCCTGCCCGCGGACATCGCCGTGCAGTGGGCGCAGCCCGTGCCCGATGATTTCCACGCGCGCTTTTGCGCCACGGCGCGCCGTTATGCCTATGTGCTGCTGCAGTCGCCGGTGCGCCCGAGCGTCGAGGCTGGCCGTGTCGGCTGGGTGTTCCATGAACTGGACGGCGCGGCCATGCAGGCCGCGGCGCGCCAGCTGCTGGGCGAGCATGATTTCTCGTCGTTTCGCGCCTCGGCCTGCCAGGCCAAGAGCCCGATCAAGACGTTGCGCCGCCTCGACATCTCGCGCCGCGCCGCGCCCGCGGGCGATGCGCTGTCGCGCCTGCATGGCCTGGGCCGCCCCGGCGATCCGCCGATGGAAACCTGCTACTGGCATTTCGAGTTCGAGGGCAATGCCTTCCTGCACCACATGGTGCGCAACATCATGGGCTGCCTGATCGCGGTCGGCCAGGGCAAGCAGCCCGTGGACTGGATCCAGGCCGTGCTGGCGGCGCGCTCGCGCGACGCGGCGGCCCCGACCTTCTCGCCCGACGGGCTGTACTTCCTCGGCCCGGTCTACGACCCGGCCTGGGGCCTGCCGACGCGCGCCGCGGCATTTGATTGGCTGCCATGACCCCCCCCTTCACCGCCCCGCTGCGCACGCGCATCAAGATCTGCGGCCTCACGCGCGAGCAAGACGTGGACCAGGCCGTGGCCGCGGGCGCCGACGCGATCGGCTTCGTGCTCTACGCCCCGAGCCCGCGCGCCGTGGGCATTGCGCGCGCGGCCGAGCTCGCGCGCCGGCTGCCGCCCTTTGTCACACCGGTGCTGCTGTTCGTCAATGAAACCGCGGCCCAGGTGCAGGCCGCCGTCGCGCAGATTCCCGGCGCCTGCCTGCAGTTCCATGGCGACGAGTCGCCCGCGCAGTGCCGCGAGGCCAGCGGCGGCCAGCGGTCGTTCCTGCGCGCCGCGCGGATTCCCCTAGGAGATGCGGCCGCCCACTTCGACCTCGTAGAATATGCGCAGCGTTACTCTCACGCCCAAGCCATACTGCTCGATGCCCATGTGGACGGCTATGGCGGCGGCGGCAAGGCATTCAATTGGTCACTCCTTCCTCCAAGCGTCGACTGTCACCTCGTTTTGTCTGGTGGACTCACGCCTGCAAACGTGACCGATGGCATCCGGCAGCTGCGCCCGCGCTGCAAGACGCTGGCCGTTGATGTCAGCTCCGGCGTCGAGGCCACAGGCCCCGACGGCCACCCGCTCAAAGGCGTCAAGGACGCCGACAAGATCCATCGCTTCGTTGCCGCTGTGCGAGCGGCCGATGCCCAACACGGCAGAATTCCCCATGTTTGAATACCAGTACCCCGACGCATCCGGGCATTTCGGCCGCTATGGCGGCAGCTTTGCCAGCGAAACCCTGACCCATGCATTGACCGAGCTGCGCGAGGCCTATGCGCGCTACCAGCACGATCCCGAATTCGTCGCCGAGTTCGAGTCCGAACTCAAGCACTACGTGGGCCGGCCCTCGCCCGTCTACCACGCCGACCGCATGAGCCGCGAGATGGGCGGCGCGCAGATCTACCTCAAGCGCGAAGACCTGAACCACACGGGCGCGCACAAGATCAACAACGTGATCGGCCAGGCCATGCTCGCCAAGCGCATGGGCAAGAAGCGCATCATTGCCGAGACCGGCGCCGGCCAGCATGGCGTGGCCACGGCCACCATCTGCGCGCGCTACGGCCTCGAATGCATCATCTACATGGGTGCCGAGGACATCCGCCGCCAGAGCCCCAATGTCTACCGCATGAAGCTGCTGGGCGCCACCGTCGTACCCGTGGAGTCGGGCAGCAAGACGCTCAAGGACGCGCTCAACGAAGCCATGCGCGACTGGGTCGCCAATGTCGACGGCACGTTCTACATCATCGGCACGGTCGCGGGCCCGCACCCCTATCCGATGATGGTGCGCGACTTCCAGAGCGTGATCGGCACCGAATGCCTGACGCAGATGCCCGAGTTCCTGAACGGTGGCCAGCCCGACGCGGTGCTGGCCTGCGTGGGCGGCGGCAGCAATGCCATCGGCATCTTCTACCCCTACATTCCGTTCGAAGGCACGCGCCTGATCGGCGTCGAGGCCGCGGGCCAGGGCCTGGAGACCGGCAAGCACTCGGCGTCGCTGCAGCGCGGCAGCGCGGGGGTGCTGCACGGCAACCGCACCTTCATCCTGCAAGACAATGACGGCCAGATCATGGAGACGCACAGCATCAGCGCCGGCCTCGACTACCCCGGTGTCGGCCCCGAGCATGCCTGGCTGCAGGAGCTCAAGCGCGCGGAGTATGTCGGCATCACCGACACCGAAGCGCTCGAAGCCTTCCACTATCTGTGCCGCGCCGAAGGCATCATTCCGGCGCTCGAGTCGAGCCACGCCGTGGCGTACGCGATGAAGCTGGCCAAGCAGATGCGCCCCGACCAGTCGATCTTGGTCAATCTCTCGGGTCGCGGCGACAAGGACATCGGCACGGTGGCCGACCTGTCGGGCGCAGATTTCTATGACCGCCCGTCGATGCGCGGTCTGACTGTCAAGGGAGGGCCTGCCGCATGAGCCGCATTGCCGCCACATTTGAAAAACTCCAATCCGAAGGCCGCACGGCGCTGATCCCCTATGTCACGGCCGGCTTTCCGTTTGCCGCGATCACGCCCGCGCTGATGCATGGCATGGTCGAAGCGGGCTCCGACGTGATCGAGCTGGGCATTCCGTTTTCCGACCCCATGGCCGACGGCCCGACGATCCAGAAGGCCGGCGACAAGGCGCTCGCGCTGGGCGTGGGCCTGGTGCAGGTGCTGGCCTATGTCAGCGAATTTCGCCAGAGGAACACCACCACGCCGGTCGTGCTGATGGGCTACGCCAATCCGGTCGAGCGCTATGACCAGGTTCACGGCGAGGGCTCCTTTGTCAACGACGCGGCCAATGCCGGCGTCGACGGCATGCTGATCGTCGACTATCCGCCCGAGGAGTGCGAGGACTTTGCCGCCGCGCTGCGCGCGCGCGATATGGACCTGATCTTCCTGCTCGCTCCGACCAGCACCGACGAGCGCATCGCGCAGGTGGCGCGCGTGGCCAGCGGCTATGTGTACTACGTCTCGCTCAAGGGCGTGACCGGCTCGGCGGCGCTCGACCCCGCGGCGGTACAAGCCATGCTGCCGCGCATCCGCAAGCATGTAACGATTCCCGTGGGCGTGGGCTTCGGCATCCGCGATGCCCAGACCGCGCAGGCGATCGGCGAGTTTGCCGATGCCGTGGTGATCGGCAGCCGCATCATTGAAATGCTCAACGACCAGCCGCACGAGAAAGTCGTACCGCTGACCATTGACTTCCTGCGCGGCGTGCGCAAGGCACTGGACGCATAATTCACCCAAAAAGTTAAGCACCCCCTACGCGGGCCGCCCTGAGGGACTTCGTCGCTTCCCCCTCTCATCCTTCGGTGAAGGGAGGCAGGGGGCGGCCCTTGCTCGGTGTCCCCTTGCTGGGATGCGCCAGTTTCATGGGCTTGAGGCGGCGCGAGCGCCGTGGATAAAACAGAGGAAATACTATGTCTTGGCTTGAAAAACTGCTGCCTGCCAAAATCCAGCACACCGATCCGACGGAGCGCCACCAGATCCCCGAGGGGCTGTGGATCAAGTGCCCGTCCTGCGAGACCGTGCTCTATCAGGCCGACCTGGAAAAGAACCAGAACGTCTGCCCGACCTGCGGCCACCACCATCGCATCGGTGCGCGCGCGCGACTGAACCATTTCCTCGATGCCGAGGGGCAATATGAAATCGGCCAGGAAGTCGTTCCCGTCGATCCGCTCAAGTTCAAGGACAGCCGCAAGTACCCCGAACGCCTCAAGGAAGCGCTGGAGAACACCGGCGAGACCGACGCGCTGATCGTGATGGGCGGCGCCGTCAAGAGCGTCAACGTGGTCGTGGCCTGCTTCGAGTTTGACTTCATGGGCGGCTCGATGGGCTCGGTGGTCGGCGAGCGCTTCGTGCGCGGCGTCGAAACCGCGATCGAGCAGAAGGTGCCCTTCATCTGTTTCACCGCCACCGGTGGCGCGCGCATGCAGGAAGGCCTGTTGAGCCTGATGCAGATGGCCAAGACCAACGCGGCGCTGACGCGCCTGGCCAAGAAGGGCCTGCCCTACATCAGCGTGCTGACCGACCCGACGATGGGCGGCGTGTCGGCGGGCTTTGCGTTTGTCGGCGACATCGTGATTGCCGAACCGAAGGCGCTGATCGGCTTTGCCGGACCGCGCGTGATTGAAACCACGGTACGCGTCAAGCTGCCGCCGGGGTTCCAGCGCGCCGAGTTCCTGCAGGAAAAGGGCGCGGTCGACATGATCGTCGAGCGCCGCCAGCTGCGCGATACGGTGGCCAATTGCCTGGCGATGCTGCAGCGGTTGCCGGCGGACGCGGTGTCTTAACTCGCTCTCTGAGTCGTTTCAAAAGCGGTCATTGCAGGAATGCATTGATCGCTTTTTGCTTTTTGCTTTTTGCTTATCACATGCCTCTGCCGAGGGCAGGGGCCGGGTCTCGGCCCGGCGGCCGACTCCCTTTTCTTGCTCGCACAAGAAAAGGAAGCAAAAGAAGTGCGGCCCAGCTGTCTGCGACCCTCCGCTGCGCTACGGGCAACCTGCCGTGCTCGGGCCCGGGCTGCACCGCGGAACTCGCTACGCGCCTTCGGCGCTGCGCTCGGACAACCGCGGTGAGTCAGTTGACGAAGTCGGTGTGTCCTTCGGCACACCGACCAGCCCGGGCCCTGTGCGCGGCAGGCGCAGCCAGATGGGCGGAGACAGGGAGCGGGATAGCTTCTTTGGGTAGTGAAGGGTGTTGGCCTTGCCTGTAGATTGCACTTGCAGGTCGGTGCCCCTCGATCCCCGTTCGTCCTGAGCTTGTCGAAGGATGAACGGCCCACTCTCCAGGCATCGGCGGCGCCGTCAAAGGATGAATGGCTATTGCACTCCGGCCAGCCCAGGCCCTGCGCGGGGTCAGGACAGCCGGCCAGCGCTTTGACGGAACAGAATTTGTCGCCTGCACTGAGGACAGGCCATTCATCCTTCGACAGGCTCAGGACGAACGGGGGGAATTGAGGGCGTTATCCCTGCAAGGGCTTGTTACAGGCACGGCCCAAGCCATCCACGTCCCAAAGAAGCTATCTCGGCTCCCCGCCCATCTGGCTGCGCCTGCCGCGCGCAGGGCCCGGGCTGGGCCGGAGTGCCGAAGGACACGGAGGCTTCGTCAACTGACTCACCGCGGTTGTCCGAGCGCAGCGGCGCAGCCGCGTAGCGAGTTCCGCGGTGCAGCCCGGGCCCGAGCACGGCAGGTTGCCCGGAGCGCAGCGGAGGGTCGCAGACAGCTGGGCCGCCTTTCTTTGGGGCACGTTTCTTTGGCGAGACAAAGAAAGGTGCCTCGGCTGCCGGGCCGAGACCCGGCCCCTGCCCTCTGCAAGAGCATGCTGTTAGCCATCATCAAAAAGCTACCAGAGTAAACCTACCCCAACACCGCCGCCTGCACATAAGCCAACACCATCAACGCCACCTGCAGCAGCACCAACAACACCAGCGCCGACAGATCAATCCCCCCCACCAGCGGCATGACCCGGCGCACCGGTCGCAGCAACGGCTCGGCCAGGCGTTCGATCACGGTGGACAAAGGCGAATTCGACTGCACCCACGACAAGATGGCGTACACCAGCACGATGCCGACGCAGCCCGACAGCGCCACGCGCGCCACGCCGCACAGCGCCAGCCACGGCAGCCACAGGGCCTGGGCGGCGCCCGCGCCCATCATCAGCCACAGCAGCAGGTACTGGAGCAGCTGCAGCACATAGGCGGCAATCACGCTGGATGCATCCCAGCGCCCCGAAGCGGGCACGATGCGGCGCAGCGGCAGCACGATCCAGTCGGTCAGGGCAAAAACCAGTCGGCCCACGGGGTTGGAGAAGGGAATGCGCTGGGCCTGCATGTACAGGCGCAGCAGGCACAGGCCGGTGAGCAGGCCCACCGCGACGTCGAGCAAGAAGGTGATGATCTGGAAAAGCATGTAGGAATTAAAGCAGCAAAGACTGTCGCTTGAGCCTGCAAAAAGTCAGGGGTACGGCATGGGATGATAGTGGCCAGGCCCGCACCACCATGACATTACCCCTGACCCTCACTTCCCTGCCGCTGTTCCCGCTGGGCAGCGTGCTGTTTCCCGGCGGCCGGCTGCCGCTGCGCGTGTTCGAGGTGCGCTACCTGGACATGGTGCGCAAATGCGCGCGCGCCGGCGCGCCCTTTGGCGTGGTGGCGCTGAGCGAGGGCCAGGAGGTGCGCCAGGCCGGCGCGCCGCCCGAGCAGTTCCACGGCGTGGGCACGCTGGCGACGATTGCCCAGCTGCAGTATCCCCAGGCTGGATTGATGCACCTGCTGTGCGAGGGCACGCAGCGCTTTCGCGTGCGCGAGCGCCGCTGCCTGCCGCATGGGCTGTGGGTGGCCGATGTCGAGCTCGTTGCGCAGGACCTGCCGGTGGAGGTGCCCGGCGACCTGCAGCCCGCGGCGCAGGCGCTGGGGCAGCTGCTGCAGACGCTGCGCACCCAGCATGCCGACGACCCCGGGCTGGCCTTGCCCGAGAGCCTGCATCTGCAGGACTGCGGCTGGGTGGCCAACCGCTGGTGCGAGCTGCTGCCACTGCCCACGGCATTGCGCCAGCAACTGATGGAGCTGGAAAATCCGCTGCTGCGCCTGGAGCTGGTGGCGGACGTGCTCGAGCGCACGGGCATCGGTTTTTAAGGCGCGGCGCGCGCCGAACCCAAAGCCCCCACGGCCATTGCGCAGCGGATGCGCCGGAAGCCGGCCAAAAAACCTAAAATCAAGGGTTTTGGCCCCGTTTCACCAGCGTTTGCGCGCTGGCGCTCCTTCATGTCTGACAACAACACCACTTCCGCGGCCGATACCGCCGCCCCGCAGGACGAAAACCAACTGATCGCCGAGCGCCGCGAAAAACTCAAAGCCTTGCGTGAAGTGCAGGCCCAGGGCGGTGGTGTGGCGTTCCCCAACGATTTCCAGCCCACGCACCATGTGGACCAGATCCAGACCGCGCATGCCGAGCAGGACGCGCAAGCACTGGATGCGGCTGCCGTCACCGTGAGCGTGGGCGGCCGCATGATGCTCAAGCGCGTCATGGGCAAGGCCAGCTTTGCCACCGTGCAGGACGGCTCGCTCGGCACGACCGGCGGGCGCATCCAGCTCTACATCACGCGCGACGCCATTGGCGAGGAGCTGTATGCGCAGTTCAAGCGCTGGGATCTGGGCGACATCGTGGGCGCGACCGGCACGCTGATGAAGACCAAGACCGGCGAGCTGTCGATCAAGGTCACGGCGCTGCGCCTGCTCACCAAGAGCCTGCGCCCGATGCCCGACAAGTTCCACGGCATGGCCGACCAGGAGCAGAAGTACCGCCAGCGCTATGTCGACCTGATGATGGACGAGGACGCGCGCCGGCGCTTCACCGCGCGTTCGCGCGCGATCAGCGGCGTGCGCGAGTTCATGGTCGCGCACCAGTTCCTCGAGGTCGAGACACCGATGCTGCACCCGATCCCGGGCGGCGCGAATGCCAAGCCGTTCGTCACGCACCACAATGCGCTGGACCAGGAGATGTACCTGCGCATCGCGCCCGAGCTCTACCTCAAGCGGCTGATCGTCGGCGGCTTCGAGCGTGTGTTCGAGATCAACCGGAGCTTTCGCAACGAAGGCATCTCGGTGCGCCACAACCCTGAATTCACGATGATGGAGTTCTACGCCGCGTTCTGGAACTACCGTGACCTGATGGATTTCACCGAGAAGCTGATCCGCGACACCGCGCAAAAAGCCACGGGCGGCCTGCAGCTGAGCTACGGCGGCAAGCCCGTGGACCTGGCCCAGCCGTTCGAGCGCCTGACGATCCGCGAGGCCATCGTCAAGTACACCGAGGCCGGCGACAACGTCGACCAGCGCGACTGGCTGATTCCCGCGCTGCGCAAGCTCGGTCTCACCGAGGAGAAGAACAAGCTGTCGGGCCGCACGCTGGCGAGCCTGCAGGTGCTGTACTTCGAGGAACTGGTCGAGGAAAAGCTCTGGAACCCGACCTTCATCATGGAGCATCCGACCGAGATCTCGCCGCTGGCACGCGCCAACGACGAGCGCCCCGAAGTGACCGAGCGCTTCGAGCTCTACATCACGGGCCGCGAATTCGGCAATGGCTTCAGCGAGCTCAACGATGCCGAAGACCAGGCCGCCCGCTTCAACGCGCAGGTCGCGGCCAAGGACAGTGGCGACGACGAGGCGATGTTCTTCGACCATGACTTCGTGCGCGCACTGGAATACGGCATGCCGCCCACCGGCGGTTGCGGCATCGGCATCGACCGCCTGATGATGCTGCTGACCGACTCGGCGAGCATCCGGGACGTGATCCTCTTTCCCGCGCTGCGCAGGGAATCATGAGCACCCATGCCGCGGTCGGCATCGACTTCGGCACCTCCAACTCCGCCGTCGCCTTTGCCGATCCTGCCGGGCCCGTGCGGGCGTTGGCGCTCGAAGGCGATGCCACCACCTTGCCGACTGCGGTCTTCTTCAATGCCGAAGACCGCAGCACCCACTTCGGCCGGGATGCGATCGGTCTCTATCTCGCCGGTGTCGAAGGCCGGCTCATGCGTTCGCTCAAGAGTCTCCTTGGCAGCTCGCTGATGAACGAAACGACTGCCGTGTACGACGGTATGGTCAGCTTCCAGGACATCGTGGCGCGCTTTCTGGGCGAACTGGCGCTGCGGGCCGAGCGGACCCTGGGACGGCGCCCCGATAGCGCCGTGCTGGGACGCCCGGTGCACTTCGTCGACGGCGATGCCAAGCGCGACCGGCAGGCCGAAGAAGCGCTGCGCCGCGCGGCCCACAGCGCGGGCTTTCGTCACATCCAGTTCCAGCTGGAGCCCATTGCCGCTGCGTTCGACCATGAGCAGCGCATTGCGCGCGAGTCGCTGGTGCTGGTGACCGACATCGGCGGCGGCA
>JBEVDH010000087.1:0-11493 GCA_040514115.1 Comamonas sp. | reverse complement strand
TGGCGCGGACAAGATCGTTGGATGTAACCATGAATCTGATCCAGACTCTTGAGCAGGAAGAAATTGCCCGCTTGAACAAGACCATCCCCGTGTTCTCCCCCGGTGACACCGTCATCGTGAGCGTGAACGTGGTTGAAGGCGCGCGCAAGCGCGTGCAGGCCTATGAAGGCGTCGTGATTGCCAAGCGCAACCGCGGCCTCAACAGCGGCTTCACGGTTCGCAAGATCTCCAGCGGTGAAGGCGTGGAGCGTACGTTCCAGACGTACAGCCCGCTGATCGCCGGTATCGAAGTCAAGCGCCGCGGTGACGTGCGCCGTGCCAAGCTGTACTACCTGCGCGAGCGCAGCGGCAAGTCGGCACGTATCAAGGAAAAGCTGCCAGCTCGCAAGACGGCAGCCGCGCCTGCAGCAGCAACCGCTGCAGCAGCGCCCGCTACCGCCGCCTGAATCGCCTAGGCGCTTCGGGAAAGCCGCTACAGTTCGCTGTAGCGGCTTTTTTGCTTTTGACGGCATCTTTTTTGCAGGACCGGCCTGTGCTTCCAACTCCTATGGTTCCCGCCGCCAACGCACTGGCGCCCGGGTTCGATCCACGCCTGGTGCCGGTGCTGGCCATCGACAGCCACCTGCCCGCCGTGCCCGCCAGCGCCCAGACGGCGCAGGCACTGCGCCACCGCTTTGCCGCGCCGCCGCTGTGGTCACCGGAAATCGAGCGCGAGCCGCCGCTGTCGGCGCGCGCGCCCGCCGAGGCCGCGGTGCTGATCGGCATCGTGCAGCGCGCCGAGCCGATGGTGCTGCTGACCGAGCGCACGCGGCATCTGTCCTCGCATTCGGGGCAGGTGGCGTTTCCCGGCGGCAAGCGCGATCCCGAGGACGCGGATGCCGCCGCCACCGCGCTGCGCGAGGCCTGGGAAGAGGTGGGGCTCGATCCGGCGCTGGTCGAGGTGCTGGGCAGCCTGCCGCCCTATGTGACGACCACCGGCTTTGTCGTCACGCCCGTGGTCGGCCTGGTGGCGCCCGAGGCGCGCTACCAGCCCAATCCCTATGAGGTGGCGCAGCTGTTCGAAGTGCCGCTGGCCTTTTTGCTCGACCCCGCGAACCACCGGCGTCATGCGTTTGATAGGCCTGAAGGGCGGCGCGAGTGGTTGTCGATGCCTTACCAGGATGGGCCGGATCAGCGCTTCATTTGGGGTGCCACAGCCGGCATGCTGCGCAATTTCTATAGATTCATGCAGGCCTGAGACGATAGGCCAGTGCGAAGAGGCAAAGTATGATGGCCGCATGAGTTTCTTTGCCATCCTGTTTGCCTTGCTGATCGAGCAGGCCCGCCCGCTGGCCCGCAGCAATGCCGTTCATGCGGGATTGCGTGCCTGGACCGTTTCCGTGCGCCGCAATTTCGATGCCGGCCAGTCCTACCATGGCTGGGTGGCCTGGGGCCTGGCCGTGCTGGTGCCGTCGCTGTTGGTGCTCGGCGTGCACTGGTTCCTGACGTGGCTGGTGGGCTGGCCGCTGGCGCTGGTCTGGAACGTGGCCGTGCTGTATGTGACGCTGGGCTTTCGCCAGTTCAGCCACCACTTCACGCGCATCCGCGATGCGCTCGATGCCGCCGATGAATACACCGCGCGCGAAGAGCTCGCGCTGTGGCAGCAGGTCGACACCACCGAGGTGCCGCGCAGCCAGGTGGTACGCCATGTGATCGAGTACTCGGTGCTGGCCGCGCACCGCTATGTGTTTGGCGTGCTGTTCTGGTATTCGGTGCTGGCGGCGTTGGGCCTGGGCCCGATGGGGGCCGTGCTGTACCGCGCCGCCGAGTTTGTTTCGCGCTACTGGTCGAGCCGCGGCTATATGGGCGGTCAGCCCGTCAGCGAGCGCCTGCAAAGCGCCGCGCGCCAGGCCTGGATGTGGATCGACTGGCTGCCCGCGCGCCTCACGGCGCTGAGCTTTGCCGTGGTCGGCAGCTTCGAGGAGGCCATTGACGGCTGGCGCTTCCATGCGCAGCGCTTCCCCAACGACAACGACGGCGTGCTGCTGGCCGCCACGGCTGGCGCGATCAACGTGCGCCTGGGCGGCGAGGCGCTCAAGGCACGGGAAAATGCGCCCCCCATGCCGGGCTTCGAAGGCCAGGCCGATGTCGACGACAGCGATTCGACCCCGGGTCGCCTGCCCGACCTGAGCCATCTGCGCAGCGTGGTGGGGCTGGTGTGGCGGTCGGTGGTGGTGTGGCTGCTGCTGCTGGCGTTGCTGACGCTGGCACGTTTGCTGGGTTAGGGCGCCTCACAAAACCCTTGAGACGTCGTTGCATTGCCATGCCGGCAATGTGGCTCTAGGCTTTGCGACGTGCGCTACGCCTTTGACCCCGCCAAGCAGGCGACGAATGTCGTCAAGCACGGTGTTTCCTTCGAGGCGGCATGCGATTTCGAGTGGCAGTCGGCCTGGGTGCAGGTCGATGCTCGAAAGGGTTATGGCGAAACCCGCTTCACCGCGTTGGGCCTGATCGGTGAGCGTGTGCATGTCATGGTCTTCACCCTGCGCGAGACCAGCGTGCGAATCATCAGCCTGCGCAGGGCCAACCGGCGAGAGGTGAGCCGTTATGCAGAACGTACCCAAGAACATCCGCAAGCTGCACATGCCGACACCGGCCGAGGAACTGGCCATTCAGCAAGGCATCGCCGCGGACCCTGACGCCAGCGAACTCGATGACGCGTTCTTCAACGCGGCGCGGCCTGCGTCGCAGGTGCTGGGGGAGTCTGTTGTGCAGGCGCTGACCGGCAAGCGCAGTCCTACTGCGCACAAGCCCGGCAGCGTGGCCGTCAGCGTATTGCTGGATCAGGATGTGCTCGATGTCCTGAGATCCATGGGTCCGAACTGGCAGGACCGTCTCAATGACCTGCTGCGCGCGGACATTGCAGCGGGGCGCCTTCAGTGCCTCCCTTGAGCTGCTTCAATACCGGCGCTCTGCACTCAATTCCTCGAACAGATCCTGATAGATCCGATAGCGATTCGCGCTGATATGGTGCGTGCTGTCCTTGGCATCGACCTCGGCCATCACCGCGCAGCCCGGCTCGTGCAGGTGGGTGCAGTTGTAGAACTTGCAGTCGGCAGCGCGTGCGCCGATGTCGGGCATGCAGCGCGCCAGATCCATCGGGCCGAGGTGGTGCAAACCGAACTCCTGGAAACCCGGTGAGTCGAGCAGCGCAGTCTGGCGCTCCTTGTCGACCCAGTACCAGGTGGTGCTGGTCGTCGTGTGCTTGCCCGAGTTCAGCGCCTGGGAGATTTCGCCGGTCTGCGCGCGCGTGCCCGGTATCAAGAGGTTGATCAGCGTGCTCTTGCCCGATCCCGAGGGGCCCAGCACCAGCGTGGCCTTGCCCTGCAGGTGCTGCATCAGCGCGGCGCGGTCGGTTTCACTCGACTCGGTCAGCGACAGCGGCAGCACGCCGTAATGGGGCTTTTCGGCGCCGTGGCGCATGTGGCGATAGGGCAGCAGGCGCGCCCAGGCGCGCGCGAAGGGCTCGACCAGATCGCTCTTGTTGAGCGCAATAATCGGGGTAATCTGCGAGGCTTCGGCGGCGATCAGCGCGCGTGCGAGCTGGCTTTCGGAAAACACCGGGTCGGCCGCGATCAGGATCAGCACCTGGTCGATATTGGCGGCAAACGACTTGGTGCGGATCTCGTCTTGGCGATAGAACAGGTTGCGCCGCGGCAGCACCTTCTCGATCGTGCCTTCGTCGCCCTGGCCCGTCGCCGGCATGATCCAGCGCACATGGTCGCCAACGACGGCCTGGCTCTTCTTGCCGCGCGGGTGGCAGATGCGGCGCGAACCGTCCGGGGCTTCGACGACGCAATGCCGGCCATGGCTGGCGACGACCAGGCCTTCGGGGCGGGCGCTGTTGCCGGTCATGCGAGCAGTGCCTCGATGCGGCGCGCGCAGTCGAAGTCCGTGGTCGAGACGCCGCCCACGTCATGGGTGTTCAGGCGCACGCTGCAGCGGTTGTACTGCACCAGCAGTTCCGGGTGGTGGTCCTGCTGGTGGGCGATCAGCGCCACGGCGTTGACGAAGGCCATGGTCTCGTAATAGTTGACGAACGAGAACGTCTTTTCAATCGCTATATCCGCGCCGTCGCCGCGCAGTTGCCAGCCTTCGGCCTGGGCCAGCTGCGAGACCAGTTGCGTGGCCGACAGCGCGCGGCGTGGCTGGGCGGACCAGTCCTGTTGCTTGAGTGGTTTGGAAGTCATGGTGCGTTGGGGGCCAGGGCCGGCGCGGGCAGGCGCGCCAGGCGTTCGATGGCCGGTGGGTGCGAATAATGGAAGGCGACATAGGCCGGATCGGGCGTGAGCGTCGAGGCATTGTCTTCGTAGAGGGTCAGCAGCGCCGAGGCCAGCGCGCTGCCTTCGGCTTGCGCCGCGGCATAGGCGTCGGCCTCGAATTCATCGCGGCGCGAGAAATGCGACATCACGGGCCCCAGGAAGAAGCTCAACACCGGCGCCGCCAGCATGAACAGCAGCAGCGCCAGCGCCTCGTTGCCCGCCAGGCCGTTGCCGGTGGCCAGCAGCAGCTCGAGGCTCGGGCGCACGCCCAGGCCGGTATAGAACCACGGCTGCTGCGAGACCCAGCCCAGCAGCGCGAGCGCCGCCAGGCTCAACGCAAACAGGGCGATCAGCCGCTTGGTGATATGGCGGTGCTTGAAGTGGCCCAGCTCGTGGGCCAGCACGGCCTCGACTTCGGCGGGCGACAGCTGCTTGAGCAGGGTGTCATAGAACACCACGCGCTTGGCCGAACCAAAGCCGGTGAAATAGGCGTTGGCATGGGCCGAGCGGCGGCTGCCGTCCATCACGAACAGACCCTTGGCGGCAAAGCCGCAGCGCTGCATCAATGCCATCACGCGGGCGCGCAGGGTTTCGTCCTCGAGCGGCTCGAAGCGGTTGAAGAGGGGGGCAATCAGCGTGGGGTAGAGCCACATCAGCAACAGGTTGAAGCCGGCCCAGACCGCCCAGGCCCAGAGCCACCAGAGCGCGCCGGCCGATGCCATGAGCCACAGCACCAGCGCGGCCAGCGGCAGGCCGATCAGCGCCGCAACCAGCGTGGACTTGAGCAGGTCGGCCAGCCAGAGCGCGGGCGTGAGCTTGTTGAAGCCAAAGCGCTGCTCGACGACAAAGGTCTGATACAGCGACAGCGGCAGGCCCGCCAGACCAGAGACCAGCGCAAAGCCGGCCAGCAGCGCGAGCTGCTGGTGCAGGCCCGCGCCCAGCCAGGAAAGCAGCAGCTGGTGCAGCGCGTCGAGGCCACCGAGCAGCGTCCAGCCCAGCAGCAGGGCCGTGGAGACGGCCATGTCCAGCAGGCCGGTGCGCGCCTTGGCCAGCGTGTAGTCGGCGGCCTTCTGGTGCGCGGCCAGCGTGATGTGCTGCGCGAACGGCGCGGGCACCGCGCCCCGGTGGCGCGCGACATGGCGTACCTGCCGCGAGACCAGCCACAGACGCACCAGCAGCTGCACGCCCAGCAGCGCGGCAAAGCCCAGAGTCAGCAGCAGCGAAGGTGAAAATGGGGCGGAGGAGTGCATGTGAAGGCAGTGTAGGCGACAATTTGCGCCATGTCTGACGCCCCATCCTCCAACCCTCCCGTGCTTGCGAAATCCGATTTGAATCTCGTCTGGCTCGACTGTGAAATGACCGGCCTGCAGCCCGAGACCGATCGCGTGCTCGAGATTGCCGTGGTCGTCACCAATGCCGATCTATCCATCCGCGTCGAAGGCCCGGTCTTTGCGATCCACCAGAGCGATGCGCTGCTGGCCGGCATGGACGCCTGGAACCGCGGCACCCATGGCCGCAGCGGGCTGATCGAGCGCGTCAAAGCCTCCGAAGTGACCGAAGCGCAGGCCGAGAAAGAGCTGATTGCATTCCTGTCGCGCTACGTGCCCAAGGGCAAGGTGCCGCTGTGCGGCAACAGCATCGGCCAGGACCGGCGCTTCCTGGTCAATTACCTGCCCAAGCTCGAGGCCTTCTTCCATTACCGCAATGTCGATGTGAGCACTCTCAAGGAGCTCGCGCGCCGGTGGAAGCCCGCGGCCTGCGCCTCCTTCAAGAAGGCGCAGCGCCACACGGCGCTGGCCGACGTGCATGAATCGATCGACGAGCTGATCCATTACCGCGCGCATTTTCTTGCGCTGGAACCGCTGGCTGCCTGACAGGGCTTCGGGCAGGGGGACTGCGCCATGCCTTGCCGCTTGGCCTTGCCACATCCAGGGCATTTTTACTATCGGGCTTGCACTAGCAGTGCATGCGTGTGATAATCGACAGCTTGCCCCTACCCCTTGGGGTAATTTGCGCATCTCCCATCACTCACCGGGCCCCGCTTTTTGATCCGTGCTCCTCGCACGGCATAAGCAATTTATGCCCAGCCGCCTCACCCGAGCCGGCCACGTTTGACGGTTGATGTTTTTTAACCGTCATTGAAGCACCGCAGACAGCTGTTCGGTGGCGCTTCATCGTGAGAAACAAATGAACGAAAACATTATTGAGCAGGGCGTCGCCGTCGCTGCAGAATCCTCTTTGGACCATTCCATTCTGAATGCAGCGCCTATTGCTGCCGACGACGCTGCCATCGTTGCAGACGCCGCCTCCATCATCTCCGATGCCGATTTGCTGGAAACCGAAGCTGAACAAGCTGAAGTCGAGCAAGCTGAAGTCGATCAAAAGCCCAATGGCTTTATCGAATTGGGCCTGGCTCCCGAACTGATTCAGGCCGTTATCGACCTGGGCTACACCCAGCCCACCGCCGTGCAGGCCAAGGCCATTCCCCTGGCCATGAACAAGGGCGCGAATGCGACTGCCTTTGTCGACCTGATGGTGTCGAGCCAGACCGGTTCGGGCAAGACCGCCGCTTTCCTGCTGCCGGTTCTGCACACGCTGCTCGAGCAGCAAGCTGAAATCGAAGCCGAAGGCCGCGCCGAATTCGAGCGCGCTGTCGCCGAAGCCGCTGCCAATGGCGAGCCGGCTCCCAAGCGCAAGCGCAAGGACCCGACCAACCCCCGCAACTTCAAGGCTGCCGCTCCCGGCGCCCTGATCCTGTGCCCGACGCGCGAGCTGGCCCAGCAAGTGGCGCAAGAAGCCATCGAGCTGGTCAAGCATTGCCGCGGCCTGCGCGTTGCCAACGTGGTCGGTGGTATTCCTTACCAGCTGCAAATTGCCAAGCTGCAAAACGCCAATCTGGTGGTGGCCACGCCTGGCCGTCTGCTGGACCTGCAGCGTTCGATGCAGATCAAGCTCGACAAGGTGCAATTCCTGGTCGTTGACGAAGCCGACCGCATGCTCGACCTGGGCTTCTCGGACGACCTCGCCGAAGTCAACCAGATGACGGCGCAGCGCCAGCAGACCATGATGTTCAGCGCCACGTTCGCGTCGCGCATTCAGCAGCTGGCCATGCGTGTGATGCACGACAACGGCGCTGGCGTCAAGAAGATCCAGATCGACTCGCCGCAGGAAAAGCATTCCAGCATCAAGCAGGTGCTGTTCTGGGCCGACAACGCTCAGCACAAGCGCAAGCTGCTGGACCACTGGCTGCGTGACACCACGATCAACCAAGCCATCGTGTTTGCTTCCACGCAAGTGGAATGCGACGGTCTGGCCACCGATCTGCAGCAAGAAGGCTTCTCGGCCGTCGCTCTGCACGGTGCACTGAGCCAGGGTTTGCGCAATCGCCGCCTGCAGGCACTGCGCAGCGGCCAGGTTCAGATCCTGGTGGCTACCGATGTGGCCGCACGCGGTATCGACGTGCCCACCATCACCCACGTGTTCAACTACGGTCTTCCCATGAAGGCCGAAGATTACACCCACCGTATCGGTCGTACCGGCCGCGCCGGTCGCACCGGTCTGGCTGTGACGTTTGCCGAATTGCGTGACCGTCGCCGTATTTTCGATATCGAAGCTTTCACCCGCCAGCAGTTCACTGCGGAAGTGGTGCCTGGCCTCGAGCCTACGCAGCGTGCTCCCCAGGGCGGTCGCCCTGACAGCCGTGGCGGCCAAGGCCGGGACTACTCGCCACGTGGCCGCAGCGGTGGCTTCGGCGGCGGCGGTGGTGGTGGCGCTGGTCGCAGCTTCGGCGGCGGCGGTGGTGGTGGTGATCGCGGCCGCAGCTTCGGCGGCGGTGACCGCGGTGGCTTCGGTGGCGGCGGTGGTGGCGATCGTGGCGGCTTCGGCGGCGGCGGTGGTGACCGTGGCGGCTTCGGCGGCGGTGACCGTCCTGGTTTCGGCGGTGGTGATCGCGGCGGCTTCGGCGGCGACCGTGGACCGTCTTTCGCTCCACGCGGTGCTGCACCCCGTGACGACCGCGGCTTCGGCGGCGCTCCGCGCCGTGATGGCGAAGGCTTTGCACCCCGCAAGCCCGCATTTGCCGACAACCGCGGTGGTGACCGCGGCGGCTTCGGCGGCGGTGATCGCAACAGCTTCGGCGGCGGCGACCGTGCTCCGGCACGTGAATACGGTGCGCGTCCTGCCTTTGCCGGCAAGCCCGCAGGTGGCCCTGGCGCCAAGCCTTCGTTCACGCCCCATGACGCACGCAAGCGTCCCGCACGCCCAGCTCGCTGAGCTTCAGCGCTGAGCATGCAAAAAACCGGCCTCTGGGCCGGTTTTTTTATGGGGGCAGGGAAAGTGATCTGAGAGTCACCCGATTTACGACGGGGCTTTTTTGTAGCGGGGGCGTCCATCCTTCGACAAGCTCAGGACGAATGGAGATATCAATCCTTCGCCCTGAGCCTGCCTGGGCGGCCCCGTCGAAGAGTGAGCGGTCTTGCTGCAAATGCAAGGCATCCGCCATGAACCTGGCCCTCACCCCGTATTCTTCTTCCCGATTTCCGGCCACTTGGCGTGCAGATAAACCCATGCCACCAGCCCGATGAGCATCAGCATCAGCGAGGTCACGGCCAGCGCGAGCGTCGAATGCATGACCAGCGGCGCGAGCAGCCCGGCAACCAGTCCGTTGGCCGCGGAGCCAATGAAGGCCTGCAGCGAAGAAGCCATGCCGCGGCGCTCGGGGTAGAGGTCCAGCACCAGCAGCGTCACGACCGGCACCATCAGCGCCCAGCCCAGTGAGAACAGCGCAATCGGCACCAGCGCCCAGCTGGCGTGCACCGGCAGCACCAGCGTGGCAATCACGTTGAGCACCGACATCAGCAGCATGATGACGAAGCCATGGCGGATCTGGCGCTTCGGGGGAATGCGGCCCGCCAGGCGCCCGCTGAGCCAGGCGCCGGTCATGATGCCGGAGATGATCAGCAGGAACAACCAGAAAAATTGCGTCGGGCCGAGCCCCAGGTGGTCGCCCAGGAACGCCGGCGCGGCCATCACATACAGGAACATGCCATTGAAGGGTACGCCGCTGGCCAGCGCCAGCAGCAAAAAGCGCGGGCTCGAGCCGAGCTGCCAGTAGCCGCGCATCAGATGCCGGGTGTTGAAGGGCTGGCGCAGCTCGGCATGGAGGGTTTCAGGAAGCCACCGGTAGTTGATGCTCCACAGCAGCACCCCGATCAGCGTCAGGAACCAGAAGATGCTGTGCCATCCGGCCAGCACCAGCAGCCAGCCGCCGGCGATGGGCGCGATGGCCGGCGCGGCGCCAAAGAACAGCGTCACCTGGCTCATGACCTTCTGGGCTTCGGAAGGCGGGTACATGTCGCGGATCACGGCGCGCGAAACGACGATGCCGGCGCCCGTCGACAACCCCTGCAGCGCGCGGAAGAAAACCAGCTGGCCGATGTTCTGCGACAGCGCGCAGCCGGCCGAGGCCAGCGTGAACACCGCCAGGCCCCAGAGCACGACGGGGCGGCGGCCGAAGCTGTCGGCCAGCGCGCCATGGAACAGGTTCATGAACGCAAAGCCGAACAGGTAGGCCGACAGCGTCTGCTGCATTTGCACCGGCGTGGCCCCGAGCGCCTTGGCAATGCCCGAGAACGCGGGCAGATAGGTGTCGATGGAAAACGGCCCCAGCATGCCCAGCAGGGCCAGCAGGATTGACAGCGTCCAGCGCGGGCCGGGCCAGAGTTGTTGGGCGTGAGGGTGCATTGGGGTGGCTGGTGGAGGGCGCCTGGCGCCAGGAGCGTCGCCTACGGGCTGCGAGCTGATTGTGCCGTGCAAAACGCAAATGCGCCGGGCCGCAAGATGTTGCTGGCGGTGAACCCAGGCACGAGGCTGCGTCGCAGTCTCGGCCGGGAGTGGCTATCACGCCGCGCTCGGCGCTCAGGAAGCGCTGGAGAAATCCGACGCTATCTTTGTGATCACGAAATTGATCAGCCGGACATTCTCGATGGCCGGCATCTGGTCCATGACCGTGACCTGAGCGTCGTCATAGCGGACCCACTGCGTGTCCTTGGCATAGGCTATGTAGTGCCCGGTGCTGTCTGCGCCGACGAATTCAATGACCTCGCGCGGCTCGAGTGTGAGAGTCGTCGTGCGCTTGCCGTCGGTGGTCTTCAGCAGCACGGCGCTATTGAAGTCGAAATTCCGGTTGCCCAGCATGCGCCGGCCCTGTGCGTCATCGACTGCATTTTCCATTCTGACGGTCAGTTGCCGCAGGTCTTTGCTTGGCGTGACCTGCCAGCTGGCGGGAATGGTCCGGTCAAAGACATCCTGCAGGCTGTCGTCCGCGCTGGCAGGCCGAAGAATCGTCCAGTATTCCTCATGGGTCTTGAAAGCGTTGGCGTCATCCTTGAGCGCAAGGGTGTTGGCATGAAGCGGGTGCAACGCAAATGACTCCGACAGCTTCATCAGAAAATCGTTGACATCCTGCGCCTGGCCAACGATCGGGAAGTTCATGTTGCCGTTGCCATCCAGCAACGAGAAGGCTGGCAGCTTCTGCAGGCTGGCAAGGAAGTCGTTCAGATCTTGCGGCGTTGGCCCGGTCTCTGAATAGCTGCTTTCGATCAGCTCGATGAATCTCATGGCGGCCTCGCGGTGCACTGCGTCGCTGGCAGCGACCACTCCAATCAGATGCTTGATCAGCCGCTGCGGCTCGGTCGAATGGATCAGGAATTTCAGGGCCGCGTTCGCATGGCAGGTGGCGCCGAGATTGTCAAACCCGGCCATGGGGCGCGGGCTGGACGCGGGAGGAAGCAGCCATATCGTCGAAGAACTGGACGAAAAGGAGAATCCGTTCGATTCCGCGGCGCTGCTTATCTCGGCTGGCGGAGATGCGTTGTCGGTCTCGCCCCCGCAGGCAAACAGCATGAGTGCTGCGCAGAATGCGGGGATTTGGATGAATTGCAAAGGGGTCATGCGATTTACCTTCGTGTGGGGACAAAGGTAAGTGAAGCAATCGTATGATAGGTTCCATCTATCGATATGTTTTATCGATAGTTTGCATTCCATCTTGTGACAAGTTATTGATTTCCCCGGCACAAAGAAAAAAGCCCACTTCCTGCGAAGTGGGCTTTTTGATTGGTGGGTCCTGAGTGATTCGAACACTCGACCTACGGATTAAGAGTCCGCTGCTCTACCAGCTGAGCTAAGAACCCAA
>JBEVDH010000027.1:0-13209 GCA_040514115.1 Comamonas sp. | reverse complement strand
GAGCTTGATCGCTCGGTCAACGAGTCGCGCCGGCTTGCGACCGAAAGCCAGCGCCTGGAAGTGGAAAAGCGCGCGCAGGCCACGCCGCAGCGCGTGGAAACCATGGCGCGCGAGCAGCTCAAGATGCATTCCGCCACGCCGGCCATCACGCAGTACGTGCAGGACAACGCCCGCCTGGAGACCGCCCCGTGACGCGCAGCGTGCTCTATACCTCGAGCCCCTTGCTGGCCAGCAAGACGCCGCTGTGGCGCAGCAAGATGATTGTCGCCATGCTGGCGCTGGGCTTCGTCGGTCTGGGCGCGCGCGCGGCCTATGTGCAGGTGTTCGGCAACGATTTCTTCCAACGCCAGGGCGAGGTGCGCTTTGCGCGCACGCTGGAGCTGCCCGCGAACCGCGGCCGCATTCTCGACCGCAATGGCCTGATCCTGGCCTCGAGCGTGCCCGCGGCCAGCATCTGGGCCATTCCCGAAGACGTCGACAAGGCAGACCCCGAAGTCGCGGTCAAGCTGCGCCAGCTGGCCAAGCTGCTGGAGATGACACCGGCCGCGCTTGACGCCAAGCTGGCCGACGAGGACAAGACCTTTGTCTGGATCCAGCGCCAGCTCGACTGGGACATCGGCCAGCAGATCACGGCGCTGGGCATCAAGGGCATCTACCAGCGCAAGGAATACAAGCGCCAGTATCCCGAGGGCGAGCCCGCGGCCCACGTCGTCGGCTTCACCAATGTCGAGGACCAGGGCCAGGAAGGCATGGAGCTGGCCTTCAACAAGGAGCTCGGCGGCAAGGCCGGCTCGCGCCGCGTGATCAAGGACCGCATGGGCCGGGTTGTCGAAGGCGTGGGCGAAGAAGTGCCGCCGATGGATGGCCAGGACATCCAGCTGTCGATCGACAGCAAAGTGCAGTACTTCGCCTATCAGAAGCTGCGCGAGCAGGTGCTGGCCTTCAAGGCCAAGGCCGGCAGCGTGGTGGTGATGGACGCGCGCACCGGCGAGCTGCTGGCGCTGGCCAACTACCCGAGCTATGTGCCCGACAAGCGCAAGAACCTCACCGGCGAGCAGCTGCGCAACCGCGCGATCACCGACGTGTTCGAACCCGGCTCGACGATGAAGCCGATCACCGTCGGCATTGCGCTCGAGGCTGGCAAGGTCAAGCCCGAAACGCCCATCGACACCAACCCCGGGCGCATCAACGTGACGGGCTCGACGATTTCCGATACGCACAACTACGGCCTGCTGACGGTGGCCGGCGTGGTGCAGAAGTCGAGCAACGTCGGCACGACCAAGATTTCGCAGATGCTCACGGCGCAGCAGATGTGGGAAGGCTATTCGGCCGTCGGCTTCGGCCAGAAGCCGCAGATTTCCTTTCCCGGCGCCGCCAGCGGGCGCCTGCGCCCGTACAAGACCTGGCGCCCGGTCGAGCAGGCGACGATGTCGTACGGCTACGGCCTGTCGGCCAGCCTGCTGCAGATGACGCGCTCGTACACCGTGTTTGCCAACGACGGCCGCGTGATTCCTGCGACCATGATCAAGCGCAACGAGCCGCCCGTGGGCGTGCCGATCTTCTCCGAACGCACCGCCAACCAGGTGCGCCAGATGCTGGCGCTCGCCGCCGGCCCGGGCGGCACCGGTCAGAAGGCCCAGACCCTGGGCTACTCCGTGGGCGGCAAGTCGGGCACGGCGCGCAAGCAGATCGGCAAGAACTACGCCGCCGGCAAGTACCGCGCCTGGTTCACGGGCCTGGCGCCGGTGGACAAGCCGCGCCTGATCGTCTCTGTCATGGTCGACGAGCCCACCACCGGCAGCATCTACGGCGGCACGGTGGCCGCGCCCGTGTTCAGCGAGGTCGTGCAGCAGACGCTGCGGATGATGGGCGTGCAGCCCGATGTCGCCGTGGTGCCGCAGATCGTCGCCAACCCGGTGGAGGAGTCGCTATGAGCCTGGTGCAACTGACTTCGGCGCAAGAAGCGGTGCAATGGCTGCGCGCGCGCACCCCGGGCCGGCTGCAGACCGACAGCCGCGAGGTGGCCGCGGGCGATGCCTTCATTGCCTGGCCCGGCGCCGCCACCGATGGCCGCGCGCATGTGGCCGCGGCGCTGGCGCGCGGGGCCGCCGCCTGCCTGGTCGAGGCGCAGGGCGCCGAGGCCTTTGCTTTTTCCGACGCGCGCATTGCCGCGCTGCCCGGCCTCAAGGCCGCCAGCGGCGAAATCGCCGCGCTCTGGTACGGCCGGCCCAGCGAACAGCTGCAGGTGCTGGCCGTGACGGGCACCAACGGCAAGACCACGACCGCCTGGTGGCTCGCGCATGCGCTGGCCCGCCACACCATCGATGGGCGCCAAGGCTGCGCGATGGTCGGCACGCTCGGCGTGGGCGTGCCGCCGCATCTGGAAGACACGGGCCTCACCACTCCCGACCCGGTGCGCCTGCAGCGCGTGCTGCGCGACTATGTCGACGCGGGCGTGGCCGCCTGCGCCATGGAAGCATCCTCCATCGGCCTGGCCGAACACCGGCTGGCCGGCACGCGCATCCGCGTCGCGATCTTCACCAATTTCACCCAGGACCATCTCGACTACCACCTGAACATGGACGCCTACTGGCAGGCCAAGCAGGCGCTGTTCGACTGGCCCGGGCTCGAGGCCGCGGTCATCAATGTCGACGACGCGCATGGCGCGCGCCTGTGGGCCCGCCTGCAGGCACGCGACCTCGATGTGTGGAGCGTCTCCACGCAAGGGCCGGCGCGGCTGCAGGCCAAGGACATCAGCCTGGGCCGCGAAGGCCTGCAGTTCACCGTGATCGAAGACGCGCACAGCCATGTGCTGCACACGCGCCTGGTGGGCCAATACAACGTCGCCAACCTGCTGGGCGTGCTGGCCGCGCTGCGCGCGCTGGGCCTGAGCCTGGACCAGGCGGTGGCCGCCTGCGATCAGCTCGAGCCCGTGCCCGGGCGCATGCAGCAGATCACCCAGCCCGGACAGCCGCTGGTGGCGGTTGACTATGCGCACACGCCCGATGCGCTGGAGCAGGCGCTCAAGGCGCTGCGCCCCGCGGCGCGCCAGCGCGGCGGCCGGCTGTGGTGCATCTTTGGCTGCGGCGGCAATCGCGATGCGGGCAAGCGCCCGCTGATGGGCGAGGTGGCCCAGCGCCATGCCGACTGCGTGGTCGTGACCAGCGACAACCCGCGCGGCGAGGATCCGGACGCGATCATTGCGCAGATCCTGGGCGGCATGTCGCCGTCCGAGCAGCTGCATTCGGAAGCCGACCGTGGCGCGGCCATTGCCCAGGCGCTGGCCGAGGCCGGCCCCAAGGACGTGGTGCTGATTGCCGGCAAGGGACACGAGGAATACCAGGAGAGCGCGGGCGTCAAGCGCGCGTTCTCGGACATGGCCCAGGCGCGCAAGGCGCTGGCGGCCCGCGAAGGAATGAAACGGTCATGATGACCCTGAACCAAGCGCTGGCCCTGATCCAGCCGCAGCTCCCCACGGCCCGCCTCGTTGGCGATGGCCAGACCCGGCTCGCGCGCGTGCATACCGATACGCGCAGCCTGCAGCCGGGCGATCTGTTCGTGGCGCTCAAGGGCGAACGTTTCGATGCCAATGATTTCCTGGCGCGTGCGAAGGACAGCGGCGCGGCCGCGGCCCTCGCGCATCGCGGTCTCGAAGAAGCCGGCCTGCCGGGCATCGAGGTCGAGGACAGCCTGGCCGCGCTCGGCATTCTGGCCGCGGCCTGGCGCGCGCAGTTCGCGCTGCCATTGATCGCGGTCACGGGCAGCAATGGCAAGACCACGGTCACGCAGATGATCGCGGCCATCCTGGCGGCGCAGGCCGGCGACGCGGCGCTGGCCACGCGTGGCAATTTCAACAATGCGATCGGCGTGCCGCTGACGCTGCTGCGCCTGCGCGCAGCGCACCGGCTGGCCGTTGTCGAGCTGGGCATGAACCACCCCGGCGAGATCGCCGAGCTCGCGCGCATCGCGCGGCCCACGGTGGCGCTGGTCAACAACGCGCAGCGTGAGCACCTTGAATTCATGCACACCGTGCAGGCCGTGGCCGAGGAAAACGGCGCGGTGCTGGCCGAGCTGCCCGCCGATGGCGTGGCGGTGTTCCCGGCCGGGGAAGAGTATTCGCCGGTATGGCAGCGCCTCGCGGGCGAACGCCGCTGCGTGCTGTTTGGCGATCAGGATGACGGCGCCCAGGTTTACGCGCTCTCCGCGCAGTGGCAGGGCGGTGCCTGGCAGGTACGCATTGCGACGCCCGCGGGCGAATTCGAGGCGCGGCTGCAGATCGCGGGCCGCCACAACGTGCGCAATGCGCTGGCCGCCACGGCCTGTGCGCTGGCCGCGGGCGTGCCGCTTGCCGCCATTGCCGCGGGGCTCGCGGCGTTCTTGCCCGTCACGGGCCGTTCGCGCGCGCTGGGCGTGCAGATCGGCGGGCGCAGCATCACGGTCATCGACGACAGCTACAACGCCAACCCCGACTCGATGCGTGCCGCGATCGATGTGCTGGCCGAGCTGCCCGCGCCGCGCTGGCTGGTGATGGGCGACATGGGGGAGGTCGGTGACCAGGGGCCACAGTTCCACGCCGAGGCCGGTGCCTATGCGCGGGAAAAGGGCATCGAGCGGCTGCTGGCGCTGGGCGAGCAAAGCACGCATGCGGCCACGGCCTGCGGCGCGGCGGCGCAGCATTTCAAAGACATGGCGGCGCTGCAGGCAGCGCTGCGCGAAGGGCTGCCCACGGTGGGCAGCCTGTTGATCAAGGGATCTCGGTTCATGAAGATGGAACAGGTGGTGCAGGCCGTTTCGGCGTGCGCGGACAGCGCAGCAGCGGAGGCCGCATGCTGCTGATGCTTTTTCAATGGTTGCAGGGCCTGTCGCCGGAATTCGGTTTTCTGCGGGTTTTCCAATATCTGACCCTGCGCGCCGTCATGGCCGCGCTCACCGCACTGGTGATCGGCCTGGCGGCGGGGCCGCGCGTGATCCGCCTGCTGGCGTCGCTCAAGATCGGCCAGCCGATCCGCGGCTACGGCATGGAGAGCCATCTGGCCAAGAGCGGCACGCCGACCATGGGCGGCGTATTGATCTTGCTGTCGATCGCGATTTCGACGCTGCTGTGGTTCGAGCTGTCGAACCGCTTTGTCTGGATCGTGCTGCTGGTGACGCTGGGCTTTGGCGCGATCGGCTGGGTCGATGACTGGCGCAAGGTCGTCAACAAGGACCCCGAGGGCATGCGCTCGGGCGAGAAGTATTTCTGGCAGTCGGTGATCGGCCTGCTGGCCGCGCTCTACCTGGTGTTCAGCATTTCCGAGAACAGCAACATGCAGGTGTTCGAGCTGTTCATCCGCTGGGTGCAATCGGGCTTCGCGCTGGACCTGCCGCCCAAGGCCGGGCTGCTGGTGCCGTTCTTCAAGGAAGTCAGCTATCCGCTGGGCGTGCTGGGCTTCGTGATCATGACCTACCTGGTGATTGTCGGCGCGAGCAATGCCGTCAACCTGACCGACGGCCTCGACGGCCTGGCGATCATGCCGGTCATCATGGTCGGCTCGGCGCTGGGCGTGTTTGCCTATGTCACCGGCAGCGTCAATTTCTCGCGCTACCTGCTGTTCCCGCATATTTCGGGCGCCGGCGAGCTGCTGGTGTTCTGCGCGGCCATGGCCGGCGCGGGCCTGGCCTTTCTCTGGTTCAACGCCCACCCGGCGCAGGTGTTCATGGGCGATGTGGGCGCGCTGGCGCTCGGCGGCGCGCTGGGCACGATCGCGGTGATCGTGCGCCAGGAAATCGTGCTGGCCATCATGGGCGGCATCTTCGTGGCCGAAGCCGTCTCGGTGATGCTGCAGGTGGTGTGGTTCAAGTACACCAAGAAGCGCTATGGCGAAGGCCGGCGCCTGTTGAAGATGGCGCCGCTGCACCACCATTTCGAGAAGAGCGGCTGGAAGGAAACGCAGGTCGTGACGCGTTTCTGGATCATCACCATGCTGCTGTGCCTGATTGGCCTGTCCACGCTGAAACTGCGATGAATACGCCTGACGCCCCCTTCACCCCCATCGACGGCGAACTGCCGCACGCGGCCGTGCCTGCCGTGGATGCAGCGCCGGACGTTGTCGAAGGGCCGGCCGAAGTGCCCGTGCCCGCGCAGCCCGTGCCCGCACTGAGCACGCTGCATGCGGCCGAGGATGCGGCAGCCTTTGTCGCGCAGATCTTTGCGCAGGCCGCGGCGCCCGACAGCGATGCCGCCGCCGAAACGGTAGAGCAGGCGCCTGAGGAAGAAGCCACACCCGAGCTGCCCCCGGTACCCGCGGGCTGGCCGGTGGCGCAGGCGCTGCCCCTGGCCGGCCAGCAGCTGCTGGTGCTCGGCCTGGGCGCTTCTGGCCTGGCAATGAGCCGCTGGTGCACGCGCCTGGGCGCGCGGGTGACCGTCGCCGATACACGTGAGGCACCGCCACAGCTGCAAGTGCTGGCAAACGAGCTGCCGCAGGTGCGCTTCGTTGCCGGCGCCTTCGATGCCGCGCTGCTCGACGGCCAGAACTTCACGACCGTCTACCGTTCCCCGGGCCTGAGCCCGGCGCAGCTCGCGCCCGTGCTCGAGGCCGCGCAGGCGCGCGGCCTGCGCCTGAGCGGCGAGCTCGATCTGTTTGCGCTCGCGCTGCAGGCGCTGGCGCAGGGCCATGGCTACCAGCCCAGGGTGCTGGCGATCACCGGCACCAATGGCAAGACCACCGTCACCGCGCTGACCGGCCAGTTGCTCGCGCATGCGGGCATGAGCGTGGCCGTGGCCGGCAATATCGGCCCGACGCTGCTGGGCACACTGGCCGGCCATATCGACGCCGGCACGCTGCCCGACGCCTGGGTGCTCGAGCTGTCGAGCTTTCAGCTCGATGCCGCCACGGGCTTCTCGCCCACGGCCGCGACGGTGCTCAATATCAGCCAGGACCATCTCGACTGGCACGGCAGCCTGCCGGCCTATGCCGCGGCCAAGGCGCGCATCTTCGGCAACGGCCTGATGGTGCTCAACCGCGAAGACCCGGCCGTGATGCAGATGCTGCCCGCGCCGACGCGCGTGAAGCTGCAGCGCCCGCAGGAACGCGTGCATGTGACATTTGGCGGCGACATGCCGCGCCGGCCCGGCGACTTCGGCATCGAGGTCGTGGCCGGCATGGCCTGGCTGGTGCGCGCGCTCGAAGCCGAGGAAACCGGCAAGCGCACGCGCGCGCCGCAGGAAGACCTGCACATCCAGCGGCTGATGCCAGCGGACGCGCTGCGTATCCGCGGCCGGCACAACGCCATCAACGCGCTGGCCGCGCTGGCGCTGGCCAGCGCCGCGGGCGGCGCGCTGGGCGCGATGCTCTACGGGCTGCGCGAGTACCGCGGCGAGCCGCACCGCGTCGAGGCCGTCGGCGTGGTGAACGAAGTGGAATTCTTTGATGACAGCAAGGGCACCAACGTGGGCGCCACGGTGGCCGCGCTCACGGGCCTGGGCGCCGACCGGCGCCTGGTGGCGATCATGGGCGGCGACGGCAAGGGCCAGGATTTCTCGCCGCTGGCCGCGCCCGTGGCGCGCTATGCGCGCGCCGTCGTGCTGATCGGGCGCGATGCGCCGCGCATCCGCGCCGCGCTCGAAGCCAGCGGCGTGCCGCTGCTGGCGGCCGATTCAATGGCCCAGGCCGTGGCGCTGGCGCAGGCCCAGGCGCGGCCCGGCGAGGCCGTGCTGATGTCGCCGGCGTGTGCGAGCTTCGACATGTTCCAGGATTACGAAGACCGCGCGCGCCAGTTCGTGCGCGCCGTGCAGGACCTCGCGCAGGGCGCGGGCCAGGACCTGGAGGTTGGAGCATGAGCGCCGCCTCCTTCACACAGCGCATGGGCGCCTGGTTTGGCGGCATTTCGGACAAGGCCGTCGATGTGCTGCCGGTGCGCGTGGGCGGGCCGCAGTACCGCCGCCCGACGGTGACGCCGGCAAGCGTGCTGGGCCTGGACCAGGCGCTGATCTGGATGGTGATCGCGCTGCTGGCCTGGAGCATCGTCATGGTCTATTCGGCATCGATCGCGATGCCCGACAACCCGCGCTTCGGCAAGATCGCGCCGACCCACTTCCTGCTGCGCCACAGCATGTCGATCGGCATGGCGTTTGTCGGCGCGCTGCTCGCGTTCCAGGTGTCGATGGTGACCTGGGAGCGCATCGCGCGCAAGCTGTTCCTGCTGTCGCTGATATTGCTGGTCGCGGTGCTGATTCCGCATGTCGGCACGGTGGTCAATGGCGCGCGCCGCTGGCTGTCGCTGGGCATCATGAATTTCCAGCCCTCGGAGCTGGCGAAGTTCGCGGTGCTGATCTATGCGGCCGACTACATGGTGCGCAAGATGGCGGTGAAGGAGCGGTTCTTCCGCGCCGTGCTGCCGATGGGCGCGGCCGTGGTCGTGGTCGGCGTGCTGCTGCTGGCCGAGCCCGACATGGGCGCCTTCATGGTGATCGTGGTCATTGCCATGGGCATCCTGTTCCTGGGCGGCGTGAACGCGCGCATGTTCTTCCTGATCGCGTTCCTGGTGGTGATTGCCTTCGTGATCATGATCGGCTTCTCGGAGTGGCGCCGCGAGCGCATCTTCGCCTACCTCAACCCCTGGGACGAGAAGCACGCGCTGGGCAAGGGCTACCAGCTGTCGCATGCGCTCATTGCGATCGGCCGCGGCGAGATTTTCGGCGTCGGCCTGGGCCGCAGCGTCGAAAAGCTCCACTGGCTGCCCGAGGCGCACACCGACTTCTTGCTGGCGGTGATCGGCGAGGAATTCGGCCTGCTGGGCGTGCTGACGCTGATCGTCATGTTCCTGTGGATCACGCGCCGCATCATGCACATCGGCCGCCGCGCGGTCGCGCTCGACCGGGTGTTTTCCGGGCTGGTCGCGCAGGGCGTCGCGATCTGGGTGGGCTTCCAGGCCTTCATCAACATGGGCGTGAATCTGGGCGCGCTGCCAACGAAGGGGCTGACGCTGCCGTTCATGAGCTTTGGCGGGTCGGCGATCTTGATGAATCTGGTGGCGCTGGCCGTGGTGTTGCGCGTGGATTACGAGAACAAGGAACTCATGCGCGGAGGACATCCATGAGCAAGACCGCATTGATCATGGCCGGCGGCACCGGCGGCCATATCTTCCCCGGCCTGGCGGTGGCGCAGGCGCTGCGCGAGCGCGGCTGGCAGGTGCATTGGCTGGGCGCGCCCGGCAGCATGGAGTCGCGTCTCGTGCCGGCCCAGGGCTTCACGCTCGAGACCATTGATTTTTCCGGCGTGCGCGGCAAGGGGCTGGTGACGCTGGCGCTGCTGCCGCTGCGCCTGCTCAGGGCCTTCTGGCAGGCGCTGGCCGTGGTGCGCCGCGTCAAGCCCGATGTCGTCGTGGGCCTGGGCGGTTACATCAGCTTTCCCGGCGGCATGATGGCCGTGCTGGCCGGCAAGCCGCTGGTGCTGCATGAGCAAAATTCGGTGGCCGGCATGGCCAACCGCGTCATGGCGGGCGTGGCCGACCGCGTGTTCACGGCGTTCCCCAAGGTATTCGCCAAGGGCCAATGGGTCGGCAATCCGCTGCGACCGGCGTTCACGCAGCAGCCGCTGCCGGCCGCGCGCTTCGCGGGCCGCAGTGGCCCGCTGCGCCTGCTGGTCGTGGGCGGTAGCCTGGGCGCGCGCGCGCTCAACGAGATCGTGCCCCAGGCGCTGGCGCTGCTGCCGCTCGACCAGCGCCCGCAGGTGCTGCACCAAAGCGGCGCCAAGCAGATCGACGCGCTGCGCGCGAACTACGCGGCCGCGGGCGTCGAAGCCACGCTCACGCCCTTCATCGACGACACTGCCCAGGCGTTTGCCGACGCCGATCTGATCGTCTGCCGCGCGGGCGCGAGCACCGTGACCGAGATCGCCGCCGTCGGCGCGGCCGCGGTCTATGTGCCCTTTCCCTCGGCAGTGGACGACCACCAGACACGCAATGCCCGCTTCCTCGTCGACGCGGGCGGTGGATGGTTGCTGCCACAGCGCGAAATGAGCGCTGAAGTGTTATCCAAAATGCTACAAAATATGCAGCGCTCCACGCTTTTGGAGCGAGCAGAAGAAGCGAAGAAAATGCAAAAGATTGAGGCGACCACCGCGGTGGTGCGCGCGTGCGAGGAACTGGCGGCATGAAACACGCCATCCACCACATCCATTTCGTCGGCATCGGCGGCTCGGGCATGAGCGGTATCGCCGAAGTGCTGAACCACCTGGGCTACCGTATTTCCGGCTCCGACCTCGTTGACGGCCCGGTGCTGCAGCGCCTCAAGAGCCTGGGCATCACCACCTGCGTCGGCCATCTGGCCAAGCACATCGAAGGCGCCGACGTCGTCGTGACGTCCACCGCCGTCACGGCCGACAACCCCGAAGTGATGGCCGCGCGCGCCAGGAAGATTCCGGTCGTGCCGCGCGCGCTAATGCTTGCCGAGCTGATGCGCTTCAAGCACGGCATTGCAATTGCCGGCGCGCATGGCAAGACCACCACCACCAGCCTCGTGACCTGCGTGCTGGCCGAGGCCGGGCTGGACCCGACCTTTGTCATCGGCGGCAAGCTCAACAGCGCGGGCGCCAATGCCCAGCTGGGGCAGGGCGACTACATCGTCGTCGAGGCCGATGAATCGGACGCCTCGTTCCTGAACCTGCTGCCGTGCATGGCGGTGGTCACGAACATCGACGCCGACCACATGGAAACCTACGGCCATGACTTCGGCCGGCTCAAGACCGCGTTTGTCGAGTTCCTGCACCGCATGCCCTTCTATGGCCGCGCGGTGCTGTGCGTCGACAGCCCGGGCGTGCGCGAAATCCTCCCCACCGTGGCGCGTCCCATGACCACCTACGGCTTCAGCGCCGATGCCCAGGTGCGCGCCGTCAACGTGCAGGCGCGCGGCGGCGAGATGCACTTCAGGGTGCGCCGCGAAGGTGTGCCGGGCAACGGCACCTATGCCGACCTGGACGTGGTGCTGAGCCTGCCCGGCGAGCACAACGTGCTCAACGCGCTGGCGGCGGTGGCCGTGGCCATGGAGCTGGACATCGACGACGCCGCGCTGCTGCGCGCGCTGCAGAATTTCAAGGGCGTGGGCCGGCGCTTCCAGCGTTACGGCGAAGTGCCCAGCCGCGATGGCGGCACATTCCAGGTCATCGACGACTACGGCCACCATCCGGTGGAAATGGCGGCGACGCTGGCCGCGGCGCGCGGCGCGTTCCCGGGCCAGCGCCTGGTGCTGGCTTTCCAGCCGCACCGCTACAGCCGCACGCGCGACTGCTTCGAGGATTTCGTCAAGGTCATCGGCGACGCCGACCTGGTGCTGCTGACCGAGGTCTATGCCGCGGGCGAGGCGCCGATCGTGGCCGCCGACGGCCGCTCGCTGACACGCGCGCTGCGCGTGGCCGGGCGCGTCGAGCCGGTGTTCGTGGAAAACGTCGCCGATCTGCCCCAGGTCATCACGGACAACGCGCGTGACGGAGACGTCGTGCTGTGCATGGGCGCGGGCTCGATTGGCGCCGTGCCGGGCAAGGTCGTGCAGCTGATGGCCGAGCAGGCCGTCGAAGAGAAGGTCGGGATATGAGTGGATTGGACGCGAAGGCGCATATGGATATCGATGTGACGGCATTCGGCAAGGTCGCCGTGCTGATGGGTGGGCGCTCGTCCGAGCGCGAGGTCTCGCTGATGTCGGGCCAGGGCGTGCTCGCTGCGCTGCGCGCGCGCGGCGTGGACGCGCATGCGTTCGACCCCGCCGAGCGCGAGCTGACGCAGCTCAAGGCCGAAGGTTTCGCGCGCTGCTTCATCGCGCTGCACGGGCGTTTTGGCGAAGACGGCACGGTGCAGGGCGCGCTGGAACTCCTCGACATCCCCTACACCGGCCCGGGTGTCATGGCCTCGGCCATCGCCATGGACAAGATCATGACCAAGCGCATCTGGCGCTTCGAGGGTCTGCCCACGCCCGACTGGCGCCTGGTGTCGAGCGCCGATGAAACGCGCGCCGCATTGGCCGCCCTGGGCGCGCCGATGATCGTCAAGCCCGCGCGCGAAGGCTCGACCATCGGACTGACCAAGGTCATGGATGCCGAGCAATGCGCCCAGGCCTATGCGCTGGCCTCGCAGTACGACCCCGAAGTGCTGTGCGAGCAGTTCATCGAAGGCGACGAGACCACCTGCCCGGTGCTCGAGAGCGGTGGCAAGGCACAGGCGCTGCCGGTGATCCGCATCGTCGCGCCCGAAGGCAACTACGACTACCAGAACAAGTATTTCACCGACAGCACGCAGTACCTTGTGCCCTGCGGCCTGCCCGCGGGTGAAGAGGAAGCCATCCAGGCCCTGGTGCTGAAGGCCTACCGCGTGCTGGGTTGCCGCGGCTGGGGCCGCATCGACGTGATGATCGACAAGAAGACGCGCAAGCCCTACCTGCTGGAGATCAACACCTCGCCCGGCATGACGGGTCACTCGCTGGTGCCCATGTCCGCGCGCGCGGCCGGCATCTCGTACGAAGACCTGTGCGTGGAGGTGCTCAAGACCGCCGCGCTGGACCACCTGAAGCAGGGGGAGGCGTAATTTGAACCGCAGAACGCCCAAGCCCACCGCCATGCCGATGGACGTCAAGCTCATGAACACCTTCTCGGTGCTCCTGGGCCTGGCGTCCATCGGCATGGCGGTGGGCGTGGCGCTGAGCGTGGCCTGGGTGGTGCGCCAGTCGCTGTTCAACCTGAGCGCGATCCGCGTGCAGGGCGACCTCGCGCACAACAACGCGGTCACGCTGCGCGCCAATGTGGCGCCCCGGCTGTCCGGCAATTTTTTCACGGTGGACCTGGCCGCCACGCGCGCGGTGTTCGAGTCGGTGCCCTGGGTGCGCCGGGCGCTGGTGCAGCGCGAGTTTCCGAACCGCCTCAAGGTGGTGCTGCAGGAGCACAAGCCGGTGGCCTTCTGGGGCGCCGAAGGCGACGCCCGCCTGGTCAACAATTTTGGCGAAGTGTTCGAGGCCAACCAGGGCGAGGTCGAGGCGGAAGACCTGCCCGTGCTGGACGGCCCGCAGGGGCAGGCGCCGCTGGTGCTGCAGGCCTACCAGGCGCTTTCACCGCTGTTCGACGACACGGACAGCACGCTGGAGCAGCTGCAGTTGAGCGGCCAGGGCGGCTGGCGCGCCCAGCTCGACAGCGGCGCCGTGATCGAACTCGGCCACGGCACGCTGCCGGAAATCGAGGCGCGCACGCG
>JBEVDH010000277.1:0-5436 GCA_040514115.1 Comamonas sp. | reverse complement strand
CTCGGTCTACATCGACACCCTGTTCGTGTGCTCGGCCACTGCCTTCATGCTGCTCATCACCGGCCAGTACAACGTCGAGGGACCGGACGGCAAGGCCATGTTCACCGGCGTGCAGGGCGTGGCCAGCGGCCCGGGCTATGTGCAGACGGCGCTGGAAAACGTGATGCCGGGCTTCGGCGCGATTTTTGTGGCCGTCGCCTTGCTGTTCTTCGCGTTCACCACTATCGTTGCCTACTACTACATCGCCGAAACCAACATCTCCTACATCGATCGCCACGCGAAGTACCCATGGCTGAAGTTCCTGCTGAAGGCGGCCATCATCGGCGCGACCGTCTACGGCACCGTGAAAACGGCCGATCTCGCCTGGGCCCTGGGCGACATCGGCGTCGGCCTGATGGCCTGGCTGAACCTGGTCGCCATCGTCCTGCTGCGCAACGTCGCCTTCAAGTGCCTGCGCGACTACGAGGCGCAGAAGGCGGCAGGCAAGGATCCGCAGTTCGACCCGGTTGCGCTGGGGATCAGGAATGCCGATTACTGGGAGCGACGCGTGCTCGAGGAGGGGCGTGCCAAGCGAGGCAAAGACGAGAAGGTCATCGGTTAAACGACAGCAGCACGACAACAGCACGACAACAGCAGCCGAGGCTGCTGTTGTCGTATCTGGTCGTTCCTAAGCCAGGACGTCCAGCATCTCGCGCGACCACCCCATCGCAGCCTCTTCGTACAGGATGCCTTTCTTGAGAATCATGTGCTGGATGCGTGCTTCGCGCGTGAGGGCACGGCCATGCAGGAAATCGCGCTCTTCGATGCTCCGGTAGTGCGCCAGCTTCTCCTGGTGCTGTTCGATCTGGCGCCGGATTTCAGGGCGCAGATCGACTTCACTCAGCGCGGCGTCGGCGCGCAATTTGACCATGAATTCGTCGCGCAGATCCAGCGGAGGCGAGGGCTCATGGGACCATCGAATCAGTTCTGCACGGCCTGCGGGAAGCACACGGTATTCCCGCTTGCGGGTCTTTCCGGCATCCGGCGCCGAACTCGATTCGATCCAGCCTGCGGCCTCCATGCGCGCCAGCTCGCGGTAAATCTGCTGGTGGGTGGCGTGCCAGAAATAGCCGATCGATTTGTCGAAGCGCCGTGCCAATTCGTAGCCCGACGATGATTTTTCGAGCAGGGAGGTGAGGACGGCATGGGAGAGCGACATAGGGTGCCAGTCTAAACCCACGCGTGTATCTATGCAACTGGTTGCACAAATTCGATTTGCCTTCTAGACTAATGCAACTGATTGCATAGTTTGTTGACTTGCCCTCGCGGTACATTCATACAAGGACCCCGCCATGACCGCTTACCCCCACATGCTCGCCCCGCTCGATCTGGGCTTTACCACTATCAAGAACCGCGTGCTCATGGGCTCCATGCACGTGGGGCTGGAGGAGGCCAAGGACGGCTTCGAGCGCATGGCCGCCTTCTACGCTGAGCGCGCCCGCGGCGGCGTCGGCCTGATCGTGACCGGCGGCATCGCCCCCAACGACCGTGCGCGCCCTATGCCCGGCGGTGCCGCCATGACGACCCAGGCCGAGGCCGACAAGCACAAGGTCGTGACGCAAGCCGTGCACGAAGCCGGCAGCAAGATCTGCATGCAGATCCTGCACTTTGGCCGCTACGCCTACCACCCTGAGCTGGTGGCGCCGAGCGCCCTCAAGGCGCCCATCAGCCCGTTCCGTCCGCACGCCCTGACGACCGGCGAAGTGGCCCAGACGGTCGAGGATTACGCCAACGCCGCCGCCCTGGCTCAGAGCGCGGGCTATGACGGCGTGGAAATCATGGGCTCCGAGGGCTACCTCATCAACGAATTCATCGCCGCACACACCAACCACCGCGACGACGAGTGGGGCGGTTCCTACGCCAACCGCATCCGCTTCCCGCTCGAGATCGTGCGCCGCACGCGCGAGCGGGTGGGCGCCAACTTCATCATCATCTTCCGCCTGTCCATGCTCGACCTGGTGGAAGGCGGCTCTACCACCGAGGAAGTGGTCGAGTTGGCGCAGGCCCTGGAACAGGCCGGCGTCACCATCCTCAACACCGGTATCGGATGGCACGAGGCGCGCATCCCCACCATCGCGACCAAGGTGCCGCGCGCGGCCTATGCCTGGGTGACCAGGCAACTCAAGGGCAAGGTGGGCATTCCGCTGGTGGCGACCAACCGCATCAACACCCCCGAAGTGGCCGAGCAGGTGCTGGCCGAGGGCTGTGCCGACATGGTGAGCATGGCGCGTCCCTTCCTGGCCGACCCTGATTTCGTGAACAAAGCCGCCGCCGGGCGCGCCGACGAAATCAATACCTGTATCGGCTGCAACCAGGCTTGCCTGGACCACACCTTCGGCGGCAAGATCACCTCCTGCCTGGTCAACCCGCGTGCCTGCCACGAGACTATCCTCATCCATAAGCCTGCCGCCACGAAGGAGCGCATCGCCGTGGTCGGCGCCGGCCCGGCCGGACTGGCCTTCGCCACCACGGCGGCGCAGCGTGGCTTTGATGTGACGCTGATCGATGGCGCGCAGGAGATCGGCGGTCAGTTCAACGTGGCCAAGCAGGTGCCGGGCAAGGAGGAGTTCTACGAGACACTGCGCTATTTCGGCAAGCAGATTGAGTTGACCGGCGTGAAGCTGCAGTTGGGCCGAAGGGTCAGCGCGCAGGACCTGGCAGGTGAAGGCTACCAGCACGTGGTGCTGGCCACCGGCATCGTACCGCGCACGCCCGAGATCGAAGGCATCGACCATCCCAAGGTGCTGGGCTACCTGGACGTGCTGCGCGACAAGAAGTCCGTGGGCCAGACGGTGGCTGTGGTCGGCGCGGGCGGCATCGGCTTCGATGTGTCCGAATACCTGCTGCATGAAGGCACCAGCCCGAGCCTGGATGCGGCCAGGTTCTTCGCCGAGTGGGGTGTGGACACCACGGGCAGCGCGCGCGGGGGCATCCAGGCGCCCCACATCGGCCCCATCCCGCGCAAGGTCTACCTGCTGCAGCGCAAGACCAGCAAGGTCGGCGATGGCCTGGGCAAGACCACGGGCTGGATCCACCGCACCTCGCTCAAGAACCGCAAGGTGGAGATGATCCCCGGCGTGGTCTATCGCAAGGTGGACGACGCCGGCCTGCACATCACCGTGGAGGGCAAGGAGATGGTCCTGAACGTGGACAACGTCATCCTCTGCGCCGGCCAGGACCCGCAGCGCGAACTGCAAGCGCAATTGCTGGCGGCCGGCTGCACGGTGCACCTGATTGGCGGCGCCGACAAGGCCGTTGAACTCGACGCCAAGCGTGCCATCAAGCAGGGCACGGAACTGGCCCTGGGCTTCGATACCACCGCCACGGCGCAGAAGCCGCCTCAAGCCGCCGGCCTTGCGCAGCGCCTGGCGCCCGCGGTAGCAGCAAGCCTGGAGAAATGGCACGAGATGGTGGCACAGGCCGACATGGCCGAACTGCCCGCCATCCTGCACCCCCAGGCCGTTTTCCGTTCGCCCATGGCGCACACGCCCTACCCCGGCGCGCAGGCTGTGCAGCTCATCCTGAGCACGGTGGTCAAGGTGTTTGAGGAGATGACCTACCACCGCCAGTTGGACGACGCCGACGGGCACAGCGTGGTGCTGGAGTTCTCGGCCAAGATCAACGGCAAGGAGCTCAAGGGTATCGACATGATCCGCTTCGACGACGAAGGCAAGATCGTCGATTTCGAGGTCATGGTGCGCCCCATGAGCGGCCTGCAGGCCCTGGGCGACGAAATGGGCAAGCGCCTGGCTCCCTATCTCGCGGCCATGAAGGGCGTGAAGGCTTGACGTCGCGATCAAACCTGACACTGACAGCGCCCGCTCTCCGGGCGCCGCAGGCAAGCACATCCAAAGGAGCCACGATGCAATTCGAAACCATGTCCGTCTCGCTGGAAGACCACATCGCCACCGTGCGCCTGAACCGTCCGCAAAAGGCGAATGCCATGAACGCCGTCATGTGGCAGGAAATCCGCACGGCTTTCCAGTGGGTTGATGAAACGCCCGAGGCCCGCGTGGCCGTGCTGCAGGGCGAGGGCAAGCTCTTCACCGCGGGCATCGACCTGCAGATGATGATGGGCCTGGGCCCGCAGATCCAGAACGCGTGCGACGGCCGCACGCGCGAGGCGCTGCGCCGCACGATTCTGGACATGCAGGACACCTTGAGCAGCCTGGAACGCTGCAGGAAGCCGGTGCTGGCGGCCATCCACGGCGCCTGCGTGGGCGGCGGCATCGACCTCATCACCTGCGCAGACATGCGCTACTGCAGTGAGGACGCCTATTTCACCATCAAGGAGATCGACATCGGCATGACAGCCGACGTCGGCACGCTGCAGCGCCTGCCCAAGCTGGTGGGCGAGGGCATCGCGCGCGAGCTGGCCTACACCGGGCGCATCTTCGCCGCTGAGGAGGCGCGCCAGATTGGCCTGGTGAACCGCCTGTTCGAGAGCCGCGAGGCGCTGTACGCAGGCGTGCGCGAGATCGCCGCCACCATCGCAGCCAAGTCGCCACTGTCTATCCGCGGCACCAAGGAAATGATCACCTACGCCCGCGACCATTCGGTCGCCGACAGCCTTAACTACATGGCTACCTGGAACGCTGCCATGCTCATGAGCCAGGACCTCACCGAGGCCATGACGTCCAACATGGCAAAGAGGGCGCCGAGCTTCAAGGACTGAGGGACAGGCCTCGATATTGCTGTTTTACGGCACCGGTACAGTCTCCGCTGAATCCACGTAATAACGGAAAGCTGGCGGGGACCTGATCGACGTTCGACCAGACCGAGTTCGGGGCGTCGCCGAACGTCTCGACGAGCCCGACCGGGAAAGTCTTCGTTCCCAAAGCCTGCGCCCAAGGGAAAACCTGCGGCCGTAGGCCCCCTGATGCGCGTACGGCCGCCATCGCAACGCGTTCATGTCGCCGCCTGTTAACCAGCACTTGCCTGGCGGGACAGGGCCATTGACACCAAAATATTGAACGTAACTATGCCGAGGCTAACACGCAACACTTGTATCGCCTGAACGCAAATTGTGTCGCGTAAAACACGGTTTTTTTATAGGAATTAACATTTGATCATTGATTTTGCTTGGTTTTAGGCAGTAAATGTTGACCTTTGGAAATATTGCCTTTCATTCGACTTGGATCGACACCAGCACCATGACACTGACTTTTCGCCAGAAACTATTCCTTCCTTTACTCCTGAGCTGGATCTGCCTGCTCGTGGTAGCGGCCATCAACATCAAAAACATTCGGGATACCCGCCTGGACGAGCGCAAGACCCAGATCTCCAATGCAGGCGATATGGCCGAGTCGCTCATGAAGCAGTACGACGCGCTGGCGGGTTCGGGCGCGCTGAGTCTCGACGAGGCCAAGAAACAGGCGCTCGCGCGCATCCAGGCTC
>JBEVDH010000167.1:0-9194 GCA_040514115.1 Comamonas sp. | reverse complement strand
CGGCGCATTGCCCGCGCCCGCGCCCATGCCCGCCAGGCTCGCGTCCACACGGTCGCAGCCTTCTTCCACGGCAACAATCGAATTGGCCACGCCCAGGCTCAGGTTGTGGTGGGCATGCATGCCGGTCTGGGTCTCGGGCTTGAGGATCTCCTTGAACGCCTGGAACCGATCGCGCACGTCCTGCATGCCCAGGGCGCCGCCCGAATCGACCACATAGCAGCAGGTCGCGCCATAGCTCTCCATGAGTTGCGCCTGGCGCGCCAGGCCCAGCGGCGTCTGCATGTGGCTCATCATCAGAAAGCCCACGGCTTCCATGCCCAGATGGCGCGCGTACTCGATATGCTGGCGCGAGACGTCGGCTTCGGTGCAGTGGGTGGCCACGCGCACCACGCGCACGCCGGCGTCATACGCGGCCTTCAGATCGTGGACGGTACCGATGCCCGGCAGCAGCAGGGTGGTGATCTTCGCGTGCTTGACCACGCCGGCCACGGCCTCGATCCATTCGAGATCGGTGTGCGCGCCAAAGCCGTAGTTGAAGCTCGAGCCCTGCAGGCCGTCGCCATGCGCGACTTCGATGGAGTCGACCTTCGCGTCATCGAGCGCCCTGGCGATCTGCTGGACCTGGGCGATGCTGTACTGGTGGCGGATCGCATGGCTGCCGTCGCGCAGCGTGACGTCGGAGATGTAGATTTTCTTGTGCATGGGGTGGTCCTCAGGCGGTGGCGAGGGCTGGGCGCGCGAGCATGCGCGCGGCAATCTGCTCGGCCGTGCGCAGGCCGGCGCTGGTCATGATGTCGAGATTGCCCGCATAGGCCGGCAGGTAGTGCGCCGCGCCTTCGACTTCGAGGAACACCGAGGTCTTGAGACCCGTCATGGTGTCGCCCACGCCGGGAATGCGGATCGGCTGGTCGATGCGGTCGAACTGCACCTTTTGCTTCAAGCGGTAGCCGGGCACATAGGCCTGCACGGCCGCGGCCATGCGTTCGACCGACTCGGCGATCGCGTCCTGGTCGGCGAAGTCGCTGAGCGTGTAAACCGTGTCGCGCATGATCAGCGGCGGCTCGGCCGGGTTCATGACGATGATGGCCTTGCCCTTGGTTGCGCCGCCGACCACTTCAATGGCCTTGGAAGTGGTCTCGGTGAACTCGTCGATGTTGGCGCGCGTGCCCGGGCCCGCGCTCTTGCTGGCGATCGAGGCGATGATTTCGCCGTAGTGGACCTTGGCCACGCGCGACACGGCCGCGACCATGGGGATGGTCGCCTGGCCGCCGCAGGTCACCATGTTCAGGTTGAGTGCGTCGAGGTGCTCTTCGCCGTTGACCACGGGAATGCAGTACGGACCGATGGCCGCGGGTGTGAGGTCGATCATGCGGATGCCGGGCTTGAGCGCGCGCAGCAGTGCGTCGTTCTTCACATGCGCGCCGGCGGACGTCGCGTCGAAGACGAAGTCGATGTCCGCGAATTGCGCCATGCGCGTGAGGCCTGCGACGCCTTCGTGCGTGGTCGCCACGCCCAGGCGCGCGGCGCGCGCCAGGCCGTCGGAGTTGGGGTCGATGCCAACCATGGCCGCCATCTCTATGTGCTGGCCGTGGCGCAGGATCTTGATCATCAGATCCGTGCCGATATTGCCGCTGCCGATGATGGCAGCCTGGAGTTTTTTCATAAGTTCACCGTGTTTGCAAGGAGGCACTGGCGCTGGCCGTGAAATAGCCTCATTCGAGGCGGAAGTGCACCGTTCCCAGGCCCTGGATACGGGCTTCGACGCGGTCTCCGGCCTGCACCGGCACCATCGGGCCCAGCGCGCCGGACAGGATGATTTCGCCGGCCTGCAGTCCCTGGCCACGCGCCATCATTTCGCAGGCCAGCCAGTACGCGGCGCGCAGCGGATGGCCCAGGCAGGCAGCGCCCACGCCCGTCGATACCGTCACTGCGTTCTTGTCCATGCACATGCCCAGCTCATGCAGCGCCAGCTGGGCCACGGCCACGGGCTGGTCGCCCAGCACGTACAGCGCCGAAGAGGCGTTGTCGGCCACGGTGTCGACCAGGGTGATGTTCCAGTCGGCAATCGCGCTGTCGACGATCTCGAGCGCCGGCAGCGCGTAAGCGAGCGACGCCAGGAATTCGCCATAGCTGGGCTTGGAACCCGACAGACCTTGCTGCACGACAAAGGCAATCTCCGCCTCGACCTTGGGCTGGATCAGTCGCGTGGCGGGAAGGACCGCGCCATTGAGATATTCCATGTCGTCGAAAAGGAAGCCGAAGTCCGGCCGGTCCACGCCCAGCTGGGCCTGTACGGCCTTGGACGTCAGGCCGATCTTCTTGCCGGTCACGCGATGGCCCTGTTCTACTTTCCACTGCCGATTGAGCTCGGCGACGGCATAGGCCTCATCGACGCTGGCGATGCCGTGCTCCACCGACACCCGGCCGATGGCGGCACGGGTGGCGCGGGCGTGGCGCAATGCGGACGCGGCATTCTCGATTTTCTTGCTGTTCATACGCTGTCTTTCAAAGCAGGGGGTGACCGCCTGCGCGCGCGCTCCACGGGAGCGGCATGGGCGCAGCCGGGATGGCTGGATCAGCGCTTTTCGGTGGGAGCCTTGCGCTGGATGCCGTAGGCGGTCGGGGGCAGCGCGGTGCCCAGCAGGCGGGCGCCCGTGAAGCCGGCCGAATCATCGATGTTCTGCGTCATGTGATTGGAGCCCGCAAGAATGTCGCGCAGGAAGCGCTGCATCGGATTGTCGGAGTACAGGCCGCGCGCGCCCAGCGCCGGAAACAGCTTGAGCACGGCCTCGGAGCACTCGTTGCCCACGCGCGAGATATCGAGGATGTGGCCCAGACGCATGTCCTCGGGCACCAGCTCGCGGCGGTACACATGCTCGGCCGACTCGGTCATCAGGTGCAGCAGTCGTGCCCGGCAGCTGCGCACCTTGGCCACTGCATGGCCCAGACGGTCGCCCACCGCGGGGTTGACATTGGCGGCCTTCATATTGACGTTGGCGCTGAGCGTGCGCGTGCTCATCTGCTCGATATAGGTGTCGATCGCGCCCTGCGCGAAGCCCACCAGCGCCGCCGACACCGAGCCACAGAAAATGGTGCCGAAAGGGTGCAGGTAGGAAGAGGGGCGGTCGTTGAGCTGGTACGCCGACAGGCTGTGGGTGCGGTGTGCGGGTACGAACACATCGTGCATCTCCAGGCTCTTGCTGCCTGTGCCGGCCAGGCCGAAAACGTACCAGTCATCGATGATCTGGTAATCGGTGCGCGGCACCAGCAGCGCAATGCGGTCGACGGCGACGCCGTTCTCGTCACGCACCAGCCCCCCGACGAAAGCCCACTGGCCATGGTCCGTGCCGCTCGAGCATTTCCATTGGCCGCTCAGTTGGTAGCCGCCTTCGACCTTCTCGCACTGGCCGGTGGGACCGTAGGAAGAAGCGACGATGACCGAGTTGTCCTGGCCCCAGACATCCTGCGCCGCGCGCGGGTCCATGTGGCCGAATTCCCACTGGTGCACGCCCAGGATCATCATGTTCCAGGTGCTGCTCGGGCAGCCTCGGCCCAGTTCCATCAGCACGCGCCAGAAGACACTGGGATCGAGCTCCCAGCCGCCCCAGCGCTTTTCCTGCAGGATCTTGAAGAAGCCAGCCTCGACGAAGGCCTGGATGGTCTCCTTCGATACCATGCGATTGGCTTCGACAGAGGAGGCCTTTTCCCTGAGCATGGGAAGCAGGGCCGTGGCGCGTGCCACCAGCTCTTGCGCAGTGGGCGCGTCGGTGAGGGTGATGGGCTTGTCGGTGATGGTAGACATGGTGTTTTCCTTGAATGTTGGGTTTGAGCGCTCGCGCAGGTCTAGCGCGCAGCCTGGCCGGGACGTGCGTGGCCCCAGTCGCTGAATTGGTTGTAGGTCTTGACGGTCCAGTTGTCGTCCTCCACGACCAGGCCGCCCCAGCCGCATTCCATCGAAAAGCCCGAAGGGGTCTCGACGTAGAACGAGGTCATCTGGTCGTTGGGGTGGTGGCCCAGTTCACGCGCGAAGTGCAGGCCGGCCAGGCGGCATCGGTCATAGGCCATGCCTACATCGTCGAGGCTGTAGAGCTCCACCATCAGGTGGCCCAGCACCTTGGGAATGTTCACCGCGCCGGTGGCCAGCGAGTGGTGGCGACCGCCTTCGGTGTGGAAGAACGCGGCTTCTGCCACGTAACCGGGGCGCACCTCGCCGCGGATGATGTCGCTCAGGCGCAGGCCAAGGTGGTTCTGGTAGAAATCGATGGACTGCGCATAGTCCTGGGCCCGGACCAGCACATGGCCAATGCCCAGGTCGCCGGTGCGAAAGCCGGGGCCGCGCAGCAGCGCGGACCGGAACGGCTGGTTGCTCGGCGCGACATAGCCTCCGCTATAGAACTCAAGCGCAAAGCCGTTGGGATCCTGGCAGCGGTAGAGCTTTTCCACGCGGCGGCTGGCGGCTTCCTCGGGTGCGCATTCCTGCACGTCGATACCACCCTCGCGCAGCCCCTGCACATAGGCCCGCAGCCCATGCTCGGACTTGAACATCCATCCGGCAGCGCGCAGATCCTCCTCGTCGCCCTCCTCGATGACGATGCGCTGCTGCATGTCGTCCATGCGCAGGGCCAGCAGCTTGCCGGGTTCATGGCGGCCGACCTGCATGCCCAGGATATCGACCGCGAAATCTCGCCATTCGGCAATTTTCCGGCTGCCGATCACGACATAGCCGAGGTTGGATATGGATGACAATTTGAACTCCTTGCGTCTTTGTTATGAAAGGCCAGTGCCGCCCACGGTTCGTGGCGAAAGGCACTGCAGCCTGGAAACGGGTGGATGGCTTGGATCAGCGCGCGAGGAAATCCAGCACCAGGCGGTTGAACCGATCGGCGTGCTCCCACTGCGCCCAGTGGCCACAACGGCTGAAGACATGCAATTCGGCGTTGGGCATGCCCCAGAGCATGCGCAAGCCCAGGTCGAGGGGCACGAAGCGGTCGTCACGCCCCCAGATGACCAGGGTCGGCAGCGTGAGCTTCGGCAGCAGGTGGCTGTAGTTGGCGCGGCCGCCACTGACGCCCAGGCTTTTGACGAAGTTCGCCAGGTGCTCGGGCCGGCGCAGCATGTTCTCGAAGCGGCCATTGATCAGCTCGTCGGTCAGCGTCGACGGGTCGTGGACGAAGATATCGAGCATCAGGCGCAGGTTTTCCATCGTCGGCTCGCGATAGAGCCCTTGCAGGCGCTTGAGCCCCTCGGTCGGCATGGGCACGGTCGTGCTGGGCCCCACCGAGCCGCCGCCCATCATGATCAGCTTGCCAACCATTTCGGGATAGTCGACCGCCATGCGCATGGCCGTGGCTGCGCCCATGGAGTTGCCGATCATGTGGGCGCGCGCGATGCCCAGTTGGTCCATCACGCCCTTGACGGCCTGTGCGTAGGCGCCATCGCGGCTGCTGGTGACCAGGGAATAGCTCTTGTTGAAACCTGGCGAATCGACCAGCAGCACGCGGTAGCCCGCGTCCACGAAGGCATCGACATTGCGGTGGAAATTGCTCCAGCCGCTGGCGCCGGGGCCCGAGCCGTGAAACATCACGACGACCTCCTTGCCATCGCCCGCGTCGTTGACGTGGATGCGACCCTTGATGTCTCCTTCCTCGACGTCAATGAACTTGCTGGTCGAGGCTTCTGTGATTGCACCCATGTGGGCTCTCCTTGCAGGGTTTCTTGATGAGACGCCCCCGGATCGGCCTCCGCCTCCACCGCTGCTGGCAGCGGGTGAGGGCGAGGTCTTTGCCAAGGACTGACGCTCTTCAATTGCAATCCGCGTGCCACCGTTGTCTTTTTCCGCGCGGCTTGTGCAAGCCATTGATATGCAACGATTTTTTCTCGATGCGAAAAAATTCGATGTGAGTCGAGGCTGGAAAATCTTCAATAAAATCTTAAATAGTGGGATTTTTAAAACATAAATTCCAGGTTATTGATAATTTTGTTATCCCTTTAATCGGCTTTCCCGGGAGAATGCCGTTCGATGCAATAAAAAATGCAAGGAGACAAGACATGCGATTCGAAGCGGACTGCCAAGGCGCTCAAGCGCCGCGCATCGGTGCGGCACAGGACGAACGGGCACGCGCCGCAGGTCTGGACCTGGGTGAATTGCTGGCTGACCTGCAGGCGCACCAGGGCTTTGCCCTGCTTTTCAAGGACCTGCTGCGCGTTTTCGGCCAGGAAAGCACACGCCAGTCGCTCAAGCGCCACGGCTTCCATCTGGGGCGTTGCGAAGCCCAGGCCTTGGTCGCTGGCCCGACCGACCATCCGCTGCAGTCGTTCCTCGACCATCTGCGCGGGCATCTGCAAGGCAACCGGGTCTCGCCCGAGCGCTTGAGCAGCGATGACGCACAGGACGGCAGCATCGAGTGGAATTGCGTGCTCGACGGCTCGGAATGCGCCGACGCCGAAAGCCTGGTCCAGCAGGAAAACGCGCTGGTATGGCTGCTCACGGGCTATGCCACGGGCTTCCTGCAGCAGTGTTTTGACCGCGGCTTCCATGTGACCTACACGCGCCAGGTGCTGCCCAGCGAAGTCATCCATCAGTTCTTTGCACGCGCTGCGCGCGATGCGCAGGATGTCGATAGGGACCTGCCGGCACCCGGTCCTGGCCTTGGCGGGGCCTGGCCGCAGCCCCCGTCCCGCCATGCACGTGCGGCAGGCCCGGCGCTGGCGCCTGGGCTCTCGCACCGCATCTTGCGCGACGGCTCGGAAATGGCGGCCATCCTGCAGCAGGTGGCCCCCACCGATGCCACGATCTTGCTGCTGGGCGAAAGCGGCGTGGGCAAGAGCCTGATTGCCAGTGAACTGCATGCCATGAGCCTGCGCTCGCACCAGCCCTGGGTGGAGATCAACTGCGCGGCCATCCCCGAGCAGCTGTTTGAATCCGAGCTGTTCGGCGCCGAGCGCGGGGCGTTCTCCGGCGCCACGCTGTCGCGCAAGGGAAAATTCGAACAGGCCCATGGCGGCACGATCTTCCTGGACGAAATCGCGCTGCTCAGCCCGGGCGCGCAAAGCAAGCTGCTGCGCGTGCTGCAAAGCGGAGAGCTGGAACGCCTGGGCAGCAACACCACCGTGCGCTGCGATATCCGGGTGATTGCCGCGACCAACGAGCCGCTTGAACAATTGGTGCACGAAGGGCGCTTTCGCGAGGATCTCTATTACCGGCTGAATGTGTTTCCGGTGCATATTGCGCCGCTGCGCGAACGCAGGAACGAAATTCCGGATCTGGCCGCCGGCATCATCCAGAAACTGTCCCACAAATACCGCAAGCGGATACTGCGCTGCAGCGCCCAGGCGCGTGAAGTGCTGTTGAGCTATGGCTGGCCTGGCAACATCCGTGAACTCGAAAATGTGCTCGAGCGGGCGGTCATTCTCTGCCCCGATGGCACGCCCATCCAGGCCTCGCATCTGGGCGAGGTCGCGAAAAAGTGCCGTGCCGTGCAGGCCGCGCTGTCACAGGTCCAGGCCCTGGTCCAGATCGGCACGCCCACGCTCGGCCCACCGGCTGCCGCGTCGACTGCCAGCGCCTGGCGCGGTGTCGATGACTGGGCCTCTCAGGTCATCCAGAACCGCGTGGGCAGCCTCAACGCCGTCAAGGATGCGCTGCTGCGCGCCGCCCTGCGCCACAACAACGACAACCTGTCGCTGGCCGCCGCCAATCTGGGGATGACACGCGCCCAGCTGAGCTACCACCTCAAGAAGATGGGTGAGCAGCAACTCACTTCCTACGCGCCATGAGCAGTCCCGCCAAAGTCCTTTCCATCCTCTCCCTGTTTTCCCGGGAGCATCCCATCTGGCAACCCGATGAAATCTGCGAGGCCTTGCACTTCACGCGCGCCTCGGGATACCGCTACATGAAGGAGTTGGTGGATTTCGGTCTGTTGAAGAAAGTCGCGGCCGGCAACTACGCGCTCGGCGCGCGCATCATCGAACTGGATTACCAGTTGCGCCAGAGCGACCCGGTGCTGCTCGCGGCGGACGCGATCATGCATGAGTTGTCCAACAAGACAAACAGGGAAGTGGTGCTGACGGTGCTCATCAACCGCAAGCAGATCATCGATATCCATCGTGTGCATGCGCTCAAGCCCATCACCACTTCCGTGGCCCGCAGCCGCGGGCGACAGCGCCCGATGTTCCGTTCGGGTGGGTCGAAAATCCTGCTGTCGTGGCTGCCGCGCCACCAGCAGCGCCAGATCTACCTCACGCATGCCGACGACATCCTGTCGAACCACATGGGCGGGACCTGGGAGGAATTCCGAGCGCAGTTGGACCAGATCAAGAAATCCGGGTTCTATATGTCCTGGGGAGAGCTTGAGCCCAGCCTTGGCGCCGCCGTCGTGCCGGTATTCAGTCCAGAGGGAGACAATGTGGCGGCCCTCAACTTGCTGGACAGTCCTGACAACATCCAGAGAGCCGACCCGATCCAGATCAAGGAAGTATTGGAGGACGCCGCATGGAAGATCCGCCAGCGCCAGGCCTATCCTGCGCTGAAGGCGCAAGGGTGAGGTGAAAACTCCCGCCGTCAAACACCCATGGGTGCGCGGGGGCCTTGCAGGTCAACGACCAGCGCTGCGGGGCGCCGCCATCCAGAAGCCCTGAATGGCAGGCCGGCTTGGCGGCCTGCTGCGCCTCGGTCAAGAGAGCGTATGTGGTGTAAATCCAACGCTGCCGGATGTATCCACGGCTCCCCCAGTCCTTTGCCACGCCTGGGTGAAAAATTATTGAATGAATATGTGAATGAGAGTGACTTGTATTTAATAATCGCGTCCGTCCTTGCAGTTGCCGCTTTGCTTATGCCCTGCGCCGACTTTCCGGCCCATTCGAATCCATACAGTCACTTCGTTCCATGTCCTCTTCCTGCGCCCATCTGCCGCATGCCGGCCCGTTCAAGCCCACCGAACTTTCCCGCGGACTGCGCCTGTGCCTGGGCACTTGCCTGGCCATTGCCGCGGCTGGTGCGGCAGCCCAGACCTCCACTGCCGCGAACCAGCTCGGTGATGTGACGGTCACCGACCAGGCGGCCGCCATCGGCGGGCTGCAAAAGACCTATTCCGGCGGCCAGCTCGCGCGCGGCGGCGACCTGGGGATCCTCGGGCGCACCGACCTGATGAATGTGCCGTTCAGCACGACCAACTACACCTCGGAGCTGATCGAGA
>JBEVDH010000088.1:0-19903 GCA_040514115.1 Comamonas sp. | reverse complement strand
TCAGCGCGCGTCGTGCGAATGGATCTGCAGCGCCTCGAGAAAGCGCGACACCATGTTGTAGGCCGCCACCGTCGCGGTGATTTCCACCAGCTGCGGCGGTGCGTACCGGGCCGAGACGGCGGCAAACACATCGTCGGGCACCTGGACGTGGCGCGTCATTGCATCGGTATAAGCCAGCACGGCGCGCTGATCGGCCGTGAATGCGTCGCTTTGCTCCCAATCCTGCAGCGCATCGAGCTGGGCTTGCGACACGCCTTCCTTGAGCGCGATCGGCGCATGCTGCTGGGCCTCGTAGGGCGCTTTGTTCACCAACGCCACGCGCATGATGATCAGCTCGCGCAGCGCGCCGGGCAGGCTGCTTTGCTGGCGGATGGCCGTGAGGTAGCCCAGCCAGCCCTGCGCTATGGGCGTGCTGTGCATCAGCATCTGGTACAGATGCAGGATCTCGCCGCGCTCGGCAACGATGCGCTCGGCCAGCGGGCGCACTGCGGCGCTGCTGCAATCGGCATAGGGAATGCGGGCCATGAAATTCCTTTGGGAGAGAGATGAGGGATGGCGCGCTGCGCGCTCAGTCGGCGTTGACGATCTTGTGCTTGACGAGATCGGCCATCAGCTCGGAGTCCTTGCGCACGCGTTCGGCAAAGGCCTGCGGCGTGCCGTTGACGACGTCGAAGGCATTGTCGCCAAAGCGCTTTGCGATGGCCGGATCGTGCATGACGGCATGCACCGTCTTGATCAGCTTCTCGCGCACGTCCGCGGGCAGGCCCGGCGGCGCGACCAGCCCGATCCAGGTGGGGAACTCGAAGCCCGGAATGCTTTCATTCATGGCCGGCACCTCGGGAAGCTGCGCCGAGCGCTGCGGCGAGCTCACGGCAATGGCCCGGATCTTGCCGGCTTTGATGTGCGGCAGCATGAACGACAGGCCCGCGAACGCATAGTCGATATGGCCGCCGAGCAGATCGGTCAACAGCGGGGCCGCACCCTTGTACGGTACATGCTCGGTCTTCAGCCCCTTGGCCAGCGACAGCTGCGCGCTGTTCACATGGCCGGCCGACGCCGTGCCCGCCGAGCCATAGGAGCTCTTGGGATGGGCCTGCAGATAGGCCACAAGCTCGGGCAGGTTCTTGGCCGGCACGTCGTTGCGCGTGACCAGGATCTGCGGCGTCGTCACCAGCAGGCTCAGGTAGTCGAAGCCCTTGAAGGTGTCGAAGGGCAGGTTCTTCACGATGTGGTGGTTCACCGCCTGCGAATCGAGCGCCAGCATCAGCGTGTAGCCGTCGGGCTTGGCGCGGTGCAGGTCGGTGGCGCCGAGCGCGCCGCTGGCGCCGGGCTTGTTGTCGATGACCACGGACTGCCCGAGCCGCTCGCCCAGCGCCTGGCTGATGGTGCGCGCGGTCTGGTCGACGGCGCCGCCCGGCGCGAAGGGCACGATCAGGCGGATGGATTGGCTCGGGTAACCCTGTGCAAAGGCCCCCGCGGAAAAGCCCAAAGCCAGCGCGGCGCTCGCGCCGGCCAGCCAGAAACGGCGATCGATCATGGCATGTCTCCTTGGTGTTGTGATGGGGTCGGACCGCGCCCGCCCGCTGACCGCGCGGCGGCCATGGCCCCGCGCGGTCAGCGTGTCGCGGCGACCAGACCGCCGTCGACCACGATTTCGGTGCCCGTGACGTAGCGGCTCTCGTCGGCAACGAGAAACAGCACGGCATGCGCGGTGTCCCAGCCGGTGCCCATGTGCTTCATCGGCACCTGGTTGTTGCGGTGGTCGATGAAGCCCTGGGTGTCGCCCTGGGCGTATTTCTGCGCCAGCCCCTCGATCAGCGGCGTGTGCATCAGGCCCGGCACCACGCAGTTCAGGCGGATGCCCTCGGGCGCATGGATGACGGCGGTGGTGTGCGTGAAATGCAGCAGCCCGGCCTTGGCCGTGGCATAGGCCACCTGCGGCTTGCCGACATAGCGCAGCCCGGCCACCGAGGAGACATTGACGATCGCCCCGCCGCCCTGCGCGCGCATGTGCGGAATCACATGCTTGCATGACAGGAACGTGCCCTTGAGGTTGACCTGCAGCTGCGCATCCCAGACGGCTTCGTCCATGTCGACCGGACCACCGGGTTGCGACAGCCCGACGTTGTTGACCAGGATGTCGATACGCCCGAAGCGCTGCATGCAGTCGGCCACGACGCGCGCCACCTGGTCGGAGCGCGTGACGTCGCAGGCTTCGACATGGCAGGTGCCGCCCTCCTGCGCGACCAGGCGCTGCGTTTCCTCGGCCTGCGCCAGCGACAGGTCAGTGCCGTAGACCTTTGCCCCCTGGCGCGCCAGCAGCACGGCCGTGGCCCGCCCGTTGCCCCAGCCCTGTGCGACCGCGCCGCAGCCCATCACCAATGCCACCTTGCCTGTGAGATCGAGCACCTTGTCTCCTTGTTTCGCATCGCCTGGGATCGCCGCAGCGGCGGCGCATCCGGGATGCATGGATCGATGCTAAGCGTTGCCCATATATTTATTAAATTCTTTCTTTGACGGTATTTATAGAATGTCGGAATGAATGTTTCGCCCCGCCACCTGCGCATGTTTCTCGCGCTGTCCGAATCGCTCAGTTTCAGCAAGGCCGCCGAGCAGCTGTTCATGACCCAGCCCTCGCTGAGCAAGGCCATCCGCGATCTCGAGCAGACGCTGGGCCTGCCGCTGTTCGAGCGCACCACGCGCAGCGTGCAGCTCACCGCGGGCGGCCAGCGTCTGGCGGCCAAGGCGCGCACGCTGCTGGGCGAATACGACGCGGGGCTGCAGCGCATGCTGTCTTCGGCGCAGAACGAAGCGCGCCAGCTGGCCATTGCCTCCCTGCCCTCGCTGGCCACGGGCATGCTGCCCGCGGTCTGCACCGCGCTCGAGCGGCAGTTCGCGGCGCCGGAGATCACCATCCACGATTGCTCCAACGGCGCCTGCGTGCAGCGCCTGCTCAACTACCAGGTGGATTTCGCGCTGGCCTCGGTTGCGCCCTCGCACCCCGAGCTGCACTACGAGGAGGTGCTGCGCGACCGCTTCGTGCTGCTGTCGTGCGGGCCCTGGCGGCGCAGGCTGGCGCCGCGCCTGCAGCTCGACGACCTGGCAGGGCTGCCGATCATCACCATGACCGATGCCAGCACCGCGATGCGCTACATGAGCGCGGCGTTCCTGCAGCGCGGCATGGAGTTCCGCCCGAAGATGCAGCTCGACCAGGTCGGCACCATTGCCGGATTCGTCAAGGCGGGCCTGGGCGTCGCGGTGCTGCCCTATCTGGGCATGATGCCGATGCAGAGCCTGCGCGGGCTGCGGATCTCGGAGATTGCCGACGGCCCGGTGCGTTCGGTCGGCATCGTCACGCGCCGGCTGGGCACGCCGACGGCCATTGCCCGGGAGGCCATGGCCGCGGTGCGCTCCGTCGGCGCCGGCCTGATGGGCAAGCACGCGGACTGGATCCTCCCGCCCTTGGCGCCCGGGCGGCAATTCCCGCTACAGACCGAATAGCAAAGCCGCGTTCATGGGTTTGCCGCAAGCGCGCGAATATGTATTTATGTACAGTAGTGCCTTATTCACCTCCGGTTGATGATCCTGGCCTGCCCTTGGGCCAGCACCCGGTCCGGCACACCATGACCGCGCTCAGCCCGGTGCCCCCGCACCGTTACTACTACCTGCACAACTTCGAGCGCGCTCTGGACTGGATCGCGCAGCGCTACAGCGACCTGCTCGATGGCGCGGAGCACGACTTCCTGACGCAGTTCGCGGCGCTGCCCGCCATGTCGCGCGCGCTGCTGGTGCGCATGCTGATGCGCCGCGGGCCGTGGTTTCGCGCCTCCAAGCTGGTCTACGAAGAAATTCCCGAAGTGCGCGCGGCCACTGAGCCGCTGCTGGCGCTGGGCTGGCTCGACATCCAGACGCCAATGCACCTCGAGGAGCTGTTCGACCTGCACACCAAGAGCGAACTGGCGCCGCTGTTTGCGGTGCCCGAGCGCGGCAGCGGCACGCGCAAGTCGGACTGGCTGCTGGCGCTGGGCGAAGTCCACGCCGAGCCCCGCCCCTACGCCGACTGGCACCCGCACGCCAGCGAGCCGGTGTGGCGCGTCATGCTCGGCGCGCTCAGCGAGCGGCTGCGGCTCATGTTTTTCGGCAACCTGCACCAGGACTGGACCGAGTTCGTGCTCGCCGACCTGGGCGTGTTCAAGTACGAGCGCGTGGCGTTCGACGCGGCGTCGCGCGCCTTCCAGTCGCGCTGCGACATCGATGCCTATCTGGCGCTGCACGCCTGCCGGCAGGCGCTCGAGGAAGGTGGCGACGCCGCCGCCACGCGCGCGGCCATCGACGCCTGCCGCAGCTCCAACGCCTGGCTGGAGCAGCGCCGCGCCAAGCTGCTGCTGCGCCTGGGCAATGCCTGCGAGCGCGCGCAGCAATGGGACGAGGCGCTGCGGGTCTACGCACAGTGCAGCTACCCCGGCGCGCGCCACCGGGGCCTGCGCGTGCTCGAGCGCCTCGAGCGCCATGAGGAAGCGCTCGAAGGCGCGCTGCAGGCGCAGCGCGCGCCCGAAAGCGACGAGGAGCTGCAAAAGCTGCTGCGCATGATCCCGCGTCTGCAGCGCAACGCGGGCCAGGGCACGCCGGGCCGGCGGCCCAGCGCGGCGCGGGCGCTCGCGCAGATGCGTTCGGACATCGAGCTCGATCCACCCGCGCTGCCGATGTCCGTCGAATATGTGCTGCGCCAGCACTGGCACAGCGACGCGGCGCCGGTGTTCTATGTCGAGAATGCGCTGGTCAATTCGCTGTTCGGGCTGCTGTGCTGGCCGGCGATCTTCGCGCCGGTGCAGGGCGCGTTCTTCCACCCCTTTCAGAGCGCGCCCGCAGATCTGAGCGCGCCCGACTTCACGCAACGCCGCGCCGAAGAGTTCGCGCGCTGCCTGGCGCTGCTGGACACGCCGGACTATGGGCCAACGATTCTCGAGCGCTTTGCCGCCAAGCAGGGCGTGCAGTCGCCGTTCGTGTTCTGGGGCACCCTGTCCGAGCCGCTGCTCAAGCTGGCGCTCGAATGCATCAGCGCCGCGCACCTCAAGGTGCTGTTCGCGCGGCTGATGGCGGACGTGAAGGCCAACCGCACCGGGTTGCCCGATCTGGTGCGTTTTTGGCCCGTTGAGAAGCGCTATGAGCTGGTCGAGGTCAAGGGGCCGGGCGACAAGCTGCAGGACAACCAGATCCGCTGGCTGCAGTACTGCCGCGAGCATGGCATTCCGGTCAGCGTCTGCCATGTGCAGTGGCGCACAGGGCCGGGAGACGGTCCGTGAGCTACAGCGTCTGCGTGCGCACGCTTTGCGAATTCACCGCCAAGCAGGGAGACCTCGACCTGCGCTTCACGCCCGCGCCCACCGCGCAGCAAGGCATCGACGGCCATCTGCTGGTGCAGTCGCGGCGCGGCCCGGACTACGAGGCCGAGGTGCCGCTGCAGGGCCAGTACGAAACGTTGCGCGTGCGCGGGCGCGCCGATGGCTACGACGCGCAGGCCGGGCAGCTCGAGGAAATCAAGACCTACCGCGGCAATGTAGACGCGATCCGCGCCAACCACCGCGCGCTGCACTGGGCGCAGGCCAAGATCTACGGCCATCTGCTGTGCGCCGAGCGCGCGCTGCCGCGGCTGAAGATCGCGCTGATCTACTTCAATATCGCGACGCAAAAGGAAGACGCCATTGCACAGGGCTTCGAGGCCGACGAGCTGCAGGCCTTCTTCGAGACGCAATGCGCGCGCTTCCTGCGCTGGGCCCAGAGCGAGGACGCCCACCGCCGCGGGCGCGACCAGGCGCTCGCGGCATTGGGCTTTCCCCTGGGCGCTTTCCGCGCAGGCCAGCGCGCGCTGTCGGTGGCCGTCTACCGCGTCGCGCGCGCGAGCGAGGCGGGCAACTGCCTGATGGCGCAGGCACCCACGGGCATCGGCAAGACCATCGGCACGCTCTACCCCATGCTCAAGGCCTGCCCCGACCAGGGCCTGGACAAGATCTTCTTTCTCACCGCCAAGGGCACGGGCCATGGGCTGGCGACGCAGGCGCTGGGCCAGATCAACCAGCACTTGCAGGCCGGCGGCGGCGCGCCGCTGCGCGCCATCACGCTGCAGTCGCGCGAGAAAAGCTGCGAGCACCCGGACAAGGCCTGCCACGGCGACTCCTGCCCGCTGGCCCAGGGCTTCTACGACCGCCTGCCCGAGGCGCGCGCCGCGGTCCTAGATGTGCATGCGGTCTGGGACAGCGCGCGGCTGCGTGAAGTGGCGCTCGCGCATGCGGTCTGCCCCTACTACCTGACGCAGGAGATGGCGCGCTGGAGCGATGTGGTGGTGGGCGACTACAACTACTTCTACGACGGCTCGGCCATGCTGCACGCGCTGACGCAGGCCAACCAGTGGAAAGTCGGCATCCTCGTCGACGAGGCGCACAACCTGCTCGACCGCGCGCGCAGCATGTACACGGCCGAGCTGGCGCCAGGCTCTCTTGCGGCCGCGCGCAAGCATGCCAAGGGACGTATCCGCAAGTCGCTCGACGGCCTGAACCGCGCCTGGAACGACGTCCATGAAAGCCAGGAAGCCACGTACCAGTGCCATGCGCAGGTGCCGATGGACTTCATGGCGGCGCTGCAAAAGGCCGTCTCGCTGATTGGCGAGGCCAACGCCGACGTGCCGATGCTGCCCGGCGATCCGGTGCTGGGCTTCTATCTCGAGGCGCTGCAGTTCTCCGTGCTCGAGGAGAAGTTCGACGAGCACGCGCTGTTCGATGTGACGCTGGTGCCCGCGCAGGGCCGGCGCAAGCGCGCGTCGATCCTGTGCATCCGCAATGTGATTCCCGCGCCGCACCTTGTCGCGCGCCATGCCGCCGCGCATGCGACGGTGCTGTTCTCGGGCACGCTGAGCCCGGCCACCTTCTACCGCGACACGCTGGGCCTGCCCGAAAGCACGGCCTGGATCGACGTGCCCGCGCCCTTCAAGGCCGCGCAGCTCGCGGTGCACATCGTGCGCGATGTCTCCACGCGCTACCAGGACCGCGAGGCCTCGGTGGCGCGCATCGTGGCGCTGATCTGCGCGCAATTCGCGCGGCGCCCGGGCAACTACCTGTGCTTTTTCAGCAGCTTCGATTATCTGGAGCGCGTGGCCGATGCGCTGTGCGCGCAGCCCGATGCGCCGCCGGTGTGGCGCCAGGTGCGCGCCATGGGCACCGACAGCCGCCAGGCCTTCATCGACCGTTTCCAGGCCGGCGGCCAGGGCATCGGCTTCGCGGTGCTCGGCGGCGCATTCGGCGAAGGCATCGACCTGCCGGGCGACCGCCTGATCGGCGCCTTCATCGCCACGCTGGGCCTGCCCCAGCTCAACCCGGTCAACGAAAGCATGAAGCGCTGCATGCAGCAGCGCTTTGGCACGCGCACCGGCTACGACTACACCTATCTGTTCCCGGGCCTGCGCAAGGTGGTGCAGGCCGCGGGGCGGGTCATCCGCTCGGAAAGCGATACCGGCGAGCTGTTCCTGATGGACGACCGCTTTGGGCGCGAGGAGGTCAGGAGGTTGCTGCCGGGGTGGTGGGGGTGAGGGAACGCCCGTCCATGGTTCGACGGGCTACGAAGGAGGCTCACCACGCTTGGCTTTTTGGAGGACAGGCCGCTCATCCTTCGACGCGGCCGGCGAGGCAAGCTCAGGACGAACGGTTCTCACGAAGCCAGTCAGCTGAAACCCGTTCGTGGAGATCCATACCGTTTGTGGTGATCCATACCGTTCGTGGTGAGCCTGTCGAACCATGAACGGCCCCCCTCAAGCCAGCCCCCGCCCTTACCCACGACGACTGTCCCCTGCCAAGCCAGGTCAGATCTCCTATTCCGCCTCAATCCCCGCCGCCTTGATGATCTTCCCCCAGCGCTCGTACTCGGCGAGCTGGAAGCGGTTCATTTCATCGGGCGAAGACAGCGTCGTCTCCATGCCCGACTGCTGCGCCACGGCGCGCACCGAGGCGGTCTGCATCGCGCTGCGCATCAGCGCATTGAGCTTTTGCACGACCGGCGCGGGCGTGCCCACGGGCGCATACAGCGCGTTCCAGTAGCCGAACTCATAGCCCGGCAGCGACTCACTGATTGCCGGCACGCCCGGCATCAGCGACAGGCGGCCCGGGCTGCTCAGGCCCAGCGCCTTGAGCTTGCCGGCCTTGACGTGCGCCGCGGTGGTGGCGAGATCGACGATCATCAGATCGGTCTGGCCGGCAATCAGGTCCATGACCGCGGGCGGGTTGGCCTTGTACGGCACGTAGTTGAACTTGGTGCCCGTCATCTGCTGGAACAGCTCGGTCGCGACCTGCGCCGACGAGCTGCCCGAGCCGTAGTTGAGCTTGCCCGGCTGGCGCTTGGCCAGCGCCACGAGTTCGGCAATGCTGTTGACGCCGAGCTTGGGGTTCACCACCAGCAGCAGCGGCCCCTTGGCCAGCAGTGCCACGGGCGCGAAATCCTTGAGCGGATCGTAAGGCAGCTTCTTGAGCAGGTGCGGGTTGGCGGCCTGCGTGGTGTTGGTCGTCATGAAGACGGTGTAGCCATCGGGCTGCGCGCGCGCCACATGCTGGGCCGCGATGCCGCCAAAGGCCCCCGCGCGGTTGTCGACAATCACCGATTGCCCGGTTTCCTTGCCGACTTCGGCGGCCACGGCGCGCGCCAGGCCGTCGGTGGCGCTGCCCGCGGTCGAGCCCACCACGATGGTGATGGGGCGCGCGGGAAAGCTTTGGGCGGATACAACGGAGCACAGCGGCGAAAGCAGTGCGAGAGCCAGGAGGGTGCGGCGGGTTGGCATGGTTTGTCCTTAATAGTTATGGGTCGCTCAGAAGGGGAAAAGGCGCAGCGGCGGGAAACCCCAAGCCGCTGCGCGCCAACTCGCTTACTTTTTCCAGCCGGCCAGCAGCGTCTCGAGCTGCTGCTGCTGCGTGCCGCTGAGCGGCCAGGCCGAGGGCGCGCGCGTGGCGCCGCAGTCATTGCCCATCCACTGCAGGGCGGCCTTGACGACGGTCACGTTGGCGCCGTTGTTCTCCTGCGCACGCAGCTCCTCGAAGGGCAGCATCTCGCCGATCAGGCGCATGGCCAGCGCGTAGTCCGACTGCTCCAGCGCGTTGTAGATGGCCACCGAACGCTCGGGAAACACATTGATCAGCCCGGAAGTGAAGCCGCGCGCGCCCACCGCGTAGAGCGGCGGCGCCCAGACTTCGGCCAGGCCGCCGACCCAGGCCAGATCGCGGTCCGCGGTGCGGCGGATCATCTCGGCGAGCACCAGCGGCGTGGGCGAGGCCCACTTCACGCCGATGACTTCGGGGATGCGGCACAGCGCCTCGATCGTTGCCAGCCCGATGTTTTCATTGCGCAGGTACAGCACCAGCGGCAGACCCTCGGCGGCTTCGGCGATCTGCTGCACATAGGTGACGACGCCGCGCGGCGCGACAAACGGGTCTGGCGGCTGGTGCACCATCAGCGCCGAGGCGCCGGCCCTTGCCGAGGCCTTGGCCAGGGCGCGCGCCTCATGCACGCTGCGGCCCACGCCGCCGAGCAGCGGCACGCGGCCGGCCACGCACTCGGCGGCCACCTGCACCATGCGCTCGGCTTCCTGCGCCTGCAGCCCATAGAATTCACTGGTGTTGCCATTGGCCACCAGCACCTGCACGCCGGCATCGACCGCGCGGTCGACCACGGGCTGCAGCGGCGCGCTGCAAACGCTGTCCTGGGCATCGAAGGGGGTGACGAGAATCCCCGAAATGCCGTTGAGCGCTGCGCGCAAGGCGGGGCCGGTAAATGTAGTCATGCTGTCTCCTGGGGGCTTTTGGTCTGAAGCAGCCACTCTAGAAGTACCGTGTGGCGCCGTCCAATCCAGACATCGGATGCCGCCATTCAATAAATGAATCAGGTTCCATGTTCCAACTGACCCAACTGAGATGCTTCGTGGCGGTGGCTTCCGAGCTGCATTTCGGCCGCGCGGCGGCGCTGCTGCACATGACGCAGCCGCCGCTGACGCGCCAGATCCAGCTGCTCGAGCATGAAGTCGGTGTGCAGCTGCTCGAGCGTGCCGGCGGCGCGGTGCGCCTGACGGTGGCCGGCAAGATCTTCCTGCGCGAAGCCGAGGACATCCTGCGCCGCAGCCAGGCCGCCACCATTGCCGCGCGCCGCGCCCTGCAGGCCGAAGCCGGCAGCGTCACGCTGGGCTTCATTCCCGCGGCCAGCTTCACGATCCTGCCGCAGCTGCTGGCCCTGGTGCGCACGCGGCTGCCCGATGTGCATCTGGTACTGCGCGAAATGCAGACCGTCGACCAGATCGAGGCCCTGGGCGCCGACCGCATCGACATCGGCATCGTGCGGCCCTTTGCGCCGCGCAGCTTCAGCGATTCGGCGCCGCTGGTGCGCGAGCCCTTCATGCTGGCCCTCCCCCTGGACCACCCCCTCGCAGCCCGGGCCGAAGTACCGCTGGCGGCACTGCAGGGGCAGCACTTCATCGAGTTCTGCCCCTCGGAGTCACGCTACCTCTACGAGATCGTTGCCGGCCAGCTGCGCGCCAATGGCGTGGCGCCCGAAACCGTGCAGACGCTGAGCCACACGCATTCGATCCTGGCGCTGGTCGACGCCAATGTCGGCATTGCGCTGGTGCCGCGTTCGGCCATGAAGCTGCGCTACGCCAACGTCTGCTTCAAGCCGCTGGCGCAGGTGACCGGGCTGGATGTCGAGATGCATCTGGCCTGGCGCCGCGACGGGCGCCACGGCGTGGCCCACACGCTGCGGGAGCTGCTGCAAAAGGAGTTGCGCAGCAGCCTGCTGCGCTGAGCGCCGGGTCAGGCGCGCTGGATGAATCCGTCCAGCAGCTGCACGAAAGCCACCGGCTGCTCGACGCAGCTGATGTGCGCGGCCTCGATGCGCGCCAGCTCGGCGCCCGGGATGCCGGCCGCGATTTCCTCGGACATCGCCATCGGCGTGGCCGCGTCCAGCGTGCCGCCGATGACCAGCGCCGGGCAACGGATCGAAGCATTGGTCTCGTGCAGCGCGATGCCCGCCACGGCCGCGCAGGCCTGGGCATAGGGTTCGGGCGCGATCTGCACCAGCGCCGCGCGCATCTGCGCCACGCGCTGCGGATAGCGCGCCACGAAGTCGGGCGACAGCCAGCGCTGCAGCGCGCCGTCGGCAATCGCGGCCACGCCCTGCGTGCGCACGGTATCGATGCGCGCCTGCCAGCCCTGACGCGCGGCGTCGTCATAGCGCGCGGCCGAGTTGGCAATGGTGATGCTCTGCACCGTGTCCGGGTGCAGCGCAGCGAGCGCCTGGGCCGTCATGCCGCCCATCGAAACGCCGGCGAAATGCACCGGGCCGCGGCCCAGCCGGTCGATCAAGTCGGCCGCGTCCTGGGCCAGATCCTGCAGCGTGAACGCCGCCGCGCTCGCCGGCGACTGGCCGTGCCCGCGCTGGTCGTAGCGCACCACGGTGTAGCGGTCCTTGAGCAGTGCGGCGACTTCGTCCCACATATGCAGGTCGCAGCCCAGCGCGTGGCTCAGAACGATGACGGGACCCTGTCCCTCGATGATGGAATGCAATGCGGGCATGGTGGGCGCAAAAGTAGGTGGTGAAATGGCAAAAGGGCCTGCAAGCAGGCCCGAGGGAGAACCGATCAGTCCACCTTGATATTGGACTCCTTGATCAGCTTGGTCCAGCGGTCGGTTTCGGTCTTCAGGTGGGCCGCGAGCGCCTGTGGCGTGCTGCCGATGGGTTCGGCGCCGATGGCGCTCAGCCGCTTCTTGACTTCGGGGTCGTTCATCGCTTCGTTGAGCGTCTGGCCCAGCTTGGCGACGATGGGCGCGGGCGTGCCGGCGGGCATGAAGGTCGCGAACCACGGCGAGACTTCATAGCCGGGAACGCCGGCTTCGGCGAGCGTGGGCACATCGGGCAGCGAAGATGAACGCGTCTTGGTGGTCACGGCGATCGCGCGCAGCTTGCCGGCCTGGATATGCGGGCGTGCGGACGTGATGCTGTCGAACATGAAGTCGACCTGGCCGCCCAGCAGATCGGTCACCGCCGGGCCGCTGCCGCGGTATGGAACGTGCAGCATCTTCACGCCCGTGAGCGAAGTGAAGCTCGCACCCGCCAGGTGAATCGAGGTGCCGTTGCCCGCCGACGCATAGGTCAGTGCATCGGGCTGCTGGCGGGCCTTGGCGATCAGGTCCTTGACGCTCTTCACGTCGGCCTGCTTGTGGCCCGTGACCAGCACATTGGGCACCACGGCCAGCAGGCTCACGGGCGCGAAATCCTTGATCGGGTCATAGCTCAGCTTGCCGTAGAGCGCGCCATTGGTGGCCATGCCGATCGAGGTGATCATCAGCGTGTAGCCGTCGGCGGGTTGCTTGGCGACGAAGTCCGAGCCGATGTTGCCGCCGGCGCCGGCCTTGTTCTCGATGACGAACGGCTGGCCGAGCTTGCGGCCGGCGACTTCGCCCAGCGTGCGCGCGATGGCATCCATCGCGCCGCCCGGTGGGAAGGGCACGATCCATTTGACGGGCTTGTCGGGCCAGGTGCCGACAGCGCCCTGCGCAAAGCCGGGAATGGCGCAGGCGGCGAGTGCGACGCCCAGCAGGGTTTTTTGCAGAAAGCGGTTTTTCATTTTTTTGTCTCCTTGAACGGTTTTTTGGAGGGTCGGCAGGCGCTGCCGACCGTTCAGGCGATGGCCGAGGGGTGGCGCGCCAGCGGCGTCACCTGGATGTCCATGTAAGGGAACAGCGGCAGGCCTTGCAGCAGGTCGTGCAGCTCGTCGTTGGAGCCGACGTTGAAGACGCTGTAGTTGGCGTACTCGCCGACCACGCGCCAGATCGATTGCCAGCGGCCATCGCGCTGCAGCTGCTGCGAATAGGCTTTTTCGCGCAGCTTGATTTCATTGACCTGCTCTGCGGGCAGGTCGTGGGGAATGCGCACATCCATGCGGACCAGAAACAACATCGTATTCTCCTCGGGGGGTGGAGCCGCACGCCCGCGCGCGCGGCGGAAAAATCAGGCGCGGGCCGCGCCCAGGTCCACATGCACCGGCTGCCGGCCGGCCAGCGCGCGGTCGAAGCGGTCGAGCTGGCTGAGCGACACCGTCAGGCCATAGCCCGGGCCGTCGGGCAGCTGCAGCGCGAAATCACGGATCGGCATCTGCTGCTCGACGATATCGTCGACCAGCAGCTGCGGGCCGAACAGCTCGCAGCCATGGTGGGCGCCCGGCAGGGTCGAAAACACATGGGCCGAGGCCGCGCTGCCGATCGAGGTCTCGAGCATCGTGCCGCCATACCAGCCGATGTCGGCCGCCTCGGCCACGGCCGCGACCTTGCGCGTGCGCAGCAGGCCACCGTGCTTGGCGACCTTGAGCGAGAACACATGCGCGGCCTGCTCGCGCGCCAGCAGCATCGCGTCCTGCGGCGTGCAGACAGTTTCATCGGCCATGATCAACGCGCCCCTGAGTTCCTGCGCGAGCTGGCGCAGCGCCGGCACGTTCCACTTGGCCACGGGTTGCTCGATCAGCGTGACGCCGGCCTCGATCAGCTGCGGCAGGTAGCGGCGCGCGGTGTTGCCGTCCCAGGCCTGGTTGACGTCCACCGTGAGCGTCGCGGTGTCGGGCAGGCCGCGCGCGATGCGGCTCACATGGGCCACATCGTCCTGCGGCGCGCGCGCGCCGATCTTCATCTTGAAGATCCGGTGGCGGCCCTGCTCCAGGCGCAGCTGCGCTTCCTGCAGATCGCGCTCGACGTCCCCGCTGGCCAGCGTCCAGGCCAGCGGCAGGCTCTGGTGCAGCTTGCCGCCCAGCAGTTGCCAGGCAGGAATGCCCAGCGTGCGCGCCAGCGCATCGATCAGCGCCATTTCGACGGCCGATTTTGCAAACGCATTGCCCTTGCACGCCAGATCCATGCGCGCCAGCACGCTCTCGATGCCGCCCGCTTGCTGCCCGAGCACGGCCGGCGCAAGATAGTTTTCGATAGCATGCGCGATGCTCTCGGGCGACTCCTCGTTCCACGACGGCCCGCCAATGGTCGCGGCTTCGCCGAACCCGCAGGCGCCGTTGCGCAGCCACAGCTGCACGATGACCGGGCTCTGGCGCTGGATCGAGCCGAACGACAGCTTGTGCGGGCGGATGGTAGGGATGTCCAGGATGCGCACCTGGACGCGCTCGATGGTGAATTCGTGGCTCATGCGGGTCTCTTTGCTGCGGCCGGGCAGGAAGGGAAAAAGCCGCTGAAACAAAGCTTAGGGGCGTACGTTCAATCAATCCAATGATTTATATCGTCCAATCTGTTCGATAATTTCGAACGTTTGATCGTCAATCTGAAAGGTCTCGATGGAAATCCGCCAGCTGCGCTACTTTCTCGACATTGCCCGCACCGAGCATCTGACGACCTCGGCCAAACAGCTGTTCGTCACCCAGTCGACGCTGTCGCACGGCCTGCGCCAGATCGAGGAGGAGCTCGGCGTGGCGCTGTTCGAGCGCGTGGGCCGGGGCCTGAAGCTGTCGCAAGCCGGGCTGGTCTTCAAGGACTACGCAGCCCGCGCGCTGCAGGAGCTCGAAGCCGGGCGCATGGCGCTGGCCGACCTCGCGAGCCTGCAGGCGGGCCGGCTCACCGTGGGCGCCATCCCCACCTCGCTGCATACGCTGGTGCCGTCGGCGGTGGCGGCATTCAATGCGCGCTACCCGAAGATCCAGGTGGTGCTGCGCGAATTGCTCGCGCCCGAGATCGAGGCGCTCTTGCTCAGCGGCGATCTCGACCTGGGCATGGCCTTCCACCCCGCGGGCGCCGCCGGCATCGATTCCGAGCCGCTGTTCGACGAAAAAATGCAGTTCGTGGCCCATGCCTCGCACCCGCTCGCGGACCCGGCGCCGCTGCGCCTGCAGCAGCTGCAGGACGTGCCGCTGGTGCTGCTGTCGCGCCGTTTCGCGACGCGGCGGCTGCTGGACGAGCATCTGCGCGCCGCGGGCGTTCAGCCCAGGGTCATGGTCGAGATGGAATCGGTGCATGCGCTGATCGAAGCCTGCCGCTGGGGTCCGCAGCTGGCGTGCCTCGTGCCCGAGCGCGCCGCGGCGCTGCACGGCCAGGGCCTGTGTGCGCGCGACCTGCAGCCCGCGCTGATGCGCACCGCCAGCCTGCTGTGGAATGCACGCACCTCGCGCAGCGCCGCGGCGCAGGCCTTCGCACAGCTGCTGGCCGAGAGCGTGAAGCGGCAATGGGAATCTCCACAGACACCCCAGCATGCATAAAGCTCATATCTGGATGCAAACAAATCGTTTGCCCGCACCGCCGCAACTGCCTACGATCGCATCCAGCTACTGCCCCCATGCGCGCATATCGCAGGGCACATCCAACGCATTCAAGGAGACACACATGGCCGGCAACTTCCAATGGGACGATCCCTTCCAGCTCGATCAACAGCTCACGGAAGAAGAGCGCATGGTGCGCGACGCCGCGCGTGACTACTGCCAGGGCCAGCTCGCGCCGCGCGTGCTGGAAATGTTCCGCCATGAGAAATCCGACATCACCATCTTCCGCGAGATGGGCGAACTCGGCCTGCTGGGCCCGACGATTCCCGCCGCCTACGGCGGCTCGGGCCTGAACTATGTGAGCTACGGCCTGGTGGCGCGCGAGATCGAGCGCGTGGACTCGGGCTACCGCTCGATGGCCAGCGTGCAAAGCTCGCTGGTGATGGTGCCAATCAATGAATTCGGCACCGAGGAACAAAAGCAGAAGTACCTGCCCAAGCTCGCCAGCGGCGAGTTCATCGGCTGCTTCGGCCTGACCGAACCCGACCACGGCTCCGACCCGGGTTCGATGGTCACGCGTGCCCAGAAGGTCGACGGCGGCTACAAGCTCAGCGGCAGCAAGATGTGGATCACCAACAGCCCCGTGGCGGATGTGTTCGTCGTCTGGGCCAAGGAAGTGTCCGAGAGCGGCGCGGTCGGCCAGATCCGCGGTTTCATCCTGGAAAAGGGCTGGAAGGGCCTGAGCGCCCCCGCGATCCACGGCAAGGTCGGCCTGCGTGCCTCGATCACCGGCGAGATCGTCATGGACGAGGTGTTCGTGCCCGAAGAAAACGCCTTCCCCGAAGTGCGCGGCCTCAAGGGCCCGTTCACCTGCCTCAACAGCGCGCGCTTTGGCATTGCCTGGGGCGCGATGGGCGCGGCCGAAGCCTGCTGGCACACCGCGCGCCAGTACACGCTCGACCGCAAGCAGTTCGGCCGCCCCCTGGCCGCCAACCAGCTGGTGCAAAAGAAGCTGGCCGACATGCAGACCGAAATCACGCTGGGCCTGCAAGCCGCGCTGCGCGTGGGCCGCATGAAGGACGAGCACCAGAACGTGGTCGAGATCACCTCGCTGATCAAGCGCAACAACTGCGGCAAGGCCCTGGACATCGCCCGCCTGGCGCGCGACATGCTTGGCGGCAACGGCATCAGCGACGAATTCGGCGTGGCGCGCCACCTCGTGAACCTCGAGGTGGTGAACACCTATGAAGGCACGCATGATGTGCATGCGCTGATTCTGGGCCGGGCGCAGACCGGAATCGCCGCGTTCGCGAACTGATCGCCACTGCCGGCGCGGGAGCAATCGCTCTCTTGAAAAGGAGCGCTTGCCGCTCCTTTTTGCATTGTCTTCAGGCCTTCAGGGCCTCGTCCTGCCATGACCCAAGTCCCCTCCCTCTCCCCCCAGCCCACGGCCCTCGCCGGCATCAAGGTCCTGGACCTGTCGCGCGTCCTGGCCGGCCCCTGGTGCACCCAGATGCTGGCCGACCTGGGCGCCGATGTCGTCAAGGTCGAGCGCCCGGTCGCCGGCGATGACACGCGCCACTGGGGCCCGCCCTTCCTGCGCGACGAGGCCGGCAACGACACGCGCGACGCGAGCTACTTCACGGCCTGCAACCGCAACAAGCGCTCGATCACCGTCGACATGGCCCACCCCGAGGGCCAGGCCCTGCTGCGCCGCATGGCCTGCGAGGCCGATGTCGTGGTCGAGAACTTCAAGGTCGGCGGGCTGCGCCAGTACGGCCTCGACTACGACAGCCTCAAGGAACTCAACCCGCGCCTGGTCTACTGCTCGATCACCGGCTTTGGCCAGGACGGGCCCTATGCCGAGCGCGCGGGCTATGACCTCATGGTTCAGGCCATGTGCGGGCTGATGAGCATCACCGGCCATGCCGACGGCACGCCCGGGGGCGGCCCGCTCAAGGCCGGGGTCGCGGTGATCGACGTGTTCACCGGCCTGTATGCGAGCAACGCGATTCTCGCGGCGCTCAACGCGCGCCACCACAGCGGCCAGGGCCAGTACATCGACATGGCGCTGCTTGACGTCGGCATGGCGGTGCTCGCCAACCAGGCCGCGGGATACCTCGCCACGGGCGATGCGCCGGGCCGCGCCGGCAACGTGCACCCGAGCCTCGCGCCCTACCAGGACTTCGTTACGCAGGACGGCAATGTGCTGCTGGCCATCGGCAACGACGGCCAGTTCGCGCGCTTTTGCGCCGCGATCGGCCAGCCGGACTGGGCGCAGGATGCGCGCTTTGCCACCAACACCGCGCGCGTGCACAACCGCGCGGCGCTGCTGGCGCGGATGGAGCCGGTGCTGCGCACGCGCACCACGGCTGAATGGATCACCTTGTTCGAGGACAAGGCCGTGCCCTGTGGCCCGATCAACACCGTGGCGCAGGCCTTCGACGACCCGCAGGTGCGCGCCCGCGGCCTGCGCATCGAGCTGCCGCGCGAGGGCGGCCTGCCGCCCGTGTCTGGCGTCGCCAACCCGATGCGCCTGTCCGCCACCCCTGTCGCCTACCACCGCGCGCCGCCCGCGCTGGGGCAGCATACGCAGGAGGTGCTGGAGCAGCTGGGGCTGGACCAGGCACGCATCGAGGCGCTGCGGGCGGACGGGGCGATCTGACGCTGCGTTCGTAAAAATTTGCCTCGCCGCAGAGCGTCAATTTAACCGTTCGTCCTGATCCTGGGCTTGCCTGGGCGGCCCGGTCGAAGGATCGAAGGATGGACGGCCAGTCTCAAGTTATCGGACAGCCTCCAAGCAATATCTGGCTCCGGTATCTTTCCCAATATGCGAAAACCTCCTCTGGATTTGACGCAGGCCAAACCGCGCCCGCAAATTCAAATCCACTCCGGGAAACTACCAAAGCATTTAACTGTCGCCAAACATCTCTTCACCCAGCAATCCATTAGCATCCTGTCACGTTGAACGAAATATCTGATGGAGACAAATCAATGATTCGCAAAAGCATTCTGGCCCTGGGCCTTCTTTCCGTTTTCGGCACTGCCTTTGCCCAGTCCGCCTACCCCAACAAGCCCATCAAGCTGCTGGTGCCCTTTGCCGCCGGCGGCACGACCGACCTGATTGCCCGCGTCATCGCCGATCCGCTGGGCCGCGAGCTGGGCCAGCCGGTGATCGTCGAGAACCGGGGCGGCGGCGGCGGCAGCATTGGCGCCGCGGAAACCGCGCGCGCCACGCCCGACGGCTACCACCTGGGCATCGCCACGGTGTCGACCACGGCCACCAATCCGGCCATCAACCCCAAGATCCCCTACAACGTCGCGACCGACTTCACGCCCGTCATCAACATCGCGGCCACGCCCAATGTCATTGCGGCCAACCCGCAATTCGCCGGCAAGAACTACAAGCAGTTCCTCGAGGAAGTGAAGAAGAACCCCGGCAAGTATTCCTATGCCTCGCCCGGCACCGGCTCGATCACCCATCTGATGATGGAAATGTTCAAGCTGTCGACCGGCACCGACATGATGCACGTGCCCTACCGCGGCTCGGGCCCGGCGCTCAACGATGCCGTGGCCGGCCAGGTGCCGCTGATCTTCGACAACCTGCCCTCGGCCCTGCCCTTCATCAAGGAAAAACGCCTGGTCGCGCTGGTGGTCGCGGCGCCCGAGCGCGTGCCCGCGATGCCCGATGTGCCGACCTTCAAGGAAGTCGGCCTCGAGGCCGCAAACCGCATGGCCTACTACGGCATCGTCGGCCCGAAGAACATGCCGCGTGACATCGTCGACAAGATCAACGCCGCGACGCGCAAGGTCCTGCAGGACCCGGCCATCCGCAAGCGCATCGAGGAAACCGGCTCGATCATCCAGGCCGATACTCCGGAGAAATTCGCCCAGCAGATGAAGGAAGAGCTCGCGGTTTACAAGAACGTCGTGGTCAAGCAGAAATTGACGATGGATTGAAAATCCGGCTCCATGAAAAACCCCGCAAGGATCTTGCGGGGTTTTTTCATTTATCCGTTCGTCCTGAGCCTGGCGCAGGGCACCGTGTCGAAGGATGGACGGCCTGTCCTCCATTGGAAAGAAGGACGTCCGTGGTTCGATCCTTCGACAGGCTCAGGATCACCACGAACGGAAACGCAAAGATCAACCCTCAGTTGCCTTCAGTGAAATGCAGCTGCCCCGCAGCCCGTGCCCGCTGCATCTCGGCAAACACCTGATCGCTTGTTACGGCCTGGTCTTGTGCGGCCTGCGACGGGTACAGATCGGGCCGCAACTGGTTCTGGCGCAGGTCGGCTTCCCCTTCGGTCAGCTCACCCTTGGCGCGCGCCTGCGCGAGCTCGGCCAGTACCTGGGGCCGGGTCTTGCCCGCTGCGGACTGCTGCGCCGGGTATTGCTGCGGCTGCAGCACCTGCGCGCGGGTCAGGCCGGCGGGCTCCGCGGCCAGGGCGTGGCCGGCGGCTGCGGCCGTCAGGGACAGGATCAGGATGGAAGCGCTGCGACGAATGGGATGCATGGTGTCTCTCAAGTCATGTTCAGGAAAAGCTGCGGTCTGAAGATCCGCTGCCAGGCGATGAAGTCAATTCTGTGACCACCAGCCCCGCCTGAAGATTGCGCCCGCATTACGCTTTTGTCATATGC
>JBEVDH010000278.1:0-3119 GCA_040514115.1 Comamonas sp. | reverse complement strand
CGCGCTGGCCACCGCCGCGGCCGGCCGCTGAGCGTCGACGACCCATGCGCGCCGCTCTCTGGCTCCTCGCTCTCTTCGGCATCGCCGCCGCGGTGGCGCTCTTCGCCGGCAACAACCAGGGCACGATCACCGTGTTCTGGCCGCCGTGGCGCGTCGACCTCTCGCTCAATCTGGTGTTGCTGCTGCTGGCCGGCACCTTCGTGCTGCTGTACGCGGCGCTGCGGGCGTTGGCGGCGCTGTTCTCGCTGCCGCAGCAGGCGCGCCAGTGGCGGGTGCAGCAGAAGGAACGTGCCTTGCACACGGCACTGCTCGACGCCATGGTGCAGTTGATGGCCGGGCGCTTCTCGCGCGCGCGCCGCGCGGCCATGGCCGCATTGGCACAGGAGCGCACGCTGGAGGCGCTCGACGTCGAACTGCCGCAGGCGCGCCAGCTGCGCGTTCTCTCGCACCTGCTGGCGGCCGAGAGCGCCCAGTCCCTGCAGGACCGGGCCGCGCGCGACGCGCACCTGCAGCAGGCCCTCAACGAAAGTGCCGAGCGCGGCGTGCTGAGCCCCGAGACGCGCGAAGGCGTGCAGCTGCGTTCGGCGCGCTGGGCGCTGGAAGATCACGATCCTTCCGCGGCGCTGGCACGCCTGAAGGAATTGCCGCAGGGCGTGCAGCGCCGCACGTTGGCGCTGCGCCTGCATCTGAAGGCGGCGCGGCAGGAGCGCCGCACGCTCGAGGCGCTTCAGACGGCCCGTTTGCTCGCGAAGCACCGTGCCTTTTCCGAGGCGGCCGCCCAGAGCATCGTGCGCGGCCTGGCCATGGAACTGCTTTCCGGCGCCCACGATGCGGCGCAGCTGATACGCGCCTGGGCCGACCTCGAAGCCGGCGAGCGCGAGATGCCTGAGGTCGCCATTCATGCGGCGCAGCGGATGGTGGCGCTCCACGGCGATCTGGCCGTGGCCCGTGGCTGGCTGTTGCCTGTGTGGGAGTTCATGGTCAGCCATCCCGACGGTCTGGGGGGCAGCTTGCGGGTCAAGCTGGTCCGGGCCCTGGAGGCCGGTCTCGCATCGGTCGACGCCGACTGGCTCGCGCGCATCGAGTCGGCGCAGCGCAGCAATCCGCGTGACGCCAACCTGCTGTATCTGGCGGGCATGGTGTGCATGAAACGTCAGCTCTGGGGCAAGGCGCAGCAACTGCTCATGCAGGCTGGCATGGGTCTGCAGGACGTCTCCTTGTACCGAAGCGCCTGGCGTGCCCTGGCGGAACTCGCCGAAGCGCGCGACGATGCATCCCAGGCCATGGCCGCCTGGAAGCGCGCCGCGCAGACAGAAGACCTCTGAATCCCCTTCGGGTGCTGGGCGGCGCGCTGGGTCGCCGTGCGGTTTGGCAAATGCGTGGAAACCTGCGCACCGTGCAATTTTTCACGGGTTTGGTCGCATGTCGGAAGATGTACGACCAGAAACAATTCAAACGCGGGTCTGGAGCTGAGGTACAGTACGAACTGTTTCCAAAAGTATTCATTTTGGTCAACGCGGAGCCAGGTTTGAAAAGTTTCTTAGTACATGCCGCCTTGTTCACCTCTGCAGCGCTGCTGCTGCAGGGCTGTGCCCCGTTGGGGCCGGGCTTCAGTTCGGCCAGCGGCGACGCCGATCAGGCGGTGTCGCCTTCGGGGTTCTCGGGACCCAACGAGGATCCGCCACCGCCCGGTGCGCTGACTGCGATCACCCCTGCGCTGGTCCAGGCGCAGCGTGCCAACGCGGTTCGGCCCGTCCCCCCAGAGGTCCAGGCCCTGGTCGGTGAGGCCGAGCAATACCGCATCGGCGCGGGCGATGTGGTGGGGATCGTGGTCTACGACCACCCCGAAATCGCGTTCAGTGCCACGCCGGCCACCACCGTTGCCGACGCGGCCAGCATTTCGCCCGCCCCAGGCTTCATCGTGTCCAACACCGGACAGCTGACCTTCCCGTATGCCGGGTCGGTCACGGCTGCGGGCATGACCATCCAGGAACTCGAGGACATGCTGGTTCGTCGCCTGTCCCGTGTTTTCAAGAACCCGCAGCTGAGCGTGCGCGTGACCGCGTTCCGCAGCAAGCGCGCCTACATCGAAGGTGAGGTGCGCGCGCCCGGCCTGATGGTGTTCACCGACATCCCAATGACACTGGCCGAAGCGCTCAACCGCGCGGGCGGGCTTTCACCCAACGGGGATCGTTCCCTGGTCACGCTCACGCGCAACGGCAACACGATTCCGCTCGATCTGGTCGCACTCACCGATGCAGGCATCGACCCGACCCGCATTCCGCTCAAGAACGGCGACCTGGTGATGGTGCGCGGCCGTGACGAACGCAAGGTGACGGTGATGGGCGAAGTGACCCAGCAGGCCGCCATCCCGATGCGCAACGGCCGTCTGAGCCTCAACGATGCGCTGAGCGAAGCCGGCGGGGTGAACCTGAGCCAGGCGAACCCGCGTCAGATCTATGTGGTGCGCAACGAACCGACGGGCGGCCGGTCGTTGTTCCATCTGGACGCGCGCACGCCGATGGCGCTGGCGCTGGCCGACCAGTTCGCGCTGCGTCCCAAGGACGTGGTCTTCGTCGATCCGGTGCCGCTGGTGCGCTGGAACCGCGTGATCAGCCTCATCCTTCCGTCCACGACCACCGCGACGTCCGTGCGTGAGCTGAGCCGGCCGGTCGGCACGACGAACTGACCGATCGTGTCCATCCGGAACATCCTGATCGTGTGCATCGGAAATATCTGCCGCAGCCCCATGGCCGAAGGCCTGGTGAAGGCAGCCTTGCCCGATCGCCAAGTCACCTCGGCGGGCCTGGGTGCGCTGGTCGGACAGGGCGCCGATCCGATCGCCTGCGCGCTCATGAAGGAGCGCGGGCTGAGCATCGATGCGCATCGCGCGCAACAGATCCAGAGCGACATGTGCCGGCGTGCCGATCTCATTCTCGTGATGGACGGCGGGCAGCGCCGCGAGATCGAACAGCGCTATCCCTTCGCCCTCGGCCGCGTGTTTCGCCTGTGCGAACGCTCGGGCCAAGACGTGCCCGATCCGTACCGCGCCGGTGACAGCGCCTTTCGCACGTCCTTCGCGCTCATCGAGAACGGCGCGCAGCAGTGGGTCCAACGCA
>JBEVDH010000219.1:0-3315 GCA_040514115.1 Comamonas sp. | reverse complement strand
GCACCTCGAACACCGCGCTGGCCATCGCAAACACGCCCGGGTCGCCCGAGGACAGCATCAGTACCCGGCGCCCGCTGGCGGCCAGATCAAGCGCCTGGCGCGCGCGCTCGAGCTCCTCGCGGTTGTCGCTGGCATGCAGCTGCAGATGGCCCATGCCCGCCAGCCGCTCGACATAGGGAAAGTAGCCAAACGCGTCGGTGGCCGCGGCAATGCTGGCGCGCACCTGCTCCGTGACGAGCGCTTCATCGCCCGGGCCCAGGCCGACAACGGTGAGGCACCCGGGCGCCGGGGTGGATAGGGTCATGCGCGGCTCCTCACATGTCGTTGGCCGGGCGCCGGCCCTGGCCATGCACGATCACGATGGAAAAATAGGGGCAGCGCTCGGGCGCCGCGTGCAGCGGCATGACCTGCTCGTCGGCCATGGTGCCGTTGATAACCAGCCAGGCCTGCTCCAGCTTGCCCTGCTCGGTCAGCAGCGCGCGGATGCGGCCCAGGTGGCGGCCGACCTTCATGATGACCAGCGCATCGGAGCGCGCGATGTGTTCGCGCAGCGGCGCATCGGGCAGCGTCGCCGGCAACACGCTCAGCACATCGTCGCCCCAGGTGATGGGAATGCCCGTCGCATGCCAGCAGCCGACCATGCCCGGAATGCCGGCCAGCACCTCGACCGGTACCTGCGCCTGGCGCAGCCGCACATACAGATGCATGAACGAGCCGTAGAGAAAGGGGTCGCCCTCGCACAGCACGATCACATCCTCGCCGCGCGCGAGCTGCGTCAGCCGCGTCTGCCATTCGAGGTAGAAATCCGACAGCTGCGCAATGTAGCGCGGGTCGCCGTGCGGAATCTCGGTGGTGAGCGGGTACTCCATCGGGTACTCCGTCACCTCGGCATGCAGCATGCCGTTGACGAGCTGCCGCGCCTTGCCCGGGTGGCCGCGCTTGCGGAAGTACGCGACCTGGCGCGCATTGCGCAGCAGCCGGTCGGCCTTGACGCTCATCAGTTCCGGATCGCCCGGTCCCAGCCCGACGCAGATGACTTTTCCGCTGTTCATGCCCTGCCCTTCACTCGGCCGCCGAGGCCAGCGCATTGATGGCGGCCACGGTGATGGCCGAGCCCCCCAGGCGCCCCTGCACGATCGCAAAAGGAATCTTCCCCCAGGCGCGCAGCGCGTCCTTGGACTCGGCCGCGCCGACAAACCCCACCGGGCAGCCGATGATGGCCGCGGGGCGCGGGCAGGCCGGGTCCTCGAGCATATTGAGCAGATGGAACAGTGCGGTGGGCGCATTGCCGATCGCCACCACCGCGCCACCCAGCTGCTCGCGCCACAGCTCGAGCGCCGCGGCGCTGCGCGTGTTGCCCATTTGCGCGGCCAGCGCCGGCACGCGCTCGTCTTGCAGCGTGCAGACCACCGCATTGGCGGCCGGCAGGCGCTTGCGCGTGATGCCTTCGCTGACCATGCGCACATCGCAAAGAACGGGCGCGCCGCGCTGCAGTGCGGCTTCGGCAGCCTGGGCGAAATCGGGCGAGAAGTGGATGTGCGCGGCCAGCTCCACCATGCCCACGGCATGGATCATGCGGCAGGCCACGCGCTCTTCGAGCTTTGTAAAGCGCGCCAGATCGGCCTCGCTGCGGATGATGCGAAAGGATTGCCGGTAAATCTCTTCACCGCGCATTTCATAGGTATAGGTCATGAAGCAGTCTTGTCATTCTTGCGGGCGCCTCGTCAAGGGCCAGCGAGTCAATCGGGGTGCGGGGCGCGCGGCCGCGGCTGATGTGCAGCAGCGGCGCGCCGGTCGCATCGGGGCCGGCAAAAAGCACGGCCGTGGCATCGGCAGGCAAGGCACAGAACTTGGCGCAGCCGCTGACATGCAGATGCCGATGCGCCGGCACATCGCCCGCCAATGCCAGCGCCAGCGCCTGGGCCGGAACATGGCCCTGGCTGCAGCGCGGCGCGCCGGTGCAGGCGGAGACGCGCAGGCGCGCATCGGCGGGCTCGGTGATCCAGTGCATGGCATCGAGGCAAGCCACGGCTTCCTGCACCAGCAGCAGCGAACGCCAGGGCGTGACGCGGATTTGGGCATCGGCGGGCAGCTGCAGCGCGAGTTCCTGCAATGCCGCGGCATCGATGCGGCCCAGCGGCGCGCCCAGCATCTGGCCGTGTGCGCAGTGCAGGCCGGGCAGCAGGGGAGCGGCGGGCTGCGTGGCCAGGTGCAATGGCGCTGCCACCTGCGGCATGCGATGCGCCAGCAATCCGCGCAGTCGCGTGGGCGCCGGCTCCATCGAGCCGCGCGCACGCGCAAACCACAGAGCAATCTGCAGCGCGGCAGCCACGGCATCTTGCGCGTGGGCAAACCCATGCCATTGCGCCGCATCGCCCAGCGCCAGGCCATAGCCCGCATCCGCATCCACCCACAGCTGAAGATCGGCGCCGATGCCCTGCATGCGCCGCGCCGGGTCGTCCACCAGCAGGCCGAACTTGCCGGGCAGCGCTGGAAGGCCCGCGCGCGCCAGTGCCGCCGGGCTCAGGTGTTCGAGCACGGCCGCCGACAGCTGCCGCGCCAGGGCATGGGTCGCGTCGTTGCTGCGGTACAGCGGCGTGCAATGCACCGCGGGCGCCAGATCGGCATCCGCATCGGCCGGCACCAGCCCGGCCTCGATCAGTTGCTGGCGCACGGCCGGCAACTGCGCCGTGCCCACGCCGCGCAGCTGCACATTGCCCAGCCGTGTCAATTCAATCTGAGGGTGCGCATGCGCCAGCGCCAGCTGCGCGAGCACGCGCCACTGCGCGGCGCTGACGGCCGCGCAATGCGGGCGCACGCGCACGATCCAGCCGTCTTGCGCGCGCATGGGTTGCCAGGCGGTGGGGCACCAGCCCTGGACCTGGATGGAATCCGTCATGGGGAAATGGGCGCGCCACTGCGCCGGGCGCCGATGCGCAGGGCGCCTATGCGCCGGGCGCCACGCGGCGCATGACCTGCCCGTGCGGACAGACAGCCAGATGCTTGCAGCATGCCAATCAATCGTCAGTCTGGCCGATTCCCGGGCCGGATGGATGAGTCGTGCAGCAGGGGGCAGGAAGGCGCGGCCGCGCGCGCGGCCATTCACCAGGTCACCTGCAATCCCGCTGCGCCTTGTTTCACACCAGGCCGGTCTCCGGACTCACAGAGCTCGACCCGAAAGAGCCGAAGCCGCGACACGCCTTCCCGCTTGGAGCAGTGGCTGCCATGGCCGGGGGCCAGGGCGTGCATCGAGACACTCTGATTACCGTTGCGGGTGCAGTGCAGGGTTTGTGATGTGTCACGCACCTGCTTCCC
>JBEVDH010000217.1:0-13854 GCA_040514115.1 Comamonas sp. | reverse complement strand
GGGTCCTCGGCGGTCGCGATGTTGACGCCCGGCTTGTTCAGCAGGTTCAGGCAGGTATAGAGCGACACCGTCTTGCCCGAGCCCGTCGGGCCGGTGACCAGGATCATGCCGTAGGGGCGGCCGATGGCGTGCATCAGCCGTTCCTTTTCCTCGGGCTCGTAGCCCAGCGCCTCGATGCCCATCTTGGCGCTTTCGGGGTCGAGGATACGGATCACGATCTTCTCGCCGAACAGCGTCGGCAGCGTGCTCACGCGGAAGTCGATGGTCCGGTTGGGTCCGACCTTGAGCTTCATGCGCCCGTCCTGGGGCACGCGTTTCTCGGAAATGTCCAGGCGCGAGATCACCTTGATGCGCGAGGCCAGCTTGTCCTTGATTGCAATGGGCGGCGAGGCGATCTCGCGCAGCTCGCCATCGATGCGAAAGCGCACCCGGTACTGGTGCTCGTAGGGCTCGAAATGCAGATCGGAGGCGCGCATGTTGAACGCGTCCAGCAGCATCTTGTGCAGGAACTTCACGATCGGCGCGTCTTCGATGTCCGATGCTGCGGAGTTGGCGCTGTCGGCGGTTTCTTCCGCTTCCTCGGCCTTGATGTCGTCGAAGTTGAAGTCGCCGGAAGGGATATACGACTGCATCGCCTCGGCCGCGCTCTTGTGCGTGGCCTCGCACAACTGCACCAGCTTGTCGTACTCGGCAATGATCCAGTCGATCCCCATCTGGGAGGTGAACTTGATGCGCTCGGCGGCTTCCTGGTCCGTGGGGTCGGCCGCGGCAATCGTCAGCCGGTTGTTGCGCTTGCTCAGCACCACCACGCGGTAGTTCAGGCACAGCTTGGGCGCCAGCAGCCCCTGGGGCAGCAGCGCGGGATCGACGGCATCGAGGTCGATCAGCGGCGCGCCGAATACCGTGGACAGCGTGTGGGCCAGCTGGGAGGAGGAGACGGTGCCTGAGCCGATGAGCTCGGAGATGAAGCTGGTGCGCGCGGCCTGTGATTTGCGGTGCAGCTCTTCGGCGGCCTGGGCCGAGATCGTGCCGGCAGAAATCAGGGCGCGACCCAGGCCGGGAAGCGCCATGCTGGAGGTGGACGAGTTGGCGGAGTCAGCAGCGGGCATGGATCAGCAGGTGGGGGAGCTCGAGATATAGTCTCCCTATCATCCCTCATTCACGGCAGGCTGCATAGCGCCGGCGTAAATATGTCCCGCCTGGCCGCAGGCGCAGCGCGGCCTTCATTGCCGCGTCACTTCGACCAGGGCATTGGTGCCGGTGGCATCCATGTAGATGCGATGGGAAAAACCCGCGGTGCGCGGAATCAGCTGCTCGAGCTGCTCCGGCGTGCGGTAGACCAGGTTCCACTCGAGAATTTCCTCCAGCGCCAGGCGCATCTGGCTCTGGCTCACGTTGGTCACCAGCAGCGTTCCGCCGGGGGCCAGGCAGCGCATGCCGAACTCGATCACGCGCTTGCAAAATCCATCGGTGAGATAGTCGAGCAGGCCGGCACAGATGACGAAGTCCATTGACGGTGCAATCGCTGCGGCCGTCTTCCTGGCAAGCTCCTGCACCGATGCCTTCACATAGATCAGCTCGGGCCGCTTGCCGCTGCCGGCGCATTCCCGGGCCAGCCGCTGTGCGGTCCACTCCAGCGTTTCCTGGTCGAAATCCAGCAGCGTCAGGGCCAGGCTTTCGGCATGCGCACTGCTCTGGATGAAGCGCAAGGTCTCATACGCCGGGCCGCAGCCAATCGTCAAGCCCCTGGCCATGCGCCCGGTCGCAGCGGCCATGTCGGCATGGCGATGTATGAGCGCTTCGAGGGTGTTGATGCGGTTGCGGTGGCCTCGCGCGACGTCGGTGTCCAGCAGCAGGAAGGTGACCAGTTGGGCATAGGCGCTGGTCCCCGGGAAAAGATCCTCGAGGATATGGCGGACCATCACGTAATCGCCGGCGTAGCCCAGCGGCTTCTGGAGGCAGCGGCGCGCAAACGGCGACTCCAGTACCAGCGGATGCAGCCGGGCCATGACCTGGGGGTGGAGCTGTTCGCGCTCCCGGGCCGTCAGAGCGGCGACGGCAGCCTGAAATTCCTGCAGCGTGGCCTGCAAACCATCGAGCGTGGAGCGGTGCGCCGCGGCCAGCGACTGCATGCCCGGCGCGATGAGCGCGGGCGGGCAGGGCAGCGCCGCCTTCAATGCCAGCAGTTCGCGCTGCAGCGAGTCAATGGCACCCTGGACGCGTTCGGCAACTCCACTGCCAGATGCAAGGACCAGATTCTGTTCAAGATGTCCCATACTTTCCTCTCGGGAAGTCAAATCCGGCAGATGCTCGCAATGTACCTTTTGGTTAACAGTGTAACTAAAAGCTAACAAATGGATTGCAAGATATTTGCGGACTTCGGGCATACCCGATCCTGGGGCCAGCGCACGGGCGGCGGGCACTGGGATCCCGAACCCTGCGCTGCCAGGGCGCCGGCCCCTTTCAGTCAGCCGGCATGCGCAATGGAATCGGGCGATCCTTGCGCCCGGCGGTCCAGGGCAAGCAGCGCCGCCACCGCCTGCGTGCCGGCGCCCCGCCCCGCGTGCAGCGCGGCCTCGCCGAGCGCCGTGCCCTCGACGGTGACAAAGTGCAGGTCGTGCAGGCCGATGGTCGACAAGGTATGGCGCAGGTAGGGCTGCAGGAAGTCGGGCTGGCGTGCGGACTCGCCCGTGATCAGTCCGCCGCTCGAGACCGCCACATAGACCGGGCGATCCTCGAGGCAGCCGATCTTGCCCTGCGGCGTGGCGTTGAAGGTCACGCGGATGCGCACGATGTGGTCGATCCAGGCCTTGAGCGCGGAGGGCAGCGTGAAGTTGTGCATGGGCGTCGCGATGACGACGATGTCGGCCGCGGCCAGCTGTGCGATCAGCGCGTCGGAGCGGTGCAGCGCGCTGTCGGCGGCCGGCGGCGGCGGCTCCTCGCGCGAAGCCAGCGCCAGAGCGTAGCCGGCATCGACCGCGGGCAGGTCGCTGGCATCCAGCTCGACCAGCTCCACCCCGCGCTGCGCTTCGCGGGCGATCACCGCATCGACGATTTCCTGCGACAGGCGCCGGCTTTCGGAGGCCGCGCCGCGCGGGCTGGCGGCAATGCGCAGCAGGCGCAGGGGGCGTTGCTGGGAGAGGGTGGCAAGAGACATCGTTGGTTCCTCGAAGATGGATGAAGCAGTGCGGGTCGGCCCGATGGCTCAAATGCCGTCGAGCAACTTGTGAAAGCGCAGGGCGCCGGTCTGGAGCCCTGCGCGCAGATAGAAGCGCTGGGCGCGGGTATTGGCGAGGCCGGTGTCGAGCACCAGCCGCGAGCAGCCCTCGGCGCGCGCCACGCGCTCGAGCGCGCGCAGCAGCCGCGCGCCCCAGCCGGCGCCGCGCCGCGCGGGGGCGGTGACCAGGTCGTCCACGTACAGGAAGCGGCCGTAGACCAGGTTCTCCTGCAGGCGATAGCCGGCAAGCGCCGCGAGGCTGGCGTCGGCCTCGAAGGCGCCCAGCAACTGGTAGCCCTGGAGCCGCTGGCGCTGCACGCGCGCGGCAAGGTCGGCCTCGCCGTCGAGCTGGGGGCGCAGTTCCCGCATCAGCGGCGCCGCCAGGCGCAGGTCGCCGACGGAGTCCAGCGGACGCAGCGCGCTGTCCGCCAGATCCAGGACGCTGGGCGAAGGTGGGTGGGTGTGAAAGAAAGGCATGGCCGGACTCTACAAGCCGCATGCCACAATGCATTGAGCCAAGATCGACCTTATGGACTGGACCATGATGCCTGTGATTTCATCGCCAGCCTTTGCCCCGCTGGCCGGGGCAAGCGGCACGCCGCTGTACCGCCAGCTGTACGACCGGGTGCGCGCTTCCATTGCGTCCGGCGACCTGGCGCCCGGAGACCGCGTGCCTTCCGCACGGGCCCTGGCGAAGGAGCTGGCGGTGGCCCGAGGCACCGTCGAGCTGGCTTATGAGCTGCTGGCATCCGAAGGCTATCTGCTGTCGCGCGGGCAGGCGGGCACCGTGATCCATCCGGCGCTGCCGCGCGCGCAGACGCCGCAGCCGCAGGCGCAGGCGCAGCCCGCCGCAGTGCCGCAGGCGGACGCCATGCCGGCAGAAGGCACGCTGTGGCGGCCCGCACAGCTGCTGCCTTTCCAGATGGGCGTGCCGGCGATGGATGCGTTTCCACGCAAGATCTGGGCGCGGCTGGGGGCGCGATACTTGCGCGGCATGCAGGCCGCGGACCTCGATTACCCGCCGCCGCACGGCCTGCCCGCGTTGCGCAGCGCGATCGCCTCGTATCTGCAGGTGGCGCGCGGCATCGACTGCGGCGCCCACCAGGTGTTCGTCACCACCGGCTACCGTGCGAGCCTGCAGCTGGCCATGCTGGCGCTGCTGCAGCCCGGTGATCGCGCCTGGGTGGAAGACCCCGGCTACCCGCCCACGCGCCAGTTGCTGCGCGAGTCGGGGCTGCTGCCGGTGCCAGTGCCTGTCGACGCCGATGGATTGATGGTGGAGCGCGGCATCGCGCTGGCGCCCGACGCGCGTGTCGTGACGGTCACGCCCGCGCACCAGAGCCCGTTGTCGATGTCGCTGTCGCTGCCGCGCCGGCATGCGCTGCTCGAATGGGCCGCCGTGCGCGGTGCCTGGGTGGTCGAGGATGACTACGACGGCGAGTACCGCTATGCGAGCCGGCCGCTGCCGGCCCTGGCCAGCCTGGACCGGCAGGGCCGCGTGCTGTACGCCGGCACTTTCAGCAAGGTGCTGTTTCCCGGAATCCGGCTGGCTTATCTGGTCGTGCCGCAGGCACAGGTGGCGGCGTTCGAGCGCGTGGCGCGCATTTTCTTCGCTGCCGCGACGCCGGCCATCACCCAGGCCATCGTCGCCGACTTCATGGCCGAGGGGCATTTCTCGCGCCACATCCAGCGCATGCGCAAGCTCTATGGCGAGCGCCGCGCGGCCACCCTGGCAGCGCTCGAGCGCGGGCTCGAGGGCCGGCTGCGCGCCGAGCCGCAGCCCGGCGGCATGCACCTGGTGCTGCGCCTGCCCGGCGCGCGCACGGACCAGCCGCTGGCCGAGAAGCTGCTGGCCCACGGCATCGCCGTGCAGCCGATGTCGCGCTGGTGGGCCTCGGCGCGCACCGACTCGGCGCTGCTGCTGAGCTTTACCAACTGCACGGCGCCCGCGCAGGCCGAACGCCTGGGCGCGCTGATCCGGCAGTCACTTTGACCTGCAGGGTTCAGGACAGGCCGGACTTGTCCAGCCCATAGAGCTTGTCGGCCGAGCCCGGCACGGCGCGAAAGGCCACGCTCAGCCGGTTCCAGCCGTTGATCGCGACGATCAGGAAGGACAGGTCGGCAAGCTCCTCCTCCGAAAGCTGCGCGCGCACGCTGTCGTAGATGGCATCCGAGACGCCATGTGCGCCCAGCTGGGTCAGGGCCTCGGTCCATTCGAGGATGGCGCGCTCCTTGGCGCTGAACAGGGTCGATTCGCGCCAGACAGCCACATGGTGCAGGCGCAGCTCGCGCTCGCCATGGATCTTCGCTTCCTTGACATGCATGTCCACGCAAAAAGCGCAGCCGTTGAGCTGGGAGGCGCGCAGCGTGACCAGATGCCCGCTTTGCTCGAGCAGCGGCTTCTTGTGCAGGAGGTTGTTGAACTCCATGTACTTCCTGGCGGCATCGGGGGAAGACTTGTAGTAGTCGAGGCGTTGGCTCATGGTCGGTTCCAGTCGAAATGAAAAATGGGTATCTGGCATACCGGGGCCTGCCGGGAAAGCGCCGGTGGGGGCGATCGCGGCGGCTCGGTTGAAGCCATTGTGGCCAGCCAATGGCCAGGCCGTGAGAGCCATGAAACGGGTTTTCGGCTGGGCCATGTTTGCGCCCCAGCGGTTCAACGCACGTAGCTCAGCGGCAGCGCCGTGGTGTATTTGAGCTCCTCCATCGCGAAGCTCGAGGACACGTCCAGCAGCTGGGTGCCGGCGATCAGGCGCTTGTAGACCTTGTCGTAGGCGGCAATGTCGGGCACCACGACGCGCAGCAGGTAGTCCACATCCCCGCTCATGCGATAGAACTCGACCACTTCGGAAATGGACTCGACGGTGGCATGAAACCGGTCGAACCATTCCTGGCTGTGGGTGCTGGTGCGCACGGCAACAAACACCGTGACGCTGACATTGGCGTGATGGCGGTCGAGCAATGCCACATTGCGCGTGATCACGCCGGCCTCCTTGAGGCGCTGGATGCGCCGCCAGCAGGAGGTCTGCGACAGGCTCATTTCGGCGGCCAGATCGGCAATGGGGATGTCGGCGTTTTGCTGGAGCTTTTCAAGCAGCCGGCGGTCAACGGAATCTATTTTCATTTGTGCGCGTTGATATGGAATTTCATTGCGTAAATCAGCAGAATCAAGCGGTATTTTGCAAGACCTGTACGGGGCTCGTCGTGGAAAATTTTCCCTTATGGAAATCTATCTCGACGCAAACGCCACCACGGCGGTCTTTCCCCCGGCCCGGCAGGCCGCTCTGGCCGTCATGGCCGACAGCTTCGGCAACCCCAGCAGCATCCATGGCAGCGGTCTCAAGGCGCGCGCCGTGCTCGATCAGGTGCGCGCGAGCGCGCGGCGGGTGCTTGACGCCCCGACCGGGCACCTCTTCTTCACCAGCGGCGCGACCGAAGGCATCCAGACCAGCGTGCTGTCGGCGCTGTGCGAGCTGCGCCGACGCCGCGACGCCGGCGAGTGCGCGGCCCCGACGCTGCTTTACGGCGCGACCGAGCACAAGGCGGTGCCGCAGGCCCTGCACCATTGGAACGATCTGCTGGGCCTGAACCTGCCGATCCTGCCGATTCCCGTGGACCGCACGGGCCGGCATGACCTGGCCTGGCTGCGCGAACATGTGCCGGCGGCCGGGCTGGTCTGCACCATGGCGGCGAACAACGAGACCGGGGTCATCAGCGACCTCGATGGCATCGCCGACATCCTGCGCGCAAGCGCGGCGCTGTGGCTGGTCGACGGGGTCCAGGCGCTGGGCAAGCTGCCATTGAAGCTGGTCGAGCGGCGCATCGATTACGCGCCGTTTTCCGGGCACAAGTTCTATGCGCCCAAAGGCATCGGCCTGCTCTATGTGCGTGCGGGCGCGCCTTTCACGCCGCTGCTGACGGGCGGCGGGCAGGAGGGGGGCTTGCGCGGCGGCACGGAGAACATCGCGGGCATTGCGGCATTGGGCGCGGTGCTGCGCGCAATGGAAGCCGCAGAGGTGTTTCAAAGGCCGGCGGCACTGGCCGCGCACCGCGCCGAGCTGGTCCAGGCATTGCGCGATGCGTTTCCCGGGCTGGTATTCAATGCGCCCGACGCGCTGAGCCTGCCCACCACGTTGAACTTCGCGGTGCGCGGCGTCAGCGCCAGGCTGCTGCTGGACCTGTTCGATGCCGCCGACCTGCGCGTCAGCGGCGGCTCGGCCTGCAGCGCCGCCAAGGCCGAGCCGAGCTATGTGCTGCAGGCCATGGGCCTGGAAAAATGGCAGACCGAGGCCGCGGTGCGGCTGTCGTTTGGCGCCTTGGATAACCCGCAATTCATTGCCGCGGCCTGCGCGCGGCTGCGTTTGTGCGGCGAGGTGCTGCGCGCGCGGGGCCTGAGCAGCGTGGCACCGGCCAAGGCCCATGCGCCCCCGCTGATCACGCGCATGCAGCACGGCGGCGCCTGCAGCTACCTGCTGGCCGATGCCGACAGCGGCGAATGCATCGTCGTCGATCCCCACGCGGAACTGCTCGAGCCCATCACCCGCTGGCTCGGTGGTCAGCATCTGGCATTGCGCGCGGTGCTTTGCACCAGCGGCGCGTCGGGCGCGGCGGCACGCCGCCTGCGCGAGACCCTGGGCCCGCGCGAGGCAGTGGACGAGACGGGCTGGCCGGTCGCCGCGGTGCAACTGGAGCTGGGGCGGCATGCGTTGCTGCGTCTGCCCGAACGCTCGCCAGGTCGGGCCGCCTGGGGGCTGCGCATGGGGCAAACGCTGCGTTACGCATGGGCCGTCGACATGCCCGAGTGCCCGCCGCCGGCAGGCAACGCCTGGCTGGAGCAGATCACCGAGCAGGAGTCCAGCGCTCAGACCCTGTGGCTGCCGCGCCATGATGCCCAGGGGCTGTTTGCCACGAACCGGGAGGCCGCATGCCAGGCATTGCGGCCGGCGGTTGGCGCTGGGCAGGAAATAGAGCTGGCCCTGGAGCGCTCGGCTGCGCTGCAGTTGCAGCAGCCGGGCAAGGTGCTGTGGGTGGATGTGCGCGAGGCCTATGAGCGCGATGTCCAGACACACGCCGGGCTGCTCCAGGAGTCGCAGGCGGTGCCCTTGTCGAGCCTGCTCGCGGCATTGCCCGAGTGGCTGGCGCTGGCGCCGCAGGTGCCGCTGGTGTTCTATTGCCGCAGTGGCAACCGCAGCGCCCAGGCCGCGCGCGCGCTGCGCCGCCTGGGCTATGCCTCGGCATGGAGCCTTGCCGGGGGCCTGGCAATGTGGACCGAACCCCAGTCGGAGCGCGCGGCCCAGGCTGCGGTGCACTGCATCTCCTGATGCCGCCAAAGAAAAAGCCCAAGTGACGCGGTCACTTGGGCTTTTCGGCTTTTCTTGAATTCCTGGTCGGGGTGAGAGGATTCGAACCTCCGGCCTCTACGTCCCGAACGTAGCGCTCTACCAGGCTAAGCTACACCCCGTTTCAGCCACTTGGGAACAGCGACGAAGCCGCAAGCGGTTTCAAGTGCGTCTGTCGAGTAACTGAGCCGCCAATTGTAGCAAATTCGCGGTGTGCAAATTGTCTGGCAGCTGCTTTAATGCGTCGATGGCGCGTTCGGCCTCGGCATGGGCGGCGGCGCGGGCCACGTCCAGCGCGCCCGTGGCCTGCACGATGGCAATGACAGTGGCCAGTTGCTCGGTGGAGCCCTGCTCGATGGCCTGGCGCACGATGGCCGCTTCCTCGGGCGTGGCGCGCTGCATCGCGGCAATCAGCGGCAGCGTGCATTTGCCCTCGCGCAGGTCGTCGCCCAGGTTCTTGCCCATCTCCGCGGTGTCGCCGGTGTAGTCGAGCACGTCGTCGATGATCTGGAACGCCGTGCCCAGTGCCTGGCCGTAAGTGGCGCAGGCCTCTTCGACAGGGGGCGTGCTGCCCGCAAGCACCGCGCCGAGCTGGGCGCTGGCCTCGAACAGCTTGGCGGTCTTGGAGCGGATCACGTGCAGATAACCAGCTTCATCCAGCGAGGCATCGTGCATGTTCATCAGCTGCTGGACTTCGCCTTCCGCAATGATGTTGGTGGCGTCCGACAGGATCTGCAGCACGCGGGTGCTGCCGGCCGCGACCATCATCTGGAACGAGCGCGTATGCAGGAAGTCCCCGACCAGCACGCTGGCCGGATTGCCGAAGGCCTCGTTGGCCGTGGCCCGGCCGCGGCGCATGGTCGATTCATCGACCACGTCATCGTGCAGCAGCGTCGCGGTATGGATCAGCTCGACCACTGCCGCGAGGTTGAAGCGCTCGCTTCCCTCGTAGCCCAGCGCCTTGCAGATCATCAGCAGCAGCGCCGGACGCAGTCGCTTGCCGCCAGCCGCAATGATGTACTGGGAAATCTGGGAGATCAGCGGAACACTGGTTTGCAGACGGTCGGCGATGACGCTGTCCACCTCGCGCATGTCGTGGGCGATCAGGGAAAGGGGATTGTTGGGGGTGATAGCTGTTGTCAAAATGATGGCCGCCCTGTGAGCCTGGGATTATAGGAACTGTCGGCGCGAAATGACGGGAGTTGGTGATGGCCGGGCATGCGGTGGGCACGGACGCGCCCGATGCAGGAAAATTTCTGCCATGGTACAATCGCCGGCTCTGCGGAAATTCGTCTGCAGAACTCTCAATTTAAGAGGTCATACATGTACGCGGTCATAAAAACCGGCGGCAAGCAGTATCGCGTTGCTTCCGGCGAAAAAATTAAAGTAGAACAGATTGCTGCGGACGTAGGCCAGGAAATTGTGATCGACCAGGTTCTGGCAGTCGGCAACGGCGCTGAACTCAAGGTTGGCACACCCCTGGTGTCCGGCGCAACTGTGACAGCAACTGTGGTTGCTCACGGCAAACACGACAAAGTGCACATCTTCAAGATGCGCCGTCGTAAGCACTATCAAAAGCGTCAGGGTCACCGTCAACAGTTCACTGAACTGCAGATCGTGGCAATCGTTGCTTAATCGGAGCTGAGTCATGGCACAGAAAAAAGGCGGCGGCTCTACGCGAAACGGGCGTGATTCCAAGCCCAAGATGCTCGGCGTGAAGGCTTTCGGCGGTGAGTTGATCACTGCTGGTTCCATCATTGTTCGCCAGCGCGGCACCAAGTTCCATCCCGGCGACAACGTCGGCTTGGGCAAGGACCACACGCTGTTTGCCTTGGTCGAGGGCCACGTGTCCTTCTCCACCAAGGGCGCACTGTCCAAGCACATGGTCAATGTGACGCCTGCCTAAGGTTTGTCACTTCGACTCGCAGCGAAGCCCCGACCTGTCGGGGCTTTGCTGTTTTAAGGGGTATTCTTCCCCTTCTAGTGCCCCGTTCGCCGGGGCCTTATGCTTTTGCGCCGGGCGGCTACGCAGCCTGCTGCGCGAAAGCACACTGATTTTGTAAACTGGATGCCTCATGAAGTTCGTCGATGAAGCTTATATTGACATTGCTGCCGGTGACGGCGGCAATGGCTGCGTCTCGTTTCGACACGAGAAGTACAAGGAATTCGGCGGCCCCAATGGGGGAGACGGCGGCCGCGGCGGCCACGTCTTCGCGGTAGCGGATGCCAATCTCAACACCCTGGTCGATTTTCGCTATGCGCGTCGCCATGAAGCCAAGCGCGGCGAGCATGGCATGGGTTCGGACATGTTCGGCGCTGCGGGCTACGACATTACCTTGCGCGTGCCCGTGGGAACGATCTTCTCCGACCAGGAAACCGGCGAAGTGCTCTATGAGCTGCTGAACCCGGGCGAGGTCGTGACGATTGCCAAGGGCGGCGACGGCGGCTTCGGCAACATGCGTTTCAAGAGCGCGATCAACCGCGCTCCGCGCCAGAAGACGCCTGGCTGGCCCGGCGAGCGCAAGAGCCTCAAGCTCGAGCTCAAGGTGCTGGCGGATGTCGGCCTGCTGGGCATGCCCAATGCAGGCAAGTCGACGCTGATCACGGCCGTCTCCAACGCGCGCCCGAAGATTGCCGACTATCCGTTCACCACGCTGCACCCGAACCTGGGTGTGGTGCGCGTCGGCCCCGAGCAAAGCTTCGTCATTGCCGACATTCCCGGCCTGATCGAAGGCGCGTCCGAAGGCGCGGGCCTGGGCCATCTGTTTCTGCGCCACCTGCAGCGCACGCGTTTGCTGCTGCATGTGGTGGACATGGCTCCGTTTGACGATGCCGTGGATCCCGTGGCGCAGGCCAAGGCCATTGTCGGCGAGCTCAAGAAGTACGATGCCGCGCTCTACGACAAGCCGCGCTGGCTGGTGCTCAACAAGCTGGACATGGTGCCGGCCGAAGAACGCGCCGCGCGCGTCAAGGACTTCGTCAAGCGCTTCAAGTGGAAGGGCCCGGTGTTCGAGATCTCGGCGCTGACGCGTGAAGGCTGCGAGCAGCTGATCAAGACCATCTTCAAGCATGTGCAGACGCAGCAGCGCGCGGAAAACACGCCCGAGGAAATCGATCTGCGCTTCGTGGGCGATGCACCCGCGGACGTCGATCCGCGCGATCCGCGCTTTGCGGACGACGCTTCGCCGGGCGACGCTTCGCAATAAGAGGGCCGGGCAGGCCGCGGGGCTTGCCGGGGGAGGGGCCTGAGGGCCGTTGACTGACGAGCGCCGGGGCCTGTGGGGCCGGCGCCCAAGAACAATCTCAATCATGGCTTCCAGTGTTTTGCGCGACGCGCGGCGTATCGTGGTGAAGGTCGGCTCCAGCCTCGTGACCAACGAAGGCCGGGGCCTCGATGAGGAGGCCATCGCGCAGTGGAGCCAGCAGCTGGCCAGCCTGGTGCGCGGCGATGCCGATGGCGTGCGTCGCGAGGTGGTCATGGTCTCGAGCGGGGCGATTGCCGAAGGCATGAAGCGCCTGGGCTGGAAAACGCGTCCCAAGCAGGTGCATGAACTGCAGGCCGCCGCGGCCGTCGGCCAGATGGGCCTGGCGCAGATGTATGAAACCAAGCTGCGCGAACAGGGCGTGGGCAGCGCCCAGGTGCTGCTGACCCATGCCGATCTGGCCGACCGCGAGCGCTACCTCAATGCGCGCTCCACGCTGCTGACGCTGCTCAACCTGGGCGTGGTGCCGGTCATCAACGAAAACGACACCGTCGTCAACGACGAGATCAAGTTCGGCGACAACGATACGCTCGGTGCGCTGGTCGCCAATCTGGTCGATGCCGACGCGCTGGTGATCCTGACCGACCAGAAGGGCCTGTACACCGCCGATCCGCGCAAGAACCCGGATGCGCGCTTTGTCGACGAAGCGCAGGCCGGCGACCCGGCGCTCGAGGCCATGGCCGGCGGCGCGGGCTCGAGCATCGGCAGCGGCGGCATGATCACCAAGATCCTGGCCGCCAAGCGCGCCGCTGGCTCGGGTGCATCGACCGTGATTGCCTGGGGGCGCGAACCCAATGTGCTGGGCCGATTGGTCGCAGGCGAAGCCATCGGCAGCCTGCTGCTGGCGCAGACGCCGAAGAAACAGGCACGCAAGCAGTGGATTGCCGACCACCTGCAGCTCAGGGGCGCGGTCAGCGTCGACCAGGGCGCGGCCGACAAGCTGCGCGAAGAGGGAAAAAGCCTGCTGCCCATCGGCATGACTGCCGTGGAAGGGACGTTCTCGCGCGGCGACGTGATCGCGGTGCGCAATCCGCAAGGACGGGAAATCGCGCGTGGCCTGGCCAACTATGCGAGTGGCGAGGCGCGACTGCTGTGCCGCAAGAGCTCTTCGGAATTCGAGCGGCTGCTGGGCTACAGCGCCGAATCCGAGATGATCCACCGCGATAATATGGTTTTGCACCCCCTGAGCGGCTGACGCCCTAGACGGGCCCCCTACGCGGGCCGCCGCTTCCCCCTCTCAACCTTCGGTGGAGGGAGGCAGCAGCCTGGCTGCGGGGCGGCCCTGGCTCGCTGCCCCCATGTTGTGGGCCGTGCCAGTATCAAAGGTGCTTGTTGCCGCCGGCCGCGGCGCGCTGGCTGGCAGCGGTCAGATCGGTCTGCGGATCGGGATCGAAGCTTGCGCCTGGCGGCAACTCCAGGCCCGGATGCAGCAGTCCCAGCGTGCGCGAGGGCAGCGCGCTCACAGGCATGACCATGCCGTCTTGTTCCCGATTGCGCATGCCGCTGCGCAGGTAGCGGTTGCGTTGTTCCTGGCGTGGCAGGAAGCGCGCCAGTTCGGTCAGCGCCATTTCATAGACGCCGCGCTTGAATTCCACGACCACTTCCAGTGGCACCCAGTAATCGTTCCAGCGCCAGGCATCGAACTCCGGATGGTCCGTGGCCCTGAGGTTCAAATCCCAGTCATGGCCCAGCAACTGCAGCAAATACCAGATCTGCTTTTGGCCGCGGTAGTGCCCCCGCGCGTCGCGTCGGATATACCGGTCTGGCACCTCGTAGCGCAACCAGTCCCGGGTTCGGGCGACCACGCGCACATGGTCGGGCTTCAGCCCCACCTCCTCGTGCAATTCCCGAAACATCGCCTGCTCAGGAGATTCCCCGCGGTCAATGCCGCCTTGCGGGAATTGCCAGCTGTGGGTGCGGATGCGTTTTCCCCAGAACACCTGGTTCTTGTGGTTGAGCAGGATGATGCCGACGTTCGGGCGAAATCCGTCCCGGTCAAGCATAATCGAACCCCAATTTTTTGAATTGCGTCCAT
>JBEVDH010000206.1:0-17045 GCA_040514115.1 Comamonas sp. | reverse complement strand
ACCAGATCCAGCGGCGCACCCAATACGGCAAGGCCCTGGCTTTGACCGAGAGACAACGCTGACGCGGTCAATGACAGCGCGAACAGTCCTATCCCGCCCACCGTATTACAAATTTTCACAAGCAGCTCTCCCTAGCGTGAATTTTGGCATACAAGGATGGCGCGGCCAATCAGCCAACATTTATGTTTTGCTTGTATGCTTTCCCCGCAGGCGGCGCGGGCCGCAAAAGCCGCGCTGGCGGCGCCGTGCACCGGGTCACTCCCGGGCGCCGCATGCCACCCTGGCGCGCAGACACCCAGGCGACAGACATGCCGGTCGCAATGCCCGCCGCTGCGGTCCCGCACGCGACAATCCCGTTGTCATCAGTCACGCAAAAGACAGGCCATGGACGACCCGATTCTTACCATTGAAGAACGTGAAGCGATCAACTCCGGTCGCTGGTTCACCTCCCTTTCCCCTTCACTCAGGCACGACATTCTTCGATGCGCCTATGTCAAACGTTTCAAGGACGGCGCCCTGATCTGCGCCCGCGGCGAGCCGCCCGAGGAATGGATTGCCTGTGCCCGGGGCGCGGTGCGCGTGAGCTCGACCTCGATTTCGGGCAAGCTCATCACGCTGACCTATGTGGAGCCGGGAATCTGGTTTGGCGACGTGGCCATCTTCGACGGCGACCGGCGCACGCACGACGCCTACGCGCATGGCGAGACCACCATCCTGTGCGTCTCCAAGGCCGACTTCAAGAAGATCCTCGCGACCCACGCCGAATTCTCCGAAGCCATGCTGCGCCTGCACGCGCGGCGCATCCGTCAGCTGTACGGACTGGTGGAAGACCTCAACACCCTTCCGCTGCGCGCGCGGCTGGCCAAGCAGCTGCTGCACCTGGTGCGCAGCTATGGCGTGCCCAGCCTCAGCGAAGCGCAGGAAATCCGCATCGGCCTGCAGCTGGCGCAGGAGGAACTCGCGCAGTTGCTGGGTGCGTCGCGCCAGCGCGTGAACCAGGAGCTCAAGTCCATGGAGCGCGAGGACATCATCCGCATCGAGCCCGGCGGCCTGGTGGTGCGCGACCGGCCCACGCTGCTGCGCATCGCGGAAACCGAACATTGAACCCAAGGACGCTTGAGCCATGAGCAATTTCGACCACTTCGTCGGCACCCGCCCCCTCTGCGCGCAGCAAGCGTTCGACACCGCCGCGCTGTCGGACTGGCTCGCGCGCAACATTGCGGGCTTCGCGGGGCCGTTGAACGTCGAGGTGTTCAAGGGCGGGCAGTCCAACCCGACCTACAAGCTGGTCACGCCGGCGCAAAGCTATGTGCTGCGCGCCAAGCCCGGGCCGGTCGCCAAGCTGCTGCCCTCGGCGCATGCGATCGAGCGCGAATTCGCCGTGATGCGCGGCCTGCACGGCACCGACGTGCCCGTGCCGCGCATGCATGCGCTGTGCGAGGACGAGTCGATCATCGGGCGCGCGTTCTATGTGATGGAGTACATGCAAGGCCGGGTGCTCTGGGACCAGTCGCTGCCCGGCATGGAGCCGGCCGAGCGCGGCGCGATCTATGACGAGATGAACCGTGTGATGGCCGCGCTGCATTCGGTGAAATTCGCCGAGCGCGGCCTGGCCGAATACGGCAAGCCGGGCAACTACTTCGACCGCCAGATCGCGCGCTGGAGCAAGCAATACCTGGCCTCGGTGACCCAGCCGATCCCCGAGATGGACCAGCTCATGGCCTGGCTGCCCGCGCACATGCCGGCGAGCGCGCGCGACGCGGCGCAGATCTCGATCGTGCATGGCGACTTCCGCCTCGACAACCTGATGTTCCACCCGACCGAGCCGCGCGTGATCGCGGTGCTCGACTGGGAGCTGTCGACGCTGGGCCATCCGCTGGCCGATTTCAGCTACCACTGCATGAGCTGGCATATCCCGGCGGCGCTGGGGCGCGGCATTGGCGGCCTCGACCTTGCCGCGCTGGGCATTCCCGACGAGCAAAGCTACATCCGCCGCTACTGCGAGCGCACCGGCATCGCCACGCCCGAGGCGCTGCGCGCGGACTGGAACTTCTACCTGGCCTACAACCTGTTTCGCATCGCGGCCATCCTGCAGGGCATTGCCAAGCGCGTCGAAGCCGGCACGGCATCGAGCGCCCAGGCCAAGGCCTCGGGCGACACCGCACGGCCCATGGCCGAGCTGGCCTGGTCTTTTGCGCGCAAAAGCGGCGCCTGAAACGCGCGGCGCGGCGCGCCGGTGCGCCGGATAGCGGATAAATCTGCAATTTTTTCGAGAAAGCGGCGCATTCTCCTTCAGGGTTTGCCCAGGTGTTCCGATAATCCCCGCAAGGAGATGCCGGATCGCCATCGATCGGTCGCCTCTCCCCGGTCCGATTTCCTTTCTGCGCCGCGCCCCGGCATCCATCTGCTTTCCATGACGTTCTTTCACAACCTGAAGCTGGCCACCAAGCTGTTGGCCTCCTTCGCGGCGTTGCTGCTCCTGTCCGCCAGTGTCGGCCTGTTCGCGCTGTTCCAGCTCGACCTCGTCAACCAGACCGCCACCGACCTCACGCGCCAGTCACTGCCCGCGGCGCGCACGCTGCAAGACATCAAATACCAGCTGCAGCGCCACCGCGCGCAAATGACGCAGCATCTGCTGGCGGCCACGCCGGCCGAGGCCGAAGGCTACGAGAAATCCATGCCCGTGCTGTGGGACACGGTGCTCAAGCAGCACGCCGCCTACGCCGCCTACGCCAAGACACCCGAAGAGCAGCAATTGCTCGCCGGCGTCGGCACCGACCTCAAGAGCTATGCCACCCACGCCGCGCGCATCCTGCAGCTGTCGCGTGAAGTGCAAAGCGAGCAAGCCGCCTACGAGCTGCGCGGCGACTCCCTCAAGGTCACCCAGGGCATCCAGGACAAGCTTGGCGCGCTGGAGAAGATCAACGACACCCGCACCGAAGCGATCAACGACCGCGGCGACGAACTGTTCGAGGCCGCGCGCTGGTGGATCAGCGGCCTGCTGCTCGGCTCGGTGCTGCTGGGACTGGCGCTGGCGCTGGGCATCGCGCGCGCCGTGGCACGCCCGCTGCAGCACGCCGTCAAGCTCGCGCAGCAGGTCGCGGCAGGCAACCTCGGCAGCCGCATCGAAGTGCATTCGCGCGATGAGACCGGCCAGCTGCTGCAGGCGCTGCAGGACATGAATACCAGCTTGGCGCAGATCGTCGGCCAGGTGCGCCAGGGCACCGATTCGATTGCCACCGCCAGCAGCCAGATTGCCTCGGGCAACCAGGACCTGTCGGCGCGCACCGAGGAGCAGGCCAGCTCGCTCGAGCAGACCGCCGCCTCCATGGAAGAGCTGACCTCGACCGTGAAGCAAAACGCCGCCAACGCGCAGCAGGCCAATGTGCTGGCCAGCGCCGCCTCCCAGGTCGCGGTGCGCGGCGGAGCCGCCGTGTCGCAGGTGGTGCAGACGATGTCGGACATCAATACCTCGTCGCGCAAGATCGTCGACATCATCGGCGTGATCGACTCGATTGCGTTCCAGACCAACATCCTTGCGCTCAACGCCGCAGTGGAAGCGGCGCGCGCGGGCGACCAGGGCCGGGGCTTTGCCGTGGTCGCGTCCGAAGTGCGCACCCTGGCGCAGCGTTCGGCCGCGGCAGCCAAGGAAATCAAGCAGCTGATCGACGCATCGGTCACCAAGGTCGAGGAAGGCAATGGCCAGGTCGAGCAGGCTGGCAAGACGATGGAGGAAATCGTCACCAGCGTGCGCCGCGTGACCGACATCATGGGCGAGATCACGGCCGCGAGCCATGAGCAGACCGCGGGCATCGAGCAGATCAACCAGGCTGTGACGCAGATGGACCAGATGACGCAGCAAAACGCCGCGCTGGTCGAGGAAGCGGCCGCCGCCACCGACGCGCTGCAGGGCCAGGCCGCGGCGCTGTCGCGGGTGGTGAGCGTCTTTGATCTGGGCCAGAGCGCCGCGGCGCTGGGCGCCCCGGTCGGCGCCAGCACGCGGCCAGCCGCCAAGGCCTTGCCTGCGGCGCCCCGCCCCGCCACGCGCCCTGCCACCCCCGCCGCCGCCGCCGCTGCACCGCGCGTGGCCGCCCCCACCAAGCCGCGTGCGCCCCAGGCGCCAGGCAACGACAGCGACTGGGAAAGCTTCTGAGCGCCGCGGGGCGCGCTCGGCGCCCCGCGCTTTTCACCGCCAAATGTCCCGCTGCCGGGGCTTTGCCTCCGGATGCGCTCTGTGCATGAGAAAATCGCTGATTCATTCTCAAGAACACACAGGACACATCATGGAAGCAGAACGCATCAACCTCATCGGCAATACCCTCGAAGATCTGACGCAACGTGCGGCGGATTTACGGAGGTATCTTTGACTACGATGCCAAATACGAACGTCTGAGGACCGTCAACGCCTCGCTCGAAGATCCTTCCATCTGGAACGATCCCAAGAAGGCCCAGGAGCTGGGCAAGGAAAAGAAGTCGCTCGACGGTGTCGTGCTGACTCTCGAGAAGCTGGCCAACGAACTGGCCGACAACACCGAGCTGTACGAGATGAGCCGCGAAGACGGTGACGAGGACGGCCTGCGCACCATCGAAGCCGAGACCGAGAAGCTGCGCCCGCTGGTCGAGGAGCTCGAGTTCCGCCGCATGTTCCGCCACGAGGCCGATCCGCTGAACTGCTTTGTCGACATCCAGGCCGGCGCCGGCGGCACCGAAGCCTGCGACTGGGCCAGCATGCTGCTGCGCCAGTACCTCAAGTACGCCGAGCGCAAGGGCTTCAAGACCGAGGTCCAGGAAGAAACGCCGGGCGACGTGGCCGGCATCAAGAGCGCGACCATCCGCATCGAAGGCGAATACGCGTTCGGGCTGCTGCGCACCGAAACCGGCGTGCACCGCCTGGTGCGCAAGAGCCCGTTCGACTCCTCGGGCGGTCGCCACACCAGCTTTGCCTCGCTGTTTGTCTACCCCGAGATCGATGACTCGATCGAGATCAACATCAATCCCTCGGACGTGCGCACCGACACCTACCGCGCTTCGGGCGCCGGCGGCCAGCACATCAACAAGACCGACTCGGCCGTGCGTCTGACACATATGCCGACCGGCATCGTGGTGCAATGCCAAGATGGCCGCAGCCAGCACAGCAACCGCGATGTGGCCTGGCAGCGCCTGCGCTCGCGTCTTTACGACTTCGAGATGCGCAAGCGCATGGAAGAGCAGCAAAAGCTCGAAGACACCAAGACCGACGTCGGCTGGGGCCACCAGATCCGCTCGTACGTGCTGGACAACAGCCGGATCAAGGACCTGCGCACCAACGTTGAAATCTCCGCCACGCAAAAAGTGCTGGACGGCGATCTCGACGCGTTCATCGAAGCCTCGCTCAAGCAGGGCATATAAGGGAGGAACATCATGCTGCGTGAAGGACAAGCGAAACCCACACAACGTGCCGACTACCAGGCTCCGGCCTGGTGGATCGACACCGTGGATCTGACTTTCGATCTCGACCCGGCCAAGACCCGCGTGCTCAACCGCATGCGCGTGCGCCGCAACCCCGGCGTGCCGGCCAAGCCGCTGCGCCTCGACGGCGACGAGCTCAACCTCGCGCGCGTGATGGTCAATGGCGAAGGCACCTCGTTCAAGATGGACGGCAGCGCACTGGTGCTGGAAAACCTGCCGGTGGGCGAAGAGCCCGTCGAGCTCGAGATCTTCACCACCTGCGCCCCGGTCAAGAACACCAAGCTCATGGGGCTGTACGTGAGTGAGGGCACGTTCTTCACGCAGTGTGAAGCCGAGGGCTTTAGGCGCATCACCTACTTTCTCGACCGCCCCGACGTCATGGCGATGTACAGCGTGACGCTGCGCGCCGACAAGAAGCTGTTCCCGGTGCTGCTGTCCAACGGCAATCTGGTCGACAGCGGCGATCTGCAGGGCCCGGGCAACGAGGGCCGGCACTTCGCCAAGTGGGTCGACCCGCACCGCAAGCCCTGCTACCTGTTTGCGCTGGTGGCGGGCCAGCTCGTGGCGCGCGAGCAGCGCATCACCAGCCGCGCCGGCCAGGAGCATCTGCTGCAGGTCTACGTGCGCCCCGGCGATCTCGAGAAGACCGAGCATGCGATGAACTCGCTGATGGCCAGCGTCGCCTGGGACGAGGCGCGCTTCGGCCTGCCGCTGGACCTCGACCGCTTCATGATCGTCGCCACCAGCGACTTCAACATGGGCGCAATGGAAAACAAGGGCCTGAACATCTTCAACACGAAGTACGTTCTGGCCAACCAGGCCACGGCCACCGATGTCGACTACGCGAACATCGAAAGCGTGGTCGGCCACGAATACTTCCACAACTGGACCGGCAACCGCATCACCTGCCGCGACTGGTTCCAGCTGAGCCTCAAGGAAGGCCTGACGGTGTTTCGCGACCAGGAGTTCAGCATGGACCTGGCCGGCACACCCTCGGCGCGCGCCGTCAAGCGCATCGAGGACGTGCGCGTGCTGCGCACCGTGCAGTTCGCCGAGGACGCGGGCCCCATGGCGCACCCGGTGCGCCCCGACAGCTACCTTGAAATCAACAACTTCTACACCGTCACGATCTACGAGAAGGGTGCGGAAGTCGTGCGCATGATGCACACGCTGGTCGGACGCGAAGGCTTTGCCAAGGGCATGGCGCTGTACTTCGAGCGCCATGACGGCCAGGCCGTGACCTGCGACGATTTCGCCCAGGCCATTGCCGACGCCAACCCGGACAGCGAGCTGAGCCAGCGCCTGGAGCAATTCAAGCGCTGGTACAGCCAGGCCGGCACCCCCCAGGTGGCGGCCACCGGTGTCTATGACGCGCACGCCCAGACCTATACGCTGACGCTGCGCCAGCGCTGCGCGCCCACCCCCGGCCAGCCCGAGAAGCTGCCGTTCGTGATTCCCGTCGAGGTCGGCCTGCTGACCGAAGGCGGCGCAGCCCAGACGGTGCAACTGCACGATGGCGCCGGCATGGCGGGCAGCCCGGCGACCAGCCGCCTGCTCGTGCTCACCGAGGCCGAGCAGTCGTTTGTGTTCGGCAGCGTCGCGCTGCCCCCGGTGCCCTCGCTGCTGCGCGGCTTCACCGCCCCCGTGGCGCTGCAGCACGACTACAGCGAAGACGCGCTGCTGACCCTGCTCGCGCAGGACAGCGATGCGTTCAACCGCTGGGAAGCCGGCCAGCAGCTCGCGCAGCGCATTGCGCTGGGCGCGATCAACAATCCGGCTGTGGTCGTGCAGGCCAATGGCGAGATCGCGCAGAACCTGCTGCCCGAGCGCTTTGCCGAGGCGATGCGCAGCGTGCTGCGCCACCCCACGCTGGACGCGGCCTACAAGGAACTGGTGCTGGGCCTGCCCTCGGAGAGCTATCTGTCCGAGCAGCTCGAAGAGGTCGACCCGCAGCGCGTGCACGCGGTGCGCGAGACGCTGCGCCAGCAGCTCGCTGCCGCCTTGCGCGAGGACTGGGCCTGGGCCTGGGAGAACCACCAGGACACGGGCGCCTACCGGCCCGATCCCATCTCGACCGGCCGCCGCTCGCTGACCGGCATGGCACTGCACATGCTGTGCCTCGATGCGCGCCAGACCGGCGACACGGTGTGGCCTGCCCGCGCCTACCAGAGCTTCAAGGACGCGGCCAACATGACCGACCGCTTCAATGCACTCTCGGCGCTGGTGCATAGCGACCACCCGCTGGCGAGCAATGCGCTGGCGCGTTTCCACGCGCTGTTCAAGACCGAGGCGCTGGTGCTCGACAAGTGGTTTGCACTGCAAGCCGGCGCGACCGACCGCGGCGGCCAGGTGCTGCCGGCCGTCAAGCAGCTGATGCAGCACCCGGACTTCCAGCTGCAGAACCCGAACCGCGCGCGCAGCGTGATCTTCAGCTTCTGCAGCGGCAACCCGGGCGCCTTTCACCGCCCCGACGCCGGCGGCTACCGCTTCTGGTGCGAGCGCGTGCTCGAGCTCGATGCGATCAACCCGCAGGTCGCGGCGCGCCTGGCGCGCGCTCTGGACCGCTGGAAGAAGCTGGCCGAGCCCTACCGCAGTGCCGCGCGCGAAGCGATCGCACGCGTGGCCGCGCGCCCGGACCTCAGCAATGACGTCCGCGAAGTGGTAACTCGCGCGCTGGCAGATTGAAATAGACACCCCCTGAGCGACTGCGTCGCTTCCCCCTCTCATCCTTCGGTGGAGGGGGACGACACCATCGCTGCGGGGCGGCCCTTGCTCGGTGTCCCCGACCTGGACCACGCCAGTTTTATGGGCCATGCCCTTTTTTTTGTAATTTACGGATTTCCGCCATGAGCAAACGCCCCAGCCTCACCCGCTATCTCGTCGAACAGCAACGCGTCGACGGCCGCATCCCCCCGCAACTGCGCCTGCTGCTTGAAGTCGTGGCCCGCGCCTGCAAGCGCATCAGCTTCGCCGTCAACAAGGGTGAACTCGGCGACGTCATGGGCTCGGCCGGCTCCGAGAACGTGCAGGGCGAAGTGCAAAAGAAGCTCGACATCATCGCCAACGAAGTGCTGATCGAAGCCAACGAATGGGGCGGCCACCTCGCGGCCATGGCCTCCGAGGAAATGGAAGGCATCTACGTGGTGCCCAACCGCTACCCCCAGGGCGAATACCTGCTGATGTTCGACCCGCTCGACGGCTCGTCGAACATCGACGGCAACGTGTCCATCGGCACCATCTTCAGCGTGCTCAAGAAGCCCGAAGGCCACCCCGGCGTGCATGACGAAGACTTCATGCAGCCCGGCCTCGAGCAGGTCGCGGCCGGCTACTGCATCTACGGCCCGCAGACCACCCTCGTGCTCACGGTGGGCGACGGCGTGGCCATGTTCACGCTCGACCGCGAGCAAGGCTCGTTCGTGCTGGTGCGCGAGAACATCCGCAGTCCCGAAGACACCAAGGAATTCGCCATCAACATGTCGAACATGCGCCACTGGGACGCCCCCGTGAAGCGCTACATCGACGAATGCCTGGCAGGTGAAGACGGCCCGCGCGGCAAGAACTTCAACATGCGCTGGATCGCCTCGATGGTCGCCGACGTACACCGCATCCTGATGCGCGGCGGCATCTTCCTGTACCCCTGGGACCAGCGCGAGCCGAACAAGCCCGGCAAGCTGCGCCTGCTGTACGAAGCCAACCCCATGAGCTGGCTGGTCGAACAAGCCGGCGGCGCCGCCACCAACGGAAAGCAGCGCATCCTGGAGATCAAGCCGACCCAGCTGCACGAGCGCGTGAGCGTGATCCTCGGCTCAAAAAATGAGGTCGAGCGCGTGACCGGCTATCATTCTGGTATATAATTTGAGGCTTAAGCCGGTGTAGCTCAGTCGGTAGAGCAGCTCATTCGTAATGAGAAGGTCGGGTGTTCGATTCATCTCTCCGGCACCAAGTCAGTAAAGGAAACCCCGCTATCCAAAAGATAGCGGGGTTTTTCTTTTGCGGCGGCCTGCCGATCCGTGCATCCAGATTGCCTCGGGGCCAGCGACAGGTACGAACCCGTCAAACCCATTTGTTCCTGGTGCTGGCAAACCGCCTGCTGACCTATAGCGCCCCAGCAGGGCCCGCCTCGATGGCAGCAAGCCGTTTCTCCACCATCCGCACGAGGGCATCGACATCAATCGGCTTGCTCATGCAGCAGTCAAAAACGCCATTGCCGCGGGCTTCCTCGAGCAAGGGCAGGTTCCCGGACAAAGCGATCAGCAGCGGTGCTTGACCAGGGTAGAGGACGCGTAAAGCGCGGGCGAGCGCTTCTCCATCCATCTCCGGCATTTCCATATCCAGCAGGGCGACATCGGGCCGTTGCCTCGACCCTCGCTCCAAAGCTTCCCGGGCACCGTAGGTGACGGCGACAAGTGACTTCGGAAAATCCATCTCCATTACAAGCCCAAGAGCATCTGCGGAGTCCGCATGGTCATCAGCAATCAGAATCATCAGTTTGGTCATACATTCGCGGGTTTCGCTGTCTACCTGTATAAGGAGGTCCCAAAGGGATGAACCATCATGCGACTCGCTACATTTTTAGAAACCGCTCATGTCCAGATCCTGGACGAGGCAGTCGCTTTTGCGCGCACCATCCCAGCCTTGCAACATACCGGTGAAAAAGCCCTTCGCGATCATTTGCCGCAAGTGCTCAAAGCCATTTCAGCCGACTTGAGAACTTCCCAGAGTAGGACGGAAGCCATTGCCAAGTCGCATGGAGATGGACCTGAAGCTGCATCTCAGACCTCGGCCGAGATACACGGGTTGACGCGAGCCCAGGAGGGGATCGACATCGAGCAGTTGGTCGCGGAATTTCGGGCATTGCGCTCCAGCATTCTTCGACTGTGGGCGGAGAAACACGTGATGCAGCCCAATGCCATTGAGGACATCATGCGCTTCAACGAGGCGATTGACCAAGCGGTGGCGGAGTCGGTGAAGTTTTACGCGGAAGAGCGCGAGCGATGGCGGGAAATTTTCCTGGGTGTCCTGGGGCACGACTTGCGCGGCCCCCTCAATACCATTTCGCTCACCACCGCTGTCTTGCGCCAGCAAGGCATCGCACCTGTGCAGCAGACCGCGATGCTTACGCGAGGCGTCGCACGCATGAAATCACTGCTCGATACGCTGCTCGAGTACAGCAGATCCAGCCTTGGCATGGGCATGGCCTTGCAACTGGCACCGGTCGATCTCGCGGTTGCCTGCGCCGACGAGCTTGAACTGCAGTGCGCGGCCCACCCCGCGGCGCGGGTGGACTACGTAGCGCGAGGCCCGACCCAGGGTGCATTCGATGAGTCCTGGGTGCGAGAGGCCCTTGGAAATCTGGTTTCCAACGCCATCAAGCATGGCGATGCCGGCGAGCCGATCACGGTGACGCTGGAGGGCCACGCTGCTGGCGTGCGGATATGCGTGGAGAATGCGGGCGTGCTGCCGCCCGACGATATCGACAAGCTGTTCGAGCCTCTTCGCCAAGGAAAAAGCGACTCCGCCCAGAAGGACCGCACGCACCTTGGGCTGGGCCTTTTCATCGTGCGGCAGGTCGCAAGAGCACATGGCGGCGACGTCACCGGCAGTTGCTCGGATCGACGCGTTCGCTTCACCATGGAATTACCCAAGCAATAAGGCTCTGGCAGGCGGGCCCCCTCGCTGAGCCCCACGCCTGACGCCTGCAAAAGAGGCGCACCGGTGACGAAATCGGCCTGCGCCACACTTTCGGGCGCTGGCGGGCATGCCCTGCGGCGCATGCCGACGTTCACGGCGAAGCTGCGGCGGCAGAAGCCTCCAGGCCCTTGCAGGCGCTCGGTTGTGCAGCCGCCCCGTGTGCATTCATGTGCACCGCGCTATGCTGCCCCCATGTCCCGCAAGACCCTGCTGATCGTCTACCACTCGCTCACTGACGGCACGCGCCAGATGGCGCAGGCCGCGCACGATGGCGCGGCGGCCCAGGGCAGCGTTGCTGTGCGCCTGCGGCACGCGCAAGGCGCCGGTGCCGGCGATGTGCTGGCAGCGGACGGCTATCTATTTGCCACGCCCGAGAACCTCGCGGCGATCAGCGGCCAGCTCAAGGATTTCTTCGACCGCAGCTACTACGGCGCGCTCGGGCGCATCGAGGGGCGGCCCTATGCGAGCCTGATCTGCGCGGGCAGCGACGGCCAGAACGCCGCGCGCCAGATCGCGCGCATTGCCACCGGCTGGCGCCTCAAGGCGGTGGCCGAGCCGTTGATTGTCTGCACCCATGCGCAGACGCCCGAGGCGATTCTGGCGCCCAAGCACATCGCAGCGGAAGATCTGCAGACCTGCCGGGAGCTTGGAGAAGCCCTGGCCGAGGGGCTGTCCATGGGAATTTTCTGATCAGTCGGCGCCCGGCTGCGCCGCGATGGCGCCCACCTTGCTGCGCAGCAGCTCCACGATGCGCTGCGCCGCGGGCGAGAGCTCGCCGCTGGCGCGCACCGTGACGCCGAGCTGGCGGCGCAGCGTCGTGGCCTTCAGGCGCACCTCCTTGAGGTCGTCGCCGCGCTGCAGCTCCAGCGTGTGCCGCGACACGAAGCTCAGCAGCTCGGTGCGCGCGATCATGCGCGGCAGCAAGGCAATCGAGCTGGCCTCGATCTGCACGCTGGGTGTGGCCAGGCCCTGCGTCGAAAATGCCATGTCCAGCCACTGGCGGCTGGGAATCACGGGTGCGGGCAGCGCCCACTGGTAGTTCAGCAGCGTCTGCATCGTGACGCGCGGCAACGCGAACACCGGGTGCGTGCGGCTGGCGGCAACGACCACCACGTCTTCGAGAATCGGGTACGAGACCGTTGTCGGGTCGCCGTCGATCGTCAGCCCGACCAGCAGGTCGATGCGCCCTTCGCGCAATTGCTCGCGCAGCTCCCAGCTCGGGCCGACCACGATGCTGATGGTGGTCTTGTGGCCGCCTTCGAGCGCCAGGCTGCACAGCTGCGGCAGCAGGTGGTCGGCCGCGACCGGCCCGCTGCCCACGCGCACATGGCCCGCATGGCCCTGCGCGAACTCGTTGACCTGGCGCACCAATTCCTCGGCGTTGTTGCGCAGCAGGCGTGCGCGCCCCAGCAGCATCTGGCCCACGGGCGTGAGCTTGACGCCGCGCCCGTCGCGCTCGAACAGCGGGCTGCCGAAGGCCTCCTCCAGGCGCTGGATGCATTTGGTGAGCGCGGGCTGGCTGCGCGCGAGCTGCTCGGCGGCATGGCCGAAGTGGCCGAGTTCGGCCGCGGTCTCGAAGTAGCGCAGATCGCGCAGGTGCAGGTCCATGGCAGGTCGTTTCGATTACCAAAAGAAATGAGTTCATGAACATTATCGAATAGACCGAATGAATTCGGATGCGCAGAATGGGTCAGCATCAGGGGTCCTCCTGAAAACCAACAACGAGACCACATGGCATTCACGATTTTCGTCACCGCCCCCAGGCTGGCCCCGGCAGGCATGCGCATTCTCGAAGGCGCAGGCTGCCGCGTGCTTTTCATGCGCGATGGCAACAGCGCGGCCGAGGTGGAAAGCACTTTGGCCAGCGAGCCGATCGATGCGGTGATCTCGCGCACGGCCATGCTGTCGGCCGCCGCGATCCGCTCCTGCCCCACGCTCAAGGTGATCTCCAAGCATGGCGTGGGCGTGCCCAATATCGACGTGGCCGCGGCCACCGCCGCCGGCATCCCTGTGTATGTGACGCCTGGCGCCAATGCGCAGTCGGTGGCCGAGCTGACGCTGGGCCTGATGCTGGCCGCGGCGCGCAAGGTGGCCTGGCTCGACGGCGAGCTGCGCGCGGGCCGCTGGACGCGGGCGCAAGACGGCGTGCAGCTGGGTGGCCGGCGCCTGGGCCTGGTGGGCTTTGGCCAGGTGGGCCAGCGCGTTGCCAAGGTCGCGCTGGCGCTGGGCATGGAGGTGCATGCCTTTGATCCCGGGCTGCGCGGCCCCGCGCCCGTCGCGGGCGTGGTGCTGCATGACTCGCTCGACGCGCTGCTGCCGCTGGCCGATGTGCTGAGCCTGCACATTCCGCTGAACGCCCATACCCGCGGCCTGATCAACGCGGACCGGCTGGCCCGGCTGCCGCGCGGCGCGATCCTGGTCAACACGGCGCGCGGCGAGGTGATCGACGAGCCGGCGCTGGTCGACGCGCTGCGCTCGGGCGCGCTGTTCGCCGCGGGTCTGGACACGATGGCCGTCGAGCCGCTGCCGCAAGGCAGCGCGCTGGCGGCGCTGCCCAATGTCGTGCTCACGCCGCATGTCGGCGGCTCGACCGCGGCTGCGCTCGAAGGCATGGCCACGGGCGCGGCCCACAACGTGCTGGGCTTCCTGACCGGTCAGGCCCCCGATTCCTCCTCCTGCGTGAACCCGCAGGTGCTTACCCAAGACAACAACCGGAGCATTGCATGAGCAACAACACCGCGTGGCCCGCAGGCTACCGCATCAATCCCCGCGCCGCCGGCCCCGACGCCGAGACCGTCGCGGCCTTCAGCGAGATGCCGGTGGCGGCCATTGGTGATTCGATGAGCCGCAATATCGGCACCGTGGGCCTGCGCCAGTACCACCGCCGGCTTGAAACCGTGCTGTGCGGCCCGGCCGTCACGGTGCGCGTACGCCCCGGTGACAACCTGATGATCCACAAGGCGCTGATGATGGTCGAGCCCGGCGACGTGCTGGTGATCGACGGCGGCGGCGATGTGTCGCAGGCGCTGGTCGGCGGCCTGATCCGCACCACCTGCGTGGCCAGGAAATTGGGCGGCCTGGTCATCGATGGCGCGATCCGCGACCTGTGCGAATGGGCCGAAGACGGCATGCCGATCTTCGCGCGCGGCCACACCCACCGCGGACCGAGCAAGGACGGCCCGGGCGAGGTCAATGTGCCAGTCTCGTGCGCCGGCCTGGTGGTCATGCCGGGGGATCTGATTGTCGGCGACGCCGACGGCGTAATTGCCGTGCCCGCGGACCAGGCCGCCGCTGTGCTGGCCAAGACCCGCGCGCATCTGGTCAAGGAGGCGAAGATCCGCGAGACCAATCGCAGCGGCACGTCCGATCCCGAGCGCTTCGACGCGGTACTGCGCGAAAAGGGCCTGCCCATCTAGGCGGCGCCCCTGCAGGAACAAAGACAACAACAGGAGACATTCCATGCAACGACGTACTTTTCTTCAGACAGCTGCGGCTGGCGCCATCGCGGCGGGCGCCGCCCCGGGTAGCTGGGCGCAAGCCAAATACCCGTCCAGGCCCATCCGGCTGATCGTGCCCTTCCCGCCGGGCGGCGGCACCGATGCCAACTCGCGCCTGGTGGCCGAGAAACTGACGGTGCTCAACCAGTGGACCGTGGTCGTCGAGAACCGCCCGGGCGCGGCCGGCAACATCGGCCTGGACGTGGTGGCCAAGGCGCCCGCCGACGGCTACACCATCGGCATGGGCCAGGCCTCCAATCTGTCGATCAATCCGGCGCTCTACGCCAAGATGCCCTTCGATCCGCTCAAGGACTTCACGCCGATCGTCGAGATCGCGGTGCAGCCCGTGGTGCTGGTCGTGCGCGCCGACTCTCCGTTCAAGACGCTGGCCGATTTCATCAAGGCCGCCAAGGCCAAGCCCGATGGCTTCAGCATGGCGCACGCGGGCAACGGCACCGTGGGCCACCTCGCCGGCGAGATGCTCACGCGCCGCGCCGGCATCGAGGTGCTGCAGGTGCCCTACAAGGGCGCGGGCCCGGCCATGAACGAGCTGCTGGGCGGGCAGGTACAGCTGTATTTCGGCAACAGCGTGTCGGTGATGTCGCAATTGACGGGGGGCCGCGTGCGCGCACTGGCCGTGAGCTCCGCGCAGCGCCTGCCGGTGATGGGCGATGTGCCTACGGTGGCCGAGCAGGGCTTCCCCGGTTTCGACGCCAGCACCTGGCTCGGACTGGTCGGCCCGGCCGGCATGCCCGCGGATATCGTGGCGCGCATCAACAAGGAAGTGGTTGCCATGGTGGCGCGCAAGGATGTGCAGGACAAGCTGGCCGCCGAGGGCAATATTCCCGTGACGGGCACGCCGCAGCAGTTTGGCGCGTTCATCAAGGCCGAACATGCCAAATGGGGCAGCCTGATCCGCGAGGCCAATATCAAGCTGGAGTGATGCTTGCCAGCTGAAGCGGCGCACGCCGGCATCTCATGGATGCCGGCGTTTTTTCATGCGAGATGGTGGCGGCCGAGAGCAGCCGGGCTCGTGGCGCCGATCAGCGCCATGTTGCGCAGGACTTCCGAGGCCAGGATGCCGATCGCATGGCGCACGCCGGCCTCGCCCGCCACGGCCCCCGCGTAGTTGAAGGGACGCCCGACAAACACGAACTTCGCGCCCAGCGCCAGCGCCAGCAGCACGTCGTTGCCGCGGCGAAAACCGCTGTCGATCATCACCGGGTACTGTGGGCCCAGCGCATCGACAATGCCCGGCAGCACCTGCATGGGCGACACCGCGCCGTCGAGCTGGCGGCCGCCGTGGTTGGAAAGAATGATGCCGTCGGCACCATGCTCGCGGGCCTTGAGCGCATCGTCCTGGTGCAGGATGCCCTTGATCACCAGCCGGCCCTTCCAGCGATAGCGGATCAGATCGAAATGCTCCCAGTTCAAGTGGTCGCGCGCGCCGAAGTCGCGCGTCACGGTGGACGAAAGGATCGGCGCGCCGCGCTGGGCCTGCGAATTCTCGAAGTGCGGCATGCCGTGCTGCAGCAAGGTGCGCAGCGCCGTGCCGCAGAGCCAGCGCGGGTGCGTGAGCCCTTCCCAGGCCAGGCGCAGGCTCGGGCGCAGCGGCGTCGAGAAACCCGCGCGCAGGTTGTTCTCGCGGTTGCCCGACACCGGCGTGTCGACGGTCACCACCAGCGTGCCGAAGCCGGCGCGCTCCACCCGGTCGAGCAATTGGCGGATGCGCTCGGGCTCGCCGGGCACATAGGCCTGGAACCAGGCAGCGGGGTTGGCGCGCACCACCTCCTCCATCGGGATCAGCGAGGTGCCGCTGAGAATCATTGGAATCTGCGCCGCCGCGGCAGCCTGTGCCTGCACCAGGTCGCCGCGATAGGCCGACAGCGCGCTGATGCCCATCGGCGCGATGCCGAAGGGCGCCGCGTACTGGTGGCCCAGCAGCGGGGTGGCCAGCGTGCGGCGCGAGGTGTCGGTGAGTATCCGCGGCTGCCAGGCGTGCTCGGCAAACGCGCTCCGGTTGCCCTGCAGCGAGCGGTTGGTTTCGCAGCCGCCGGAGACATAGGCAAAGATGGGTCTGGGCAGGAAGTGACGTGCAGCCTGCTCGAAATCATCGAGCGACAGGATGCTGCGCAGACGGCGCGGCACTGCGGGCGCACCGGCGCTGGCGGGGGACGCGGAGCTGGGCGCAGCAAACTCCTCGAGGCGGAAAGTGGATGGCATGGATGGTCGATGCGGATGGAACAGGCTCTGATGCTAGGAGACAATGCAACAGCGTTGTTTGATGCTTCGTCGTTCGATACACAAGGAAAACTCATGAAAATGCAGTGGCTTGCGACCCTGTCCGCGGTCGTGCAGCACGGCAGCTTTGCCCAGGCCGCCGAGCAGGTGAACCTGACGCCCAGCGCC